>CBETVX010000016.1:0-54419 GCA_965539935.1 uncultured Eubacteriales bacterium | reverse complement strand
TATTGAGGATAAGATAATTCATAGGGTTAAGGAATTAGACTTCAATAAACTTCCTGATTTTTATGGCGACATAATATATTATTTAATAAAGAGACAAATGAATATTAAAGAAATATTTCCCAATTTTAAAAGCACAGTTCTAGATAAATTTTTGAATTATTTATCAAATAAAGCTGACTTAGTTTCAGTTATATTTGAATACTTACAAATAAATGATGGTACAGATGAAATAAGTGAATTAAGAATTAATAAAGTGTTAGCTAGCCATGTATTAATTAAAGATAAGTTAAATGATAGTGATTATAAATATATATTATATAAATATATTGAGTATGGAACTAAATATTTAAGATATATTTATGATAATAAAATATTTGACGATGAAATGATTTATGACCTAAAGGACGATGAAGAAGTCTTTTTATTGTATTTATGTCTAGGTAAAGAAATAAAGCATAAAAATACAGCTCAATATATTAGGTATTTAAGAAAAGCACTTAAAGTATATCCAGTTATGAAAAAAGCCATAGAAATACTATTAAATGAAGCGAAGGAAATAGTTAAAATCAAGGAAACTGTAAGCAAAGAAAATATAAAAGAGTTAATAAACTTAAGGCACACCCAAGAGGCTTTAAGACATATTAAACAGTATGAAACTAAAATACAAGATGATGTTGAGATTTATTCTATGGAAGCTATTATATATATAATGGAAAATAAATTAGATGATTCTGAAAGAGTATTGAAGAAAGGATTAGAAATAGAATGTAAGAATTTTGATTTATTATATAACTTGGCATATTTATATCAGCTTAAAGAACAATATGGTCAATCAATTGAATTATATAAAAAAGCACTATTATTTACTAATGATAATGAAATTCAAAAAGAAATAATTGATATATTAAAGGTGTTAATTGACAAATTGGAAAAAAAATCTTCTGATTTAGACCAATATACGACAGTGTCTAAAGATGATTTTGATGAAGAATTAGAAACATATAAAATAAAATTTAAAAATAATATTTCTTCTTTAATAGAAAAAGGAGACTTAGATGAAGCAAAAAACTTAATTATCCAATATGAAAGTATAATATCAGATGATCCTGATATATATTCTTTCAAAGCGGTATTGGCTATGATGGAAAAAGAGTTTATTAAAGCTGAAAAAATTATAAAACAAGGACTAAAAATTAATGATAGACATTTTGATTTATTATATAACTTAGGATATCTATATCAAGTTCAAGGAAGGGATAGTCTTTCAACTGATTATTATAAAAAAGCCTTTAAAAATGCAAGACTAAATAATGAAAAGAATATAGTTAATGATAGACTTAAAGAAATAGGAGAATTTTAAAATAGAAATATCTTAAATTAAGAGGATGAATTTTATGAAGTTAAAATCCCCCCATATAACTATGGCACAGGAAGATTTAAGACAAATGCAAATAATACAACTTGAAATGCTTTTAGAAGTTGATCGTATTTGTAAAAAACACAATATTAGATATTGTATTATTGCAGGTACTTTCTTAGGAGCAGTTCGACATAAAGGATTTATTCCTTGGGATGATGATATAGATGTTGCTATGTTAAGACCTGAGTATGAACGTTTTTGTAAGGTTTGTGAAAAAGAGCTTGATAACTCACGATTTTATCTACAAAATCATAAAAATACTTCAGGATATCGTTGGGGATATGGGAAAATTAGGCGTGTTGGAACAGAGTTTATTCGTAAAGGACAAGAGCATATGCCTTATCCCACAGGAGTTTTTATTGATATATTTCCTTTAGATAATGTCCCAGATAACATTTTATTACGCCGATTTCATAATATGTGCTGTACTGTAATACGAAAAATGCAGTGGTCTGCAGTGGGAGCAAAATCCGACAAAAATATATTCATGAGAGGAATATATTCTTTGATTTCTATAATTCCCAAAGGTTTTATTTTTTTGCTTTATGACTTGTTAGTAAAATCAAGTAATAAAAAATATACACAGATGGTAAGAATTTTGACATTTCCTACTCCTAACAATGGACATTATGGTTATTATAGAAAGTGGTATACTGAGCTTAAAGATATTAAATTTGAGGGATTTTATTTTCCAGGGCCAAAGGATTATCATGGATATTTAACCTTTAAATTTGGTAACTATAAACAATTTCCACCTGTTGAAAATAGGCGAGGCCATACATTTACTAAGTACAAGCTTATAAAAATAGACAAAGAAGATTTAATGCCTAGATTATAGTTAATCATAAAATAGATATATAGGAGTGTAGCAAATGAAAAAGGTAATTACTTTTGGCTCTTTTGATTTGTTTCATGAGGGACATTATAGACTTCTAAAACGTGCTAAAGAGCTTGGTGACTATCTCATCGTAGGAGTAACTACAGAAAAGTATGATGAATATAGAGGTAAGTTAAATGTTATTGATTCTCTTATGGAAAGAATTGAAAATGTAAGAAAAACAGGATTTGTTGATGAAATTATTATTGAAGATCACGAGGGACAAAAAGTTGAGGAAATTCTAAAACACAAGGTAGATGTATTTACTGTAGGTTCAGACTGGAAAGGGAAGTTTGACTATCTAAAGCAATACTGTGATGTTGTTTACTTAGAGCGTACAAAAGGAATTTCCAGCACAATGAAGCGACAGAAAAAATATAAAATTGTTAGATTAGGGGTTATTGGAACAGGTAGGATTGCTAGGCGATTTGCTCCAGAAGTTAAATATGTAAGTGGAACAAACTTAGAGGGAGTTTACAACCCAAGGGTTGATAGTGCTAAAAAGTATGCTGAGGAATTTGAGTTGAAGTTCTTTACGGATAATCTAGAAACTTTTTTTAAAAAAGTTGATGCAGTTTATATTGCCTCTCCCCACAATACACATTACGAGTATATAATTAAAGCATTAGAAAAAGGTAAACATGTACTATGTGAAAAACCTATGGTTTTAAATGCATCTCAAGCTCAAGAAGTATATAGTCTAGCAAAGAAAAAAAATCTAGTATTATTGGAAGCCATAAAAACTGCTTATGCCCCCGGATTTTTAAGACTTTTAGCAATTGCTAAAAGTGGTAGGGTTGGCATTATAAGGGATGTAGAAGCTTGTTTTACCAAGCTAGTTTCAGGAGATATTAGAGAACTGAAGGCGGAAGAAAATGGGGGGAGCGTTACAGAACTTGCTAGTTACCCACTCCTTGCAATTATTAAGCTACTTGGGACCGAGTATAAGAATATTAGGTTTGAGACCTTTGTAGATAAAAATGGAGTTGATTTATACACAAAAATATATATGTATTATGAAAATTCCATTGCTACAGCTAAAGTGGGCTTAGGAGTTAAATCGGAAGGCCAACTTTTGATTTCTGGAACCCAGGGCTATATCTATGTGGAATCGCCATGGTGGAAAACTAAACATTTTGAAATACGACAGGAAAACCAAGATGAAAATGAAAAGTTCTTTACTAAGTTTGCTGGAGAAGGACTTAGATATGAATTAAGTGATTTCATATCATTGATAAACGGTAATGAGAAAAAAGGCTTTAAACTTACTCCTGAAGAATCTATTGCAATTGCTAAAATCATCGAAGCATTTATATCTAAAGAAAATACATACAGTAAATCCTATTAATTAGGTGGTTTTTGGACAAAAGCTCAATTGTTATTTACTATTATATAATCGTGATTTTATAGTAACAATGACATATTAACTTAAAATATTGGAGTGTTTAATATGAGAAAATTTGTACAAGAGCAGGCACTTGAGCTTATATCCACCCTTTGGGATGGTATAGCCTATATAATATCTAAAAAAACTAAACAGCAATCTGCCATAGCTGTTTTACAGGATTGCTATTTAGCTATTGACGCAATAAATAATTCCCTTATGTCAGGTTTATCAGAAGAACGGTATTTGTTTTATAATAAACTAATTGACGAACTTAAAGATATGCTTAAGCAGCTGAATAGGAAAATTATCCACCATGAATCTACTTCTAGGGTTTCAAATAATATAAAAAAACAACTTACATTAATAAAAAAAGAACTAACTCAGGAACAAGAGGTAAAACTAGAAGTTGTATTTATGCCATATAAAGCATCGATGTGGGATTGTTTCGAAAGCATATGGCGTGCTACTAAAGAAGATACTAAGTGCGATTGTTACATTATGCCTATACCATATTATAGTAAAAATCCTGATGGGAGTTTTGGGGAATTTCATTATGAAGGTGGAGATTTTCCTAATGATGTTCCAATAATAAACTATAAAGATTATGATTTAAATATACGTAGACCCGATATTATATATATTCATAATCCCTTTGATCAATATAATTATATTACATCTGTTGATCCAAATTACTATTCACATGTATTAAAAAAATATACTGATATGCTTGTTTATGTTCCATATTTTGTTACAGGAAAAAAAGTGCCGGAAAATCAAAGGAAACTTTCTGTATTCAATCATATGGATAAGATGATAGTACAGTCAGAAGAACATAAACAAATTTATGGGAAATATATTCCAGAAAGCAAATTAGTGGCATTAGGTTCTCCAAAGGTTGATAGGATTATTTATTATGAAAATCATAAGCCATCAGTTTCCAAAGAATGGTTAAAAAGAATAGAAAATAAAAAAGTTGTAATGTATAATACTAGCATTTCAGGGATATTGAAGTACGGAATAAAAGCATTACAAAAGATGATATATGTTTTTTCACTTTTTAAAGGAAGAGATGATGTAGTATTATTGTGGCGTCCCCATCCACTGATAGAATCTACTTTAAAAGCCATGAATACACAATTGTTAAGATTATATTTAAAAATTAAAAGACAATATTTAGTAGAAAACATTGGTATATATGATACTACTCCAGATATAACAGAATCTATCTCATTATCAGATGCCTATATTGGAGAGGATTCGTCATCTGTTGTACATTTATTTGGAGTTGCAGGGAAGCCCATTTTTCTGATGGATTTAGAAATCCCTCAAGATCCTACCGAAGAGGAGAAAAAATCTGTACATTTTTGGGATTTTTATTTTGAAAATAATATAATATGGTTTGTAAGTGATAAATATAATGCTTTGTGTAAGATGGATTTGGAGACTGGAAAAATAGAAGTGATAGACCATATGCAAGTATCTTCAATATTAGACTTTCAATATTGTGATATTTCTAAAATAGACAGTAAAGTAATTATTCAGCCCCATAATGCTGGGGAAATTTGTGAATATGACTTACAAGAAAGAGTTTTTATAAAAAGGCCATTTAAAGACCCAATGCCACATTCTAATTTTGACCGTATGATACATTATAAGGACTATATTTTTATGAAACCAAAGTCCTATTCTGCTATATTACGTTATGATATCAGGAATGGGGACATCAAATATTACTCAAAATGTTTAGAGAAATTTATGAAATGCCGTGAGAGAGAAAATGAGGATATGTTTATGTGGGGTGTTTCTACAAGAGATAATTTACTTCTAATGGCATCTTCAAAGACAAATCAGGTATTGGAATTTAATATGGATACAGGGAAATCAAAAATCCATACGGTAGGTTCAAAGGGATCAAACTATTTTGGTATGACATTTGATGGAGCAGATTATTGGCTTATTCCTAATGAGGGTAAAGCTATTGTCAGATGGAATTATGAGACTGGAAAAACAGAGGAATATAGTGATTTTCCAGAGAATTTTAGTGGAGATACGAAAGCATTTATTAATATTATTTGTTGTGGAAGTTATTTACTTGCTTTTCCTAGAACAGCCAATATGATTGTTAAGATTGATATAGCTACAGGAAATATGAGTGAATTTGATTTGAATCTTCCTTATAAAGAAGGGCAGCGGAAAAGTAGTTACTATAAACATGATAGCAATTATTATTTTGCTAAAAAAATTGATGACAGACATATTGTAGCTTTATCAGCATATGACAATAGCCTTGTTATAGTGGATACACAAACGGAAACTTATTCAATCAAAAAATGCAGACTAAATACCCAGGACATGAATACGCTTATAGCTAACACTAAGAAGTTTGGTTCTTTTGGGGAAGTCAGTCCATATGTTAGTCGTGAAAGTGCCTATTGGACATTAGAACAATTTTTAAATGACAGTTTGATTAATGATTATCACAATAGAGAAGAACAGAAAAAAGCATATAGAGAAGTGATTGAAAATATGGATGGAACCTGTGGAGAAAAAACACATGAATATATAAAAAAGCAGGTATTTAAGCAATATAAATAAAACTTAAATATAAGGAGGCATGATGATTTGAATAAGGTATTTTTAGAAGTTGAAGCTGGAGCAACTATTTTTGCATCTACTGGAATGATTGGCTATGGACATCCAGATAGAATGTCTACCTTATATTTTTATAAAGCAACTAAAGGAAGTAGATTAAGTCTGTTAGATTCAAACTACTTTTTTAATGTAGCTACTTATTCCTTAGATTTTGATGATAAATATATATATTCATATTCATATAAGGAAGAACAAAGCTGGACAACCTATAATCACGATTTAAGTGGAGATACCTATAGACAGGATGATTATATATTTTCAGATGAGGTATATTTTAGAGTTTGCCTAAAACGTGTGGATGGTAAAGACTTTACAGATAAAGAAGCTGAAAAAATCAATGATATCCTTTTATATGAATCGGAGGATTTTAAATATCAGGAAAAGCCATATTTTGCAGATGAAATAGATAAAACAGTAGATACAATAAAGGAAAAAATAACAAAAAAATCCCTTGTACTAGCAGTGTTATCTGATTCACACTATACTATAAATGGGACTTGGGAAGATACTGCACATAATATAAAATCAGTTAATCAAAGGGTTGGCTTTGATGGAATTGTTCATCTAGGAGATTTAACAGATGGGATGGTTCCTGCTAAAGCAACAAAAAAATATGCAAAAAAAGTGATCGATGATTTGAAAGAAAACAAGATACCTCTATATGTTGTTATTGGAAATCATGATACTAATTATTTTTATAATAATCCAGAGCCTTTGTCAGAGGATGAGCAGTATCAAATTTATCAGCGACATAGTGAAAAATATGTAAATAGAACTTCTAAGAAGTTGTATTACTTTGTTGATTTTGAGAAAATATTTCTTAGATGTATTTTTCTAACATCCTTTGATCATAGAGAAAAAGTTAGATATGGTTTCTCAACTGAAATGTTGAAATGGTTACAGGAGACCCTAAAAAGTACACCAGAGGGTTATTCGGTGATTATATTTAGTCATGAAGCCCCACTTCCACAATTAGACTTTTGGAGTGATACTATTAGGAACGGAGATAAACTTATGTCTATTTTGGAAGAATATCACTTGCAAGATGGAAAAAAAATTATGGCATTTATCCATGGACATACCCACGCAGACTACGTTTATACAGAAAGATTATTTCCTATAATATCTGTAGGCTGTTCAAAATGTGAATATTTTACAGATAAAAAACCCGATGGAGCAGTTACTTATAAAAGGTATTTAGATACAGTAACCCAAGATTTGTGGGATACACTTATTATTACACCATCAGAGAATAAAATTGATTTTATAAGGTTTGGAGCAGGAAAAGACAGAACCGTTTTTTGTTAAATTATTTATTGAAATATTTTTTAATATGCAACTATAGGTGAGTGATGCAGTATGAAAAAACCCAAAGTGTGGGCACATAGAGGTGCATCTGGTTATGCACCTGAAAATACATTAAAAGCTTTTGAAATGGCTGTGGAACTAAAAGCTGATGGTGTTGAACTTGATGTTCAATTAACAAAGGATGGAGAACTTGTTGTAATTCATGATGAAAAAATTGATCGTGTAAGTAATGGAAGTGGTTGGGTAAAGGATTACACTCTTAAAGAACTTAAAGTTTTTAATTATAATAAAATGCATCCCCAGTATGAATTTGCAGAAATCCTAACCCTAGAAGAAGTATATACTTTACTAAAAAATACAGGATTATATATTAATGTGGAGCTTAAAACAGGAGTTCTTTTTTACGATGGAATAGAAGATAAAATTATAAAGTTGTCAAATAAGATGGGAATAGAAGATAAAATCTTGTATTCTTCTTTTAATCACTATTCCCTTATGAAAATTAAGAAATTAAATCCTAATGCAAAAATAGGATTTTTATACACAGATGGATTTATTAATATATTCGAATATGGAAAAACCATGGGAGCTTATGCAATCCATCCATCATTTAATAATCTTAAATATCCTCAAGTGGTAGAAGGATGTAAAAAAAATGGACTTAAGATTAATGTATGGAATATTAGGGATAGGGATATTAAGTTTTGTTGTGAAAAAGGTATTGATGCAATTATTACTAATTATCCCGATAGGACAAGAGAGATGATAAACCAGTGTTATAAAGGAGGTTTAGATGAGTAAAATATCAATAATTATACCAGTGTATAATGTTGAACTATATATAGGAAGATGTATAGAGAGTATTGTAAATCAAACATATAAAAATCTTGAAATCATTTGCATAAATGATGGTTCAACTGATAATTCAGGAAGAATTTGTGATGAATATGCCAAAAAAGACTCGAGAATAAAAGTTATTCATAAGATAAATGGAGGAGTGTCTTCTGCAATAAATTTAGGGTTAAATGTTTTTACAGGTAAATATGTTGGATTTGTTGATCCCGATGATTGGATAGAGTTAGATTACTATGAAACGGCATATAATTTAATGAAGAGCTATGATGTGGATTTTGTGTGTGTAGGGTTTTATAAAGATAGCATAAAAAAGAGCAGTATAATGAGAAATAAATTTCCCATAGATGAATGTAAATTAAATAGAGAAGAAATATTGAAATATACATTTATAAGAGATATATATCCAGGATTTGGTGCTTATTATTGGAATAAGTTGTTCAAATCTACTTTTTTTAAGACAATAAAAAATAGTGGATTCGGGATTCGTTTTTGTGAAGATATTGAAGTAGGCGGTGATGTTTTATTTTTTACAGAGTGTGCTTTAAAAGTTAATAGTGGGATTTACTGTGCAACACCGTACTATCATTATTTTCAGAGGGAAACTTCACTTTTTCATTCAAAAGATATTGAGAAGAGAAAAGGGAGTCTAAAAGCTTATAGTCGCATATTAGGACTGCTCAAAAAAAACGATATAAGTTCTGATATTACTATATGGGTTAAAAGGTTTTATGCGTATCATGCTAGTTTATTAGCAGAATTAGCTTTAGAAAATAATGATAGGAAAAATCTTTTATTAATGCAAAATGAAATGAGACGTTATTTACCAGAATATATTGAAACTAATAAAGAATATCCCGATCGAATTGAAAGGATTAAAAATTTGCTGAATGCAAGTTGATTATAAAAAATTTAATAACTATATTGGATAATTTCATGATAAATATCTTTTATAACAAAGGGATAAATGAATTCACATAAAATATGGAGTCCTTTAAATTTAAGTCAATCTCTATATTTGATCTAGTATATAAACCTCTGTACTCTTGATTAGAGAAGATACAAGTTTATAGACTATTAGAAAGATTTAATAAAATACAAAGGAGAAAGGAAGAATGATAAAAGTTTCTGTAATTATACCAGTATACAATGTTGAGAACTATCTTTGTGAGTGCCTAGATAGTTTAATTAATCAAACATTGAAAGATATTGAAATAATTTGCATTAATGATTGTTCTACAGATGGGAGCTTAAGTATTCTCCAAAAATATGCTGCTAAAGATGAGCGGATAATTGTAGTTAATAATAAATATAATATTGGTGCTGCTAAATCAAGGAATACTGGAATACAATTAGCTAGAGGAGAATATGTATCAATTCTAGATGCAGATGATTTTTGCCATTTAGAAATGCTTGAGATTGCATATAAGAATTGTATTAGTAAAAATGCAGACTTAGGTATATATGACTATGCTAAGTATAATGATACAACAAAAAAAATAATAAATTATCTGACCCCATTACCTTTTGTAAAGTATAGCTGTTCTAATGTATTTAATTTTAAAGAAATTAGAGATTATATTTTTCAAATTACTAGTTGTGCCCCATACACTAAATTATATAAAAGAGAATTTCTCTTAAAAAGTGGGATTAAATTTCAAGATTTACACAATGCAAATGATACATATTTTGGAAATATGATTTTAACTCAAGCTGAAAGAATTATATATATAGACACAAATTCACCTTTATATTATTATAGAACAAATATACCTACACAGACTTCCAACAATAGAAACAAAAATCCTAAATGTACCTGGAAAGCAATATTATCTATTAAAAAATCATTGATAAAAAAAGATATTTTAAAATATTGTTGGAAAAGTTTTAATTCTTATGCAGTGACAACTTTGATCTATTCATTAGATTCAATTGAAGATGAGTATAGAAGACAGTTATATAAATTTTTAAGTTATGAGGGTTTAAAAAAATTAGAGATGGATAATTGTAATGAAAATGACTTTATAAGTCAATATGTATACAATAAATATAGATATTTATGTGAAGGAGATTACGAAAAAGCAAATATAAAATATAAAGTAGATTCTGTATATATAGATAACCCTAAAATAGTTATGCTATTAAAGCATTTAGAAAAGCTTGACTATAGATATGGTTTATGGGGAATGGGGAAATTAGGAAAAGAGTTTTTAGAAGTTTCTGAAAAAAATAAATTTAAGATTGAATGTTTAATTGATGAAGATAGTAATAAAATAGGTATTCAAATAGATGATTATATAATTAAACCATTTAAAAGTTTTCAGAATGATATAGATGCTGTCATTATTACTAATACTCATTATGCTAAAGAAATTTATAATACTATTAAAATGACAAATGATAAAATTAAACTAATAGATGCAGATGCATATTATAGATTGGGATTAGAAATTGAAAAATGTATATATTAACTCAATAAATGCATTATATATTATTTATGTGTATAAATAATATATAAAAACAAAGTAATAAGCCATATAATTTTTGAAAATACTTTAAAACTTTAAATATATTATTTGCTTGTCTAAATTATATGAAAAGAGTGATTCTATGATAAAAGTAAGTGTTATTATTCCTATATATAATGTGGAGAAATATTTGGAAGAGTGCTTAGAAAGTGTTACAAATCAAACATTAAAGGATATTCAAATAATATGTATAAATGATGGATCTACAGATAAATCATCTAATATTTTAAAAAGATATGCAGAGATAGATAGTAGGATTGAAATTATTAATAATAGCAAAAATTATGGGCAGTCATATTCTAGAAATCGTGGATTAGAATTTGCTCAAGGAGAGTATATATACTTTCTTGATTCCGACGATAAGATTACTGATAATGCAATGGAAGAATTATATGAAACCGCAAAGGTAGATAACTTAGATGCTGTATTTTTTGATGCCACATTAATTTTTGAAAATGAGTTATTGAAGAAAAAGTTTATTGGATATAAATCAGAGCGAAAAAAAGATTATCTAGGTATTTTTAAAGGACAAGACTTATTTACACGATTTATTCAAAATGATGATTGGATATCTAGTCCTCCACGACAATTTTGGAGACGTGAATATTTATTACATAATGATTTTAAATTTTATGAAGGTATTATTCATGAAGATGAACTATTTGCTTTTTTAGCATTAATGAAAGCTAGGAGAGTTAAATGTTTAAACAAAAAATATTTTATGCGAAGGTTTAGAGAAAACTCTACCATGACAACTAGACTTTCTAAAAAAAATTTTGAAGGAATATTTATTTGCTATGCAGAAATGCTTTCCTTTTGGCAAAATTCTAACTTTAGTAAAGATGTTGATGTTGCTATTGATTCACATATTTCTAGGTTTTATAGAAGAGCAAAGTCAATTTATAAAAAAATATGTGACCAAGAAGACATGCTAAATTTAGATAAAGGGAATATAATTGTAAAACACTTGTATAAACTGTTTATCTCTAACATGCAGGAAAGAATAATATGTAAAAATATTGACGAAAGGACAGTCAAAATAATAAAAGAATATAAGAATGTTATTATTTATGGTGCAGGAATTGTGGGAAGAGACGTACTACATATACTTGATAGAAATGAAATAGGCATTTATGGATTTGCTGTTACAGATAAAATAGGTAATCCTAAATATATAATGGGTCTACCAGTCTATTCTATAGATGAATTGGTAGAATTGAGGGAAGATGCTGTAGTATTAGTTGCAGTTCTTCCAAAACATCAAGATGATATACTGAAGAAATTAGAAGAATTTGAATTCAAAAACATTATAAAAGTTCTTTAGTTCCTAATATTATAGATAACACTGCTATATGGAGGAGGAAAATGAGAATGCCTAAAGTTTCAGTTATAGTTCCGATATATAATGCACAAAAATATTTAAATCAATGTCTTGATAGCATCATAGGTCAAACATTAAAAGATATTGAAATCATTTGTATTAATGATGGGTCAACTGATAATTCTTTAAACATTCTTAAAGAATACGCAGCAAAAGACGATAGAATAATTGTTGTTAATAAACCTAATACGGGATACGGGCATACGATGAATGTTGGCTTGGAACATGCAACTGGTGAGTATATAGGAATCGTAGAGAGCGATGATTTTGTTGACCTTGAAATGTTTGAACAGATTTATGATATTGCAAAAAAAAATTCAGCAGAAGTTGTTAAATCCAATTATTTTGAATATAAAAACAAATCCAATACATTTATTGAAAACTTAAAAGATTGCAAATATAATAACATTTTTTCTCCTATGGAAGAACAAAATGTATTTTTTGTGTCTCCAAGTATTTGGAGTGGAATATATAAAAGAAGTTTACTAATTAATAATAATATAAAATTCAATGAAACACCAGGAGCCTCTTATCAGGATACATCTTTTGCTTTTAAAGTATGGGCATCTGCCAAGCGAGTTTATTTGGTAAATGAAGCATTTTTACATTATAGAAAAGATAATATGGATTCATCGGTAAATTCTGCATCAAAAATTTTTTGTATTTGCGATGAGTATGAAGAAATAGAAAAGTATTCAAGTAATTATAAGTCAATAAAGATGAAATTAGGCTCATTGATATATTATATGAAATTCGTATCCTATAAATGGAATTATAATCGGTTAGCCTCTACTTTTCAATATGCATTTTTACTTAGAATGGCTGAAGAATTAAAAATAGACTATGAAAATGGACTTTTGAATAAAAAGTATTGGAATAAGCAAGAATTGAAAGAACTTCAATGTATTATTAATAATCCAGATGAATATTTCAAAGATACTGCAAAGGATTATAATGATAATAGATTAATGCTATGTGGAACTTTAAATTTACAACTTTATAAACAAGGATTTCTTGATTGTATCAGCAAGTATAAACATGTCATTATATTCGGTGCAGGTGTAATAGGAAAAAAAGTAGGACAAGCTCTTATATTTGAAAAGAAGTCAAAAAATATTTTATGTTTTGCAGTTTCAAATTTAAAAGGAAATAATGAATCATTGTTTGGAGTACCTGTAAAATGTATAAAAGATTTATCTGAATATACTAATGAAAGTCTAGTTTTAGTTTCTATTAAAGAAAAGGATCAGTACGAGGTAATTAAAATGTTAAAATCTTTAAATTTCCATAATATAGTATCTATTGATTCTAATCTTTTAAAAACATTGGTGGCTAAAGGATAAATTTAATAAAATTATGTTTAGATAATATGTATGAAAATATTGCGAACAGGGGAATTAGAAATGGCCAGACTGCATAAAAAATATGCTAAATCTACGGAAAAACTTAATAATTTGTCTGATATAGATAAGGATATATGCAAATATATTGAAAACAATTCTACAAGTGATTATGATAGCATTATAAAAAAAGATGATAGATGGGAAGTTTTTTTTCATTTAAGTAAAATGAGAGTTGCTTTATTGAATTGGTATGAGTTTAAAGATGATGCAGAACTTCTAGAAATTGGTGGAGGTTTTGGAGCCATAACTGGAATGCTATGTGAAAAATGTGCACATGTGACGACCACAGAAAATTCTATCTTTCAGGCTGAAAGTATTGTTAAAAGACATTCCCATTATGATAATCTAGAGGTTTATGTGGGTGATTTTGAGGATATTGTTTTTGAAAAAAAGTTTGATTATATTGTTTTGATAGGTACTTTAGAAACATGTGGAAGTGGGTCTTCGGAGAAAAATATTTATGCTAATTATTTGAAAAAGGCATTAGAATTATTAAAACCAGATGGGAAACTGCTACTAGCCGTTGAAAACCGTTATGGGATTAGATATTTTTGTGGTGCACCATACCCCCATACTGGTAGAGCTTTTGATGGTATCAATCATTACCCATTAGGAACAAAGGGATATTCCTTTAGCAAGAAGGAGCTTATAGATATACTTAGTATGGCTGAAATACCCTTTTATAAATTTTATTATCCTCTTCCCGATTATAAATTACCACAACTTATCTATTCTGAAAATCATCTTCCAGAAAAAAATGTAAATGAAAGATTAATACCTTATTATGTAAATTCTAATACATTATTGGCATATGAAAATGATCTATACAATGATTTAGTTGATAATAATGTTTTTGAATTCTTTTCCAATTCTTATTTAGTTGAATGTGGTTTTGACACAAATTTTTGTTCCGTGAATTATGCAGCAGTATCAATTGATCGAGGTAAAGAAAAAGGTTTTGCCACCACTATTCATAGCAATATAGTTAAGAAAAGGGCTTTGTATAAAGAAGGAGAAAAAAGCATACGGAAACTTTATAATAATATGATGGATTTAAAAAACCATGGTATAAAAATTGTACCCCATAGCTTAGAAAAAAATTATGTAGTAATGCCGTACATGAAAAACATGACCCTTTCAAACTATTTAAAAGAGATCATAAGAACAGATAAAGAACAGTTTATGGAAATATTTGATAGACTATATGATCATATTTTATCATCATCTGAACATGTTTCTCCTGAAAAAAATGGATTGTGTAATGAAGAAACACGTAGCCTAGATTGGGGTGTTATATTAAGAAAGGCATATTTAGAGCTGATTCCATTAAATAGCTTTTATGTAAATGGAGAAATTATATTCTTTGACCAAGAGTTTGTTAGAGATAATTATCCAGCGAAGTACATTCTTTTTAGGGCATTGAATTATATGTATTATTTTGCACCCCATGCTGAGAAAATTATACCATTACAAAAATTAAAGGAAAAATATCAATTGGTAGAACTTTGGGATATATTTGTTGCAGAAGAAAAAAGATTCCTTGCCAATGTAAGAAATCATGATTTGTATAGAAGTTTTTATAAATGGACTAGAATAGATAAAAATCGGATATATAAAAAAGCAAAGTTTCTTGAATCTGATGATGAGATTATTTCAGATTATAAAGTAACGGAGAAAATGAAAAAAGTATGGTCGGTACAGCTTAATTTACTTGAAGTTTTTAAGGAAGTATGTGAAAGAAAAGGATTACAGTACTATATTATATATGGCACCCTTCTTGGAGCAGTTAGACATAAGGGATTTATACCCTGGGATGATGATATAGATATCGTTATGCCTAGGGAAGATTATGATAAACTTAAGAAAGTATCATCTAGTGAATTTAAAGAACCTTATTTTTTTCAAATGCCAGAAAATGATCCCGATTGTTTTTACGGTGGCTATTGTAGACTTAGGAATAGTAATACTACAGGGATTAGTATGATGGATATAGGTCATGACTGCAATAATGGAATATGGATTGACATTATGCCCTTAGATACTTGTGTAGGGGATAAGAAAAAATTAAATAAAAAGATTAGAAGGATAAATTTAGTGCAGAACCTACTCTATGCAAAAGTATATGGTAAAGATTATGATAAGTTTGGTGATTTGACAAGTTCCCAATGGAAGTTATACAGGTTAGTTTCAAAATTCTTCAAACATAGATGGTTATGTGGCTGGCTTAATCGAACTATTACAGCTTATGATGATAAAAATTCAAATTATTTAGCTATTTTCACACATTATAATCGTTATCAACTTTTTGATAAAAGAGACTTTGAATCAACAGTTTTATTAGACTTCGAGAATTTGAAACTGCCAGCACCAAAGGGCTATAAACGTTGTTTAGAGATGTCTATGGGAAAGGATTATATGAAATATCCTCCTCTAGAAAAACGAAAACCTCACCATAAAGGAATTTTTAATACCGATTATTCTTATAAAATATATAAAACTTTATTTGTTGATATATTTAAAAATTGTAGAGATAAGACAATTGTAGTATTTGGTGCAGGACTGATGTTTGAAGACTATATGAAAAAATATGGAAAAAAATATGCTCCAATGTTTCTGGTAGATAATGATAAGGCTAAGTGGGGAACTAAGAAACATGGAATTGATGTAAAAAATCCAAATGAAATCCTTAAGATACCGAAAGAAAAGTTGAGAATTATTATATGCAGTATTTATTATCGTGAGATTGAAGAACAGTTGAAACAAATGGGGGTTTATGACTATAAAATTTATGCCAAGGAAAAAGGGTGGATTGTAAAGGATGAAGAAAAGGGAAGATAAAAGACTCAGTAGAAAAAAGGGAGGCTATTATAATGAAAAAGTATAAAAAAGGATATGTGCCTGGTGTATTTGATTTATTTCATATAGGTCATTTGAATTTGATTCGCAAATCAAAAGAAAGATGCGAATATTTAATTGTGGGTGTATTAACTGACGAACTAGTTATTCACTTTAAGGGGAAACCACCCTTTATTCCCTTTAAAGAAAGAATGGCAATTGTAGAAGCTATAAAGTATGTAGACAAGGTAGTACCTGTTACCTTTGATAATACCGTGAAGATGGATGCATGGAAAAAGTATGGTTTTGACTGTCATTTTTCAGGTAGTGACCATGTAGGTGATTGGGATGGAGAATTGAAACAGCTAAGGGAAGTTGGTTCAAATATGGAATTTTTTCCTTACACTGAAAGTACAAGCTCTACAAAGATAAAAAAACTAATTGAAAAATCATTGCTTTAAAGGGGAATTCAAATGTATACCTTTGATGTTTTTGATACACTCATAACTCGCAGGACTGCAACCCCAAAAGGTATCTTTGCATTGATGCAAAAGAAATTACTGGAAAGCAAAGAGTATTTAAAGATTTCAGACTATATAAAAAATAATTTCTATTATTTACGGATAAATGCAGAGGAAATAGCAAGGCATAGCAATCGTGTTAAAGGAGCTGAAGAGGTAACCTTAGAGGAGATATATGAGGCAATGGCTATGACTGGCAGCTTAACTTCTGATGAAATTCAACAGCTTATAGATCTTGAAAAATTAACAGAATATGAAAATGTAGTTGAGATAAAAAGAAATATTCGCAAGGTAAAAGACCTAATTAATAAAGGTGAAAAGGTTATTCTTATATCAGATATGTATCTAGATAGTAAAACCATTAGAGAGATGCTTATGAAGGTTGATCCTATATTTGAAAATATTAATCTATATGTGTCATCAGAGTATAAAAAAAGTAAGTGGACTGGAAATATATATAAGATTGTAAAGGTAAAGGAACAAGTTGATTATAAAGATTGGATACATTGTGGAGATAATCCCAAGTCAGATATAAAGTCTGCAGAAAGACTTGGAATAAAAGCTGAATTATTTCAGTTTGGTTCATTAATGCCATATGAAAAAAAAGTCTTAGAAAATAATGAAGATAACTATTTTATTCAGTTGACTATAGGTGCTGCAAAAAATACTAGGATAGAAAATATCTTTGAAGGACCTGCTGCTATTGGATGTTCTATCGGTGGTCTTATATTATTCCCCTATGTATGGTGGATACTTCAGGAAAGCATGAAGAAGGGAATTAAAAGGCTTTATTTTATTGCAAGGGATGGCTTTGTGTTAAAAAAAATTGCAGATATCATTATTGACAGATGGGGCTATGATATTGAAACCCACTATATTTACGGGTCTAGAAGAGCTTGGAGAATGCCTTCCTTTAGTGAAAATAACAATGATTTATATAAGTTTTTTAGATGGTCATATGTGACTAAGATTAAGAGTATAGAAGAATTAGCAAATCTTTTGGAGATTCCTTTAGAGCAATTTATTAAATTTTTACCTGAAGATTTTAAAGATAATAAAAAGGTACTTAATCAATTTCTTATTTCAGAGTTAGTTAAAAAATTAAATGATGATAGTGATTTTAAAAAATATTTACGTGAATCCCTTAAGGAAAAACGGAAAATGGTTGCTGATTATTTAAAACAAGAAGTAAATGTAAGTGATGATGCATTTGCATTTATTGATCTTGCAGGTGGTGGATATACTCAGGGATGTATGGCAAATATAATGAATGACTTTTATGATAAGAAAATAAGAAATTTTTTCTTTAAATTAGATCAAATTAATGTTATGAATAATTGTGTTTATTATAATTTCCTACCTAGTTTTTTATATTTGAGCCTAATTATAGAGATGCTGTGTAGAGCACCCCATGGGCAAACTATGGGATATGACAAAAAAAATGGAAAAATTGTTCCTATACTGAAGGAAGATGAAGGAATTGCATTGAGGGAACATGGGTTTTATGATTATCTAATGGGAGTAGAAAAATTCACCAAAAATTATTCTTCAGTAGTCAAATCAGTTAATATGAGAGCTGATAACTTAAAGATATTAATTGATTACATGGATTATATTACAAGAACGCCAGATAATGAAGTACTTGAATTTTTTGGAGGAATGCCTAATAGTGTATCGGGCCGTGAAAAAGAGGTAATAGAATTTGCACCAATATTATCTAAAAGAGAAATCTTCTCAATATTCCTATGGCGAACTAATGAACCTATTGAAGATTATTATAAGGGATCAAGTTTAGAATATTCTTTATTGAGATGTAGTGAAGATGATAAGAAACTAATCGAGTTTTGTAAAAAGCATCGAAATTCTTTTTTAGGAAGGCTTGTACATATATTTAAAAAAATAGTAAAGCCTAGTAATAGATATGGTCTTGCTACAGATTTTCCATGTGAGATTCTTGGAAAAAGGATTGTTTTATATGCTGCAGGAAAACTTGGTCAAGATTTATACAAGAAAATAAAGTTTTCAAGTAAAAGTCGAGTTGTTCAATGGGTAGATAAAAATAGTAAGATCTATCGAAAAAAGGGTATTAATATTGTAGATCCTAAGACTATTGGAAGTGTGGAATATGATAATGTTGTAATAGCAGTATTAAATAAAGATTTGGCTGAAGAAATAAGGAAAGAATTAATAGAGCATGGTGTACCAGATAAAAAAATAATATGGATAAATCTAAGACCAAGTTGGGACTAGATAATAAGATATAAGTAACAAATCAATATTAATAATATCAAAGGGATGATTAAATGAAAAAATATGATTATCTTATAGTAGGTGCCGGGTTATTCGGTAGTGTTTTTGCCTATGAAGCTAAAAAAAGAGGTAAAAGATGTCTTGTGATTGAAAAGCGAAACCATGTTGCTGGAAATATATACACTGAAAATATTGAAGGAATAAATGTACACAAATACGGAGCTCATATTTTCCACACACCCAAAAAGCATATTTGGGATTATATAAATCAGTTTGCTGAATTTAACAATTTTATAAACTCTCCCATTGCAATTTATAATGATGAACTTTATAATTTACCCTTTAACATGAATACCTTCAACAAAATATGGGGTGTCAAAACTCCCGCTGAGGCTAAAAGAATTATAGAAAAACAGATTGCTGAATCAGGTATTGTAGAACCAAAAAATCTTGAGGAACAAGCCATAAGTCTTGTTGGTGTGGATATTTATAATAAACTGATAAAGGGATATACTGAGAAACAGTGGGGAAGGAAATGTAATGAACTTCCTGCTTTTATTATAAAACGTCTTCCAGTACGTTTTACCTATAATAATAATTATTTCATGGATCCTTATCAGGGAATTCCAATTGGAGGCTATACCCAGATTGTAGATAAAATGCTTGAAGGTACTGACTTACTACTTAATACTGATTATTTTGATTTTATAAAGGGAAATAATGATATTGCAAATAAAACTATTTTTACTGGTCCCATTGACCAGTTTTATAACTACTGCTTTGGAACTCTTGAATATAGAAGTCTTCATTTTGAAACAGAGGTTCTCGATGATGACAATTATCAAGGAAATGCAGTTGTAAATTATACTTCTATTGATGTTCCCTATACTAGAATAATAGAGCATAAGCATTTTGAATTTGGAACCCAGCCCAAAACAGTGGTTACTCGTGAATATCCCCAAAAGTGGATATGTGGTGATGAACCATATTATCCTATAAATGATATAAGAAACAATGAACTTTATCAAAAATATATAGAGTTTTCAAAACAAGAATCAAATATTATTTTTGGTGGTAGACTAGGGCAGTATAAATATTTAGATATGGATAAAGTGATTGAAGAATCATTGGAAATGGTGAAAAGAGAATTTGGGTATTAATATTACAATAATACAGATATTATGAAACCTTTGATCTTCCTCCATAATTTTTTATTTTCTAACTAAACTTTTTCTTAAAATTTACCGAAATATCTAGTAATAAAATAAAAAATGGAGGCTAAGAATATGAAGATTGATTCTTACGTTAATGTAACGAGGGTTCAATTGAATAGCGGGACGGATACCGTAAATTATAATCAAGGTGTATCAACAGAACTTACTAAACAGTCGTCATTACAAAGCTCTGAACAAAATGATATTAATAGGATTAGTGAAAATTTATTAAAGAAATCAATTGAGAAGTCTAATGAAAAATTAGAGAATATTAATAGAAAAGTTGAAAGGCATATACATGAAAAGACAAATACCTTAATCTTTAAAATTGTTGATACAGAAACCGATGAAGTCATAAAGGAATTTCCACCTGAGAAGATACAAGACATGATTGCTAAAATGTGGGAAATGGTCGGTTTGTTTGTAGATGAGAAAGCATAGAAAAAGCTGTGGCTTTTTTTAATTAGGAATTAATAGTTAAGAATTAAGAATTGTATAATGAATTTTTCTAATTTAAATTTTCAATTCATAATTTTGAATTGTTTTTGGGGGTGTTTTTATGGCAGGTATACGTGTTTTTGGTTTAAGTGGTTCTGGTATAGATGTAGATCAGATAGTGTCGGATATGGTAGATGCTGAAAGAGATATTAGAGTAACTAAGCTTGAAAGAGAAAAACAATTAGAAGTATGGACCCAAGAAGCATATCAAGAAATTAATACTGATATAGCAAATTTTATATTGGATATAAAAGAAGAGTTTGGATTATCCAGTACTACTTCAACAGGTGTTTTATTAAACAAATCTTCCGATAGCTTTACATGGGTAAAATCAGCCTCAAGTTCTGATGAAACAAAAATAACTGCAACCGCAACTACCAAGGCACTAAATGGAAACTATAAAATAAATGTAACACAGCTTGCAGAAAATGTTTCTAAGACAAGTGTTGGGGCAATAACAACAGGTACTTCAGGTACACTATTTGAACAATTTGGAGATGTGTTTGATGATGATGGAGGAGACGCTACAAACACCGATAGTCTTAAGTTTACAATTAAGACTAATTTAACAGATGATGAAGGTGTAGATTTTGAATTTGATCCTACAGTGGATTCCATAGAAGATGTGGTGGATGAGATAAATAATGCAGGTATAGGAGTAACCGCTGCCTATGATGAGGACTTGGATCGTTTCTTTTTAAATACAAGTTCTACTGGAGCTGAAAATTATTTTGAAATAGTTTCAGATGAGGATAATTTTTTAGCTGGCTCTACTGGCGATGGAAGTGATAATACACTTAAGCTTAAGCTTCAGGTAGGTACTCAGTATAATGGTAAAGATTTAGAGTTTGATTTTGGAGATGCCACAGGACTTACTAAATCTTCTAATACCTTTAGTATAAATGGTATAAATATGACTGCAAGTGATACTGGTGAAACTACCATATCTGTTAATACAGATGTAGATTCAGTATATGAAAAAATAACAGAGTTTGTTGATAAATATAATGAACTGATAGGATCTATAAATGAAAAACTAAGTGAAGAAGTATACAGTGATTATTATCCCCTTACCGATGAGGAAAAGGAAGCTATGACTGAAGACCAAGCTGAACAATGGGAAGAATTAGCTAAAAGTGGTCTTCTGAAAAATGATAGTATTTTAAGTAGGACTATTAGTAATTTAAGAATTGGTCTTTATCAATCTGTGGAAGGTTTGAATAGTAGCATTAATCAATTAACAAAAATAGGCATAGAAACTGGAGAATACTCCAGCAAGGGTAAGCTTGTAATTGATGAAACAAAGCTTAAGGAAGCGATTATCAATGATGCCGAGGGTGTAATTGATCTCTTTTTTAAAACTCCCGATAGTGATGAATATACCACCGATGAAGAAAAATATAATCAAAGTGGTTTGATAAATAGAGTATTTGATGATTTAGTTAATGGTATGAAGGATATTATTGATAAGGCAGGACCAGGTGATGACTCAGAGCTTCTTAGAGATGTACAATCCACTATTTTAGTTGATTTTAGTACAGGTAAAAATCTTAAAAATGCAGGGATAAGTTGGATAAGCGAAAGTATACTTGATTTAGAAGATGAAATTGAAAGACAAGAAGATATATTAGAAAACTTAGAAGACAGATACTATTCAAAATATATAGCCATGGAAACTGCACTTAGTGAGATGAATAGCCAATCTTCTTGGATTTCATCACAGCTTGGATAGATACAATATTTAATTAGAAAATAAATAATTAATAGTAAATATGTAAAAGCAATTAAAAATCAAAATAGAAATATTAATCTCATAGATTGTTATTGTTGTAGATGCGATTTCAATCCACAAGGAGAATGAACTTTTCTTTACTGTGATAAGAGTAATCATATAATTAGGAGTGGTATGTAATGGCAATGAAAAATCCATATAATTATACAATGCCAAAGGGAGCTATAAAGTTTAAAAATAATATTAATGATAAGGCTATGAAAACTCCAACCCATGCTAATAGATCCAATAAAAATAAGTTTGATCAATATAAAGAACAAGAAATTCTAACAGCTAGACCTGAAGAACTTACCCTTATGCTTTATAATGGTATAATAAAATTTCTAAATCAGGCTAAAATATTTATTGAGCAAAAAAATATTGAAAAAATCCATAATGCCATTGTTAGAGCTCAGGCCATTATTACAGAGCTCAATGCTACTCTCAATATGGACTATGAAGTAAGTAGTGGATTGGCAAGTCTTTATGATTTTATGAATAGAAGACTGATGGAGGCCAATATAAATAAGGATGAGAAAATAGTAGATGAAGTATTAGGAATTGCGCAGGGAATGAGAGATACATGGAAGGAAGCCATGGACTTGGCTGCAAAGGGTCAAGGGGCTACTACTGATAAATAGTAGGATGGATGATTATATGAAAAATGTTAAACTTGTTCAGGAATTAATTTTACTTAGTATAAAGAAAAAGGATTTAATTATAAAAATACTAGAAGTTACTGAAAGACAGAAAAGATTTATAGAACTTGGAAAAATAGACACCGTAAATAAGCAAATAGAGCTTAAAGATAAATATATAAAGGAAGTAGATAAGATAGACCTAATTTTTTACACTATGTACGAAAAATTAAAGTCTAATCTTGAAATAGATTCCCTTGATAAAATAGATGTAGAAGAATATCCTCAAGTTAAAAAACTTAAAGAAATTATTGGAGAAATTATAGATATTACAAAGAAAATAAAGGTCATTGATGATGAAAACATAGCAGTGCTGTATAAAGATAAAAATAATATGGGGAATAAACTTAGGGGCATCAGACAAGGAAAAAAAATGACCAACGCCTATGGAGCATATAAAAAACCAAGAGGTTCTCTATTTTTCGACAAGAAAAAATAAATAAAAAATCAACTTAGGAGAGTAGGTATCACTTCACTACTCTCCTATTGTTTTTTGTATTTTGAAGTATTATTATGACAAAAGGATAGGGCTATCAATTTTTCATTTTCTGCATAAAAATGTATCCAAATTTTTTGAAGGATTACAATCTTTTTCGACAAAATAATATACACAAAAAACTTAACAAGTTGTTAACAATGAAAGCCCCCAAAAATTCAGTTATCAACAGAGTTATTCACACTGTCCACAGAAAACTTATAAAATATCCACAGAGTGTGAATAAATTGTGGATATTCATAAATTTGTAAAATAAGAGAATAAAAAAAGATATTTGATAATAATGAAAAGAAAGAAAAAACAGAAATTAGTAGTTTTTATGAATAATTTTGTTGCTATTATTAAAACTTTCAAAGAATACAAAAAACAAATAATTTTAAATGATTTAGAAAGTTTTTTATGGGTAGAATATAATTAAACAATAAGTTAAATTTAACATAGCTTTTACAAATCTGTTGGACAAGCGGGAAGAATAAGAATTAAAAATTAAGAATTAAAAATTAAGAATTAAAAATTAAGAGTTAAAAATTAAGAGTTAAAAATTAAGAGTTAGAAAAACAATGAATAATGAATAGGGAATAAGTAATAAATAATAAATTAATAGTTGAGAATATTTTGTTATTGGCTATCAGCCATTAACATAAGCTATTTAACCATAACTTATTATTTTATTATTATTTAAGTACATTTATTGAATAATATGGACTAGGATAGGTTAATAAACTATAAAAAATGATTATTTAGTTTTTTCACTAAAAATTATCTATAGATAATTTTTAGTTAACTATATATTTGGAAGGAGCTGAGGCTATGAAAGTTATTGTTAGTGGAAGAAATTTAGAGGTGACAGATGCCTTAAAGGACCAAGTGAAAGAGAAGCTAGAGAGATTTGGTAAATATTTTAGAGATGATATCGAAGCTCAAGCTACCTTAACTGTAGAAAGAAATAGACAGATCATAGAGATTACAATACCTCTTAATGGAACAATATTAAGGGCTGAGGAAGCTACCAATGATATGTATACATCAATTGATAAAGCAATAAATAAACTCTATAAGCAAATGGAAAAGCATAAAACTAAGTTAGAAAAGAGATATCAAGGGCATGATACAATTAGATTTGAAGAAATTAGAAATATAGCTAAATATGAAGAAGAAGAGATGAAGATAGTAAAAACTAAGAGATTTGCTATCAAACCAATGGACCCACAGGAAGCAGTGCTTCAAATGGATTTATTAGGACATAACTTCTTCGTATTTACAAATGCCGATACCGATGAGGTAAATGTAGTATATAAGAGAAAAGATGGACAGTATGGCTTGATTGAGCCTTATGTATAAATTTAAAAATCATATAATATAATCACAGGGTGGCTATTAATTTAGCGACCCTTTTAATTTTACATAGAATTAAGAGGATTTTTTCAGAATTTATCGAAATGTAGTTGTTAGAGAAAAGCATAGGACCTTAGAGAATTAACGTCAAATCTGTAGACTATTAACTATTATTTAATCTTTTACCATTAGCTATAAGCAAATAAATCTAACTAAAGGCGAGGAAGGATAATATAGATTTAAATTTGTATTATAATATTTATAAAAAGGGGGATAAATAATGTTTTTAGAGGCAATTATACTCGGCATTATAGTGGGTCTAGTCAAGGGAGGAAGACTGTCGAATATTGGATATATCGATATTCGAGGGACATGGTTTTTTGTCATAGGCTTCATATTACAAATAATGATAATAGCTGCTAAAGAATTTGATTTCATATCAAATTATAGTAAATGGTTATTTGTTTTGTCGGTGATATTTATTTTATTTGGACTTGCACTTAATATGAATTATAAAAGTTTTTGGATTATTATGATAGGAGCTATCCTTAATTATATAGTAATATTTGCAAATGGATTTAAAATGCCTATTTATTTCGAAGGACTAAAGCTTGCGGGACTTGAAACTATGATAGATGGAATCACAAGTGGGGATATAATAAACTATACATCCTTAGATACTTCTGTTGGATGGGCAAAATATCTTGGAAAATTTATAGTGGTGCCGAAGCCATATCCCCTTGCTAAAGTAATAAGTATAGGAGATATACTAATATCCCTTGGGATAATATTATTCTTAAACGGAGAGATGAATAGCTCTAAATTAACTATGAGAAATAGAATGTTTAAAATGGGATATAGGAGAAAGAGTAGATATAGATTCTAAATTTAAAGGTAGCCTAGGCTACCTTTAAATTTGATGTAATTTAGAGATGGGAAAACAATTAACAATGAATAGTGAATAATGAATAGGTAAAGAGAGTTGAGAGTTAAGAATTAAAAGTTAAGAATTAAAAATTTCTTGTTGTATAGGAATTCAAACATTTTTCGCAAAAAATTATAGTTAGCAATTCAAATAAAATCAAGGCATACAATAAATTACAAAGCATTATCAGTAAAAAATTGGGTTTTTATTGCTTTTACCGACCTATAAGCTTTGACCAAAACCTACTAACTACGAACTAAGAACTACGAACTAACAAAGCGTTGTAAGACGCCTTTGTTCCTATTGGCCATTAGCCATCAGCCATCAGCCATCAGCCATAAGCCATTGGCCATCAGCCACTCAAAAGAATGACCCTAAACTTATAACCTGTCAACTAAAATAAAACCTGTAATCAATTTATAATTATTGGTAAAAGATAATGATATGATATAATAATATAATATGATAATAATTAATTTGTATTTTGCTATTGATTATCATCCATCAGTTGATTTTTATAGGTTTTAATCTTTAGCCATTAGCTATCGACTATAAACCATTAGCCTATATAATAAATCTTAAATACCCGGAGGGAAAAGTATGTGGTTATTAGAAAAATTACTTGGAAACTTTAATGATAAGGAAGTTAAAAGACTTATGAAGACAGTGGATGAGATAGAGGCATTAGATGAAAAAATGCAAAGTCTCTCCGATGCTGAGCTTAGAAAAAAGACCGATGAATTTAAAGAAAGACTTAATAAAGGTCAGACCCTTGATGATATCATGATTGAAGCCTTTGCAGTAGTAAGGGAAGCAGCTGTAAGAACCCTTGGAATGAAGCATTATAGAGTACAGCTACTTGGTGGTATAGTACTTCATCAAGGCCGTATAGCTGAGATGAAAACTGGTGAAGGTAAAACCCTAATGGCAACTTTGCCAATATATCTTAATGCCCTAGAGGGTAAAGGGGTACATGTGGTTACTGTTAATGATTACCTTGCAAGCCGTGATAAAGAATGGATGGGTAAGATATATGAGTTCCTAGGACTTTCAGTAAGCTGTATTGTCCATGGGCTAACTACTGAAGAAAGAAGACGAGCCTATGAAGCAGATATAACCTATGGTACAAATAATGAGTTTGGATTTGACTACCTTAGAGATAATATGGTGACCTATAAAAAAGAGATGGTTCAAAGAGAGCTAAATTATGCCATAATCGATGAGGTGGACAGTATTCTAATAGATGAGGCCAGAACTCCCCTTATTATATCTGGTGCAGGGAATAAGTCTACACAGCTATATATAGCTGCCGATAGATTTGCAAGGACACTTAAAAACGAAGAAGACTACACTATAGATGAAAAGGCTAAAACCGTAGTGTTAACCGATGAAGGTGGTATACCAAAGGCAGAAAAACATTTTAACTTAGAAAATTTAGCAGACCCAAGTAATATGGAAATATCCCATCATATAAATCAAGCCTTAAAGGCCCATACCCTTATGAAAAAGGATATAGACTATGTAGTAAAGGACGGAGAAATAGTAATAGTTGACCAATTTACAGGAAGACTAATGTTCGGTAGGAGATATTCCGATGGACTTCATCAAGCCATAGAAGCTAAGGAAGGCCTTGAGGTTAGAAGGGAGTCCCAGACCCTAGCAACGATAACACTACAAAATTATTTTAGGATGTATCAAAAACTTTCAGGTATGACAGGTACAGCAAAAACAGAAGAAGATGAATTTAAGCATATATATGGAATGGATGTTGTGGTAGTTCCTACAAATAAACCAGTAATTAGACAGGACCTACCGGATGCAGTATATAAAACATTAGAGGGTAAATTCAAATCAGTTATAAGAGAAATAGAAGAAAGACATAAGAAGGGTCAACCTATACTTGTAGGTACAATATCCATTGAAACCTCAGAGTTACTTAGTAAACTCCTTAAGAAAAAGGGAATAAAGCATGAAGTATTGAATGCAAAGCATCATGAAAGGGAAGCTGAGATAGTTGCTCAAGCAGGACGATTTGGAGCAGTTACTATTGCCACAAATATGGCCGGTAGAGGTACGGACATAGTTTTAGGTGGTAATCCAGAATATATGGCTAAGAAAGAGCTTAAGAAAAAGGGCTATAGCGATGATGTTATTGCTAAAGTTACAGCAATCATAGAATACGATGATGAGGAAGTTAAAGAAGCTAAAAAACTATATAATGAAATATATAAAGAGATAAAAAAGACCACAGACCAAGAAGCAGAGAAGGTTAAAGCTGCTGGAGGCCTTCATATACTAGGTACAGAAAGACATGAATCTAGAAGGATTGATAACCAGCTTAGAGGACGTTCAGGACGTCAAGGGGACCCAGGTTCATCTCAATTCTTTATATCCCTTGAAGATGATTTAATGAGGTTATTTGGTAGTGAGAGAATACAGGGCATAGTAGATAAAATCGGTATGGAAGACGATGAACCAATAGAAGCCGGTATCCTATCAAAATCCATTGAAACTGCTCAAAAGAGAGTAGAAGGTAGAAACTTTAGCATAAGAAAGCATGTACTCCAATACGATGATGTTATGAACAAGCAAAGAGAAATTATATACAGAGAAAGAAAAAGAGTCCTTGAAGGAGAAAACCTTAAAGAGCATATTTGGGGTATGTTAGAAAATATAGTTGATGAATCTATAGAAACTTATACGGCAGAGGCAACATATCCTGAAGAATGGAATCTTAAAGGACTGGAAGAATATCTACACACATTATTCCTTCCAAAGGATAGTTTAAACTTTGAAGATATAGAAAAGCTTACTAAGGAAGATTTGAAGGAAAGAATAATGGATATAGCTGAGAAGCTATATGGTGAAAAGGAAAGTGAAATTGGCGAAGAAAGAATGAGAGAGCTAGAAAGGGTTATACTCCTTAAGGTTGTAGATACCAAGTGGATTGACCATATAGATGCCATGGACCAACTTAAGCAAGGTATAAGCCTTAGGGCCATAGGAAATGAAGACCCAGTAAGGGCATATCAAATAGAAGGTTTTGATATGTTTAATGCTATGACTGCAAGCATTAAGGAAGATACAGTAAGATATGTATTTAATGTTACAATACGAACAGAAACAGAAAGGGAAAGGGTAGCAGAGATTAAAGAGGAATCAGGTGGACAGGGAGCTACTACAAATAGTAGACCAGATACAAAGACCTTTGTAAGGAAAGAAAAAAAGGTAGGAAGAAATGACCCATGCCCATGTGGCAGTGGAAAGAAATATAAAAAATGTTGTGGAAGGTAAGATAGGGAATAGGTATCAAGTTACAGGTAACAGGTAATAGGAAAAAAGAAAGGATGAGTACTAATGCTACAACTAGAGCAGACCCTTCAGGACTTGCAAAGTCTTGAGGAATCTATCACAGAACTGAGGGCTTCTCTTTGACATAGAAGGAATTAAAGGGAGAATAGATGAGTTAGAAAAGGAAATGTTGGATACAAATTTTTGGGTAGACCAAGAAAAAGCACAGAAAACTTTACAAACCTCAAAGAGACTAAAGGAAAAGTTAGGAAAATTCCAAGACCTTTACTCAAATTGGGAGGAACTCATGCTCCTAGCCCAAATGGCAATGGAAGAAAAGGACTCTTCAGTTGAAAGGGAAGTAATGAAGGGCTTTGAAAATCTAAAGGAAGATTTAGAAAAATTTAAAATTCAGACCCTTTTAAATGGAAGATATGATAAAAATAATGCTATACTTTCTATACATGCAGGGGCTGGAGGTCTAGATGCTCAAGATTGGGCTGAAATGCTCCTAAGGATGTATAAAAGATGGGCTGATAATAAGGGCTATGGAGTAAAAACTCTAGATATAATAAAGGATACTGAAGCAGGAATCAAAAGCGTTACATTACTTATTGAAGGGGAAAATGCCTATGGGTATTTAAGGTCAGAAAAGGGAGTTCATAGGATAGTTAGAATATCTCCCTTTGACACATCCGGTAAGAGACATACATCCTTTGCTTCAGTTGATGTTGTACCAGAATTAGATGACGATATAGAGATAAATATAAATCCTGCTGACCTTAAAATAGATACCTATAGGGCCTCTGGAGCAGGAGGACAGCATGTAAATACAACTGATTCTGCCGTAAGGATAACCCATATACCTACAGGAATAACTGTACAATGTCAAAACGAAAGGTCCCAGCATAGTAATAAAAATACTGCTATGAAAATGCTTATGGCAAAGCTAATAGAGCTAAAGGAAATGGAGCAGAAAGAAGAAATAGAAGATTTAAAGGGTAATTACAATCAAATTGCCTGGGGAAGTCAAATACGTTCCTATGTATTCCATCCCTATAATATGGTTAAAGACCATAGAACAAATGCAGAAGTAGGAAACGTAAGTGGTGTTATGGATGGAGAGATAGATATATTTATAGATGAATATTTAAAAGGGCAGTCTAGATAATTTTTTAGACTGTTACTTTTTTAGTTACACTTTAAAATATGTTGGGAAAGCGTTAGAAAGTTTGTACAATGTAAAAGGAATTCATAGTAGCTACATCGAATTATAATATGATATGGAAAGGGTTAGACCTGAGGAACTATGACCATAAAGGGGGGGACAAGCATTGAAACTACTTAAAACAAAATTTAAAAGAAATATTAAGAACGAGAAAATAAAAGTCAAGAGAAATAAAAGGTTTAATAAAGAGATTAGGTTTCAAATATCCTTTGTTATAGCAATTATACTTTTTATTTCTATAACAATAACAGGAATGATTAATTATTATTTTGATTGGACTGATACAGTTGAAATGTCAAACAATGAAAACATAGACATGGCAAAGGCCATATCATCCCAAGTGGATATGTATATAGAAAGTTCTATTGGATCCCTTAAAACCGTAGCAAAGACCACAGACTTTCAATATTTGGATGGGCCTAATCAAGGTCTTATACTTTATAAAATGAAAAATGCTAATAATCAATTTGTGAATCTAACTTTTATAGATTGGGAAGGACAATTATCATCCACAACTAATAATAAAATAGATACCAGTAAAAATTATAGTGAAGAGACTTGGTTTCAAAAAGGTATGGAAGGAGAAATCTATATATCAGAGGCAATAATTGACCCAACTATAAATATTCCCAAGATTTCTATTACTATACCTGTAGAAAATGCTGCTAATACTATTATTGGAGTATTAAATGCAGACCTTAAACTTAATGTATTATATGACTTAATTAAAGATGTGAAAATTGGAAAGACCGGGTTTGCATATATGGTTGATAAAAATGGTACAATGATTGCCCATAAAGATTTTACTACCAAGGTAGTCAATCAATACGATGCCAGCACCATAAAGGGTGTAGCAAATCTTCTAAATGGTGGAGAGGGAAGTGACATATATCTAGATAGCGATGGGAATAAAGTTATAGGCGGATACTCAAAATCATCCTTTACAGGTTGGGGAGTTATTGTTGAAAGAGAATATAAAGAAGTTATGGGTGAAGCGGATAAATCCTTCTGGAGAACTATAGTAGTGTCCTTAGTAGTTATGTTATTGGGCCTCGGTTTTGGTAGAGTATTTGCAAGAAAAATTGCTAAGCCAATACTATCTATGGTTGGAGTTACAAATAAAATTAAAGAAGGGGATTTAACTAATAAAATAGAAATTAATACATCTAATGAAATAGGTATGCTTCAAGGGGCATTAAATGATATGACCGATTCCCTAAGAAACTTAATAGAGAAAATTAACAATGCCTCCGATGAACTTATGAAATCCTCTAGCCAACTTAAAGAAAGTGCAGAGATGTCCTCAAGTGCTTCAGAAGAAATATCAGGTATTATTAATGATGTTGCCCATAAAGCTCAAAATCAAATAGAAAGTGTAGATAGAACTAGTAATACCATAAATCAAATGGTATCAAGTATTATGAATGTCAGTGAAAATTCAATGAGGATTTTAAAATCTTCTAATTATGCTTCTAATCTAGCCCAAAATGGAGCTAAGGAAATAGATGAGATAGTTAATACTATGGAAAACATAAACAACACAGTCGAGCAGTCAAGTAACTTAGTTAAAAACTTAAGTATTAATATTAATGAAATTGGTACAATAGTAGGATTTATTAGAGAAATTGCAGAGCAAACTAATCTACTTGCTTTAAATGCTTCTATAGAAGCTGCTAGAGCTGGGGAGTATGGTAGAGGATTTACAGTAGTAGCAAACGAAGTTAAAAAGCTTGCCGATGAATCTTCTAAGGCATCTAAGAACATAGAAGATTTAATTAATAGCATACAGTTTGAGAGCAATGAGATAGTGGAGTCCATGGAAGAAAGTAAAGAGCAGGTTAAAAAAGGAACTAAAGTTATAGAAGGTACAACAAAGTCCTTCACTTCCATTATTAATGAAACTCAAAATGTAGCTGAGGAAATGGAATCCTTTGCTGCAGCAATAAACCAGCTTTCAAATGGTATTAATGTAGTTGAAAGGGCAGTGGCTGAAGTAGTAGATATATCTAGTGAAACGGCATCTAGTACCCAAAGTGTATTGGAAAGTGTTGAAGAGCAGGAAGCTTCAGTACACCATGTAACAGAATCTATTAAATCCCTTAGTGAACTATCTAATGAACTTAAGGATTTAGTAAAGAGGTTTAAGCTATAATTTGCTAATGTCTAATAGCAAAAACAAAATAAATCTTAATATAAATATATCAAATATCTTTCAATGTTTTCTCATTTATAAAGCTCAGGTCATATGGCCTGAGCTTTATCTAAATATGTTCGTCATATCAATTTCTAAGTCCTCAAAAACTATTGACTTAACTATGTCTTTTTCACTATATTTTATTGGTTCAGTATATTTATCCCCATCAAGATAAAATATATCCAATTTCTTATTCTTAGGAGATATTATCCAATACTCTTTAACTCCAAATCTCATGTATAAATCCATTTTTTGTATATAGTCCTTTGATGCAGTAGAAGGAGATAGAACTTCTACAACTAGGGCAGGGACACCTGTATAGTTTTTGTCATTAAGTCCCTTCTTATCACATATAACAGTGATATCGGGCTGTACTCTATTTATGTCTTCTTCATTTTTAAAAACAACATCAAAAGGAGATACAAAATGACTGCAAGCTTTGCCTTTAAAGTATATACCAAATTCAGTAGACAAATTAGTAACTATAGCTTGGTGAATAACAGATGGAGCAGATAAAAGATATATATTACCATTTATATATTCCAAATTTTCTTCGGGATTATCTAATTTTAAAAATTCATCATAACTAACTTGCTTATTTTTAGGAAGCATTATACATTCCTCCTTTAAATCATTATATCATTATTTTCTTATTTTTACCCATTAATTCTTAACTAAAAGGCCGTTATGATATAATATAGCAGTAGATAGAAGGGAGAGAGGTAAGTGGAACACATAATAAAACAACTGAAAGAGGAATTTAAATTAAAGGAGTTTCAAGTAGTAAATACAATAAAATTAATTGACGATGGCAACACTATACCCTTTATAGCTAGATATAGAAAGGAACAAACGGGAAATCTAAGCGATGTGGTATTAAGGGAGTTTCACGATAGACTAAATTATATAAGAAACCTTGAAAAGAGAAAGGAAGAAGTTTTAAAATCTATTTCTGACCAGGACAAACTTACGGAAGAACTTGAAGAAAAAATAAAACTAGCCTCTACAATAACAGAGGTTGAAGATTTATATAGACCCTATAGACCAAAGAGAAGAACTAGAGCTACTATGGCAATAGAAAAGGGACTGGAGCCCCTTGCTAACTTGATATTTAATTGTGAAATTGTGGAAGGTAGTATAGAAGAAATAGCCTCACAGTATGTAGATGAAGAAAAGGGTGTTGAATCTATCGATGATGCTCTTAAGGGAGCCATGGATATAATAGCTGAAATGATATCCGATGATGCGGAGCAAAGAAAGATAATAAGAAACTATACATATAATAATGGTATGCTTACATCAAGTGCAGTGGAAGCAAAGGTTGAATCAGTATATGAGATGTATTATGACTATAGTGAAGCAGTGAAGAAAATACCTCCCCATAGAGTATTGGCAGTAAATAGAGGAGAGAAGGAAAAAATACTAAGGGTAAAAATAGTAGTAAATGATGAAATTATAATAGAAAAAATAAAGAAAAAGGTAATACAAAATGATAATAGTCTGACTGTAAAATACTTAGAAATGGCAGCAGAAGATAGCTATAAAAGGCTTATAGCTCCATCCATTGAGAGGGAGATAAGAAATTTACTTACAGAAAAAGCAGAGGAACAAGCTATAAAGGTATTTGGTATGAATTTAAAAAATCTACTTATGCAATCACCAATAAAGGATAAGACGGTAATGGGATTTGACCCTGCTTATAGAACCGGTTGTAAAATAGCTGTAGTAGATGGAACAGGGAAACTACTGGACACCACTACAGTTTATCCAACGGCACCTCAAAATAATATAGAAGGTGCTAAGAAGGTTTTAATTGAGATGATAGAAAAGCATGGAGTAGATATTATAGCCATAGGAAATGGAACGGCCTCAAGGGAGTCAGAAGTTTTCGTAGCGGATATGTTAAAGGAAATAGATAGAGAAGTGTATTATATCATAATTAGTGAAGCAGGAGCTTCGGTATACTCAGCTTCAAAACTAGCTAATGAAGAATATCCAGATATTAATGTATCATTAAGGGGTGCCATATCAATAGCTAGGAGACTTCAAGATCCATTGGCAGAACTTGTAAAAATAGACCCTAAGCATGTAGGAGTAGGACAGTATCAACATGATGTAAACCAAAGCAGACTAGATGAAGTTCTAAAGGGAGTAGTTGAGGATGCTGTAAATAGTGTGGGGGTAGATCTAAATACTGCATCTCCATCATTATTAAGCTATGTGTCTGGGATTTCTAAAACAGTTGCTAAAAATATAGTTAAATACAGGGAAGAAAAGGGAAAGTTTACTACTAGAAAGGAATTACTTAAAGTAAAAAGACTAGGACCTTCAAGTTTTGAGCAGGCGGCAGGTTTCCTTAGAATAATAGATGGGGAAAATATTTTGGACAGTACTGCCGTACACCCAGAGTCCTATGAAGAAACTGAAAAGCTCCTTGAAAAGATGGGATACAGTATGGATGATATTAGGAATAATAACCTTAAAGGTCTTAAGGAGAAAATAGAGGACTATGGAATAGAGAAATTAGGCGATGAGTTAGAAATAGGAGTATTAACCCTTAGGGATATAATAAAAGAGCTTTTAAAACCAGGTAGAGATGTAAGGGAAGATATGCCTAAGCCTGTATTCAGAAGCGATGTACTTAAAATAGAAGACCTTAAGCCAGATATGATACTAACGGGGACGGTAGGAAATGTTACTGATTTTGGAGCCTTTGTGGATATTGGTATCAAAAATGATGGACTTGTTCACATATCAGAGATGAGTGAGGGCTATGTAAAAAATCCTATGGATGTAGTTTCAGTAGGAGATATTATAAAGGTTAGAGTATTAAATGTGGATGTGAAAAGGTCAAGGGTATCCTTGAGTATGAAGGGAGTTAGGAATTAAGAATTAAAAATTAAGAATTAAAAATTAAAAATTAAAAATTAAGAATTAATAATGAATAGGTAAATAAAATTAAGAAGTAAGAGCTAAGGATGGAAAAAGGTTGTTGATTTTTTTGATAGCTTATTAATAAATTGTAGAAATAGTTTAAATTATATTATAGAATTATACTATAGCATTTACTGGAAAGCATAATGAAAGGAGAATTCTAATGAGGAATTTAGATGACCCAAAGGTAAAAAAGCTTATGTCCTATCGGTGGATTGTATGGGGAGTACTGGCCTTAGCCTATGTAATAGTGTTTTTCCATAGACTTGCTGTAGGAGTAGTTAAGGATGAGCTAATAAATTCATTTAATATTTCAGGAACAACCTTTGGAAACCTTGGCTCTACATATTTTTATGCATACATGCTTATGCAAATTCCTTCGGGAATGCTTGCAGACTCATTGGGAGCTAGAAGAACAGTTAGTGTTGGAACTTTAGTAGCAGGTATAGGGTCCATAATATTTGGATATGCACCAACCATATTCTGGGCATTTTTAGGAAGACTTTTAGTTGGGCTTGGAGTATCGGTTGTGTTTATTTCTATACTAAAAATCCAATCGGAGTGGTTTAAAGAAAGGGAATTTGGAACTATGTCAGGCATTACTTCCTTTGTAGGCAATCTAGGAGGACTTTTGGCAAAAACACCTTTAGTTATAATGGTAGGGATTTTATCCTGGAGACAGTCCTTCGCTGTAATAGGTATAATATCAATAGTTGTTGCAGTCTTATGTTATATATTTACTAGAAATACTCCACAGGATATGGGGCTCCCTTCTATTGCCGAAATAGAGGGAAAGGAAGTAAAAAAGGTAAATGGCCAGAAGCCAAATCTACAAAGGGGACTTATAAAGGTTATGTCTAACCTTAGGACATGGCCAGGATTTTTTGTATTTGCTGGATTTTTCGGTGCATTTGTTACTTTAACGGGGTCATGGGGAGAAGCCTATCTTGTTGAAGTATATGGTATAGAAAAAGTAAGTGCCGCCAATTATACCATGGTGGCTGTACTAGGTATTGCATTAGGTAGTATAGTGATTGGAAAGTTCTCAGACAGTATAAAGAAGAGAAAGCTGCCAATGATACTATTTGGTATAATTTATGTAACTTCTTGGGCTATTTTAGTATTTGTAAATGGAGGTAAACCACCTATAGCTACACTTATGCCACTGCTATTTATACTTGGATTTACATGTCCAGTATTTGTACTGGGATGGGGATGTGCTAAGGAGGTTAATCCACCAGAAATAGCAGGTATATCCACATCGGTTGTAAATATAGGGGGTTTCTTTGGAGCTGCAATACTACCTCCAATACTAGGAAATGTATTTGATAAGTTTGGAGGGATATTACCACCGGTAGAACTATACCAAAAAGCCTTTATGTATTCATTCGTATCAGTTATAATAGGATTTATATTTATATTTTTGATTAAAGAAACTAATTGTAGGAATATATATAATGAATAAAGTAAAGAGTTAGAAGAACAATGAATAATGAATAGTGAATAGGTAAATAAAATTAAGAATTAAGAATTAAAAATTAAGAATTAAGAATTAAGAATTAAAAATTAAGAATTAAGAATTAAGAATTAATAGTGAATAGGTAAAAGAGTTATTAAACCAAAGGATCTGAAAGATTTGACCATAGACCTGTTAACGGGCAACTGCTAACTGATATTCAGCCATAAGCTATTAGCCAAATACTTATAGGCTTTGACCTGAGCCTGTCAACTGTCAACTAACATTAGTTAAGGAGGTATAATATGTTACTTATAAAAAATGGAAAAGTATATACTATGGAAGGCAAAGTATATGATAAAGCCGATATTTTAGTTGAAGACGGAAAAATAAAGGAAGTAGGAGAAAATATAATAGCTTCCCTAGATGCAGATGTAATAGATGCTGAGGGCAAAATAGTAATGCCTGGGTTTATAGATGCCCATTGTCATCTTGGCATGTGGGAGGATGCCATAGGCTTTGAAGGAGCAGATGGTAATGAAATGACAGATCCTGTAACTCCACATCTTAGAGCCATAGATGGAATAAATCCCCTTGATAGGACCTTTCAGGAGGCCTCAGAGGGAGGGGTTACCTGTGTGGCTACAGGTCCCGGTAGTGCAAATGTAATAGGTGGCCAGTTTGTGGCTATAAAGACCTATGGAGATAGAATAGACAATATGATAGTAAAACAGCCTATGGCTATGAAATGTGCCTTTGGAGAAAATCCAAAAAGGGTTTATAATGATAAGAAAATCAGTCCAATGACTAGGATGGCCACAGCAGCAATACTTAGAGAAAGTTTGATGAAGGCTAAGGAGTACCATAGGAAACTTCAAGAGGCAAAGGATGACCCATCCAAAAGGCCAGCCTTTGATATGAAAATGGAAGCCCTCATTCCTGTAATAACAAAGGAAATACCCCTTAAAGCCCATGCCCATAGAGCCGATGATATACTTACTGCCATAAGAATAGCTAAGGAATTTGATGTGAGGATTACATTAGAGCATTGTACAGAGGGGCATATCATAGCCCATCACATTAAAGACGAAGGGTTATCAGCTGTAGTAGGACCAAGCTTTGGAGAAAGATCAAAGTTTGAGCTTAAAAATATGACCTTTGACACACCAGGAATTCTTAGCAAAGCAGGAGTAAAGGTGGCAATAATGACAGATCATCCAGTTATACCTGTTAAGCATCTTAACCTATGTGCTGCCCTATCGGTTAAGGCTGGTATGGATGAAGAAGAAGCCCTAAAGGCTATTACTATTAATGCAGCGGAGATAATGGAGATTGAGGATAGAGTAGGAAGTATTAAAGAAGGCAAGGATGCAGATTTAGTTATTTGGGAGGGACATCCATTTGACCTTAAGTCTAAAGCCATATGCACTATAATAAATGGTGAAATAGTTAATAAATAGAAAATAGTGCTTGTTTTTTCTTAAAATATGATTATTATTCTAACTACGTGGTATAAATATACTACATATCTCTACTTAATTTAAATAAGGAGGGCCCGGGAAGGTGGGATAATAAATGACTGGGTATATTGGGGATAATGAATTGATCAAAAGAATTAACCTGCTCCGTAAAAAATTAGAGAAAAGATTAAATAATGGTAAAGAGCCCACAGAATTAAAAGTAGTAGAGATTAGCCAAGAATTGGATAAGTTAATAGTTGAGTATTACAAGCGACTTCAAAATTGAGAAAGATAGAAAAACTGCCCTTAGTGGCAGTTATTTTATTTTGTTACTTTATTATAGATGATTAAACTAAGAAGTGATAAAATGTAAGATGATATGGGAAACTAATAGTTAAAAATAAATTCTGAGGTGAAACAATGAATAAAATAATAAGTAATAGCATAGAAGATACTGAGAATATAGGATGTAAACTAGGGAAACTTTTAAAAAAGGGAGATGTAGTATGTCTTACAGGAGACTTAGGAGCTGGTAAGACAACCCTATCTAAATCCATAGCAAAGGGATTAGGGGTAGATGAGCATGTTACCAGTCCAACATTCACAATAATAAATGAATATGTTGGTAGAATACCTTTATATCATTTCGATGTATATAGGATTAATGATATAGAGGAAATGTATGAACTGGGATATGAAGAGTATTTTTATGGTGATGGTGTATGTATAGTTGAATGGGCCTCTAAAATAGAAGAACTTATACCTGAGGAACATATTTGGATAGAGTTAAAATTAGGTGACACAGAAAATAGCAGGGAGTTTTACATAAAAGGTACCAACGACCACTTTAAAGAAATAATACAAAATTTAAAGACTTTTAAATAAGTATTATTAATATATTTTACTATTATACATACTGCATATGTAAGGATGTATTGTATTTAAAGTTTCTACTATAAGCCATTAGCCATAAGCTATCATCCTTTCAATATGTAAAATTTATATAAAGTAATAAATGGTAATAGAGCTAGAATTTAATAATAAATATTTATAAAACAGATGAGGAGTTGAAAAAATATGAATATACTAGCAATAGACACTTCTTCCCTAGTGGCAACGGTAGCCCTTATAAATGAAGAGAATCTATTGGGAGAGTTTACAATTAATCATCCTAGAACCCATTCTCAAAAACTTATGCCCTTAGTAGATAGCCTTCTTAAAAGTTTAGATATGACCATGAAGGATATTGACTTAATTGCAGTGGCAAGGGGACCCGGTTCCTTTACTGGTGTAAGAATAGGAGTAGCTACAGTAAAGGGATTAGCCCAGCCCTATGATATACCAGTTTTAGGTATTTCCAGTCTTGAAGGAATGGCAAATAATCTAACTTACTGTAGTGAGTTAATATGTCCCATAATGGATGCTAGAAGAAATCAAGTTTATACTGGGGTGTATAAATGGGAAAATAAAAGATTAGTAAAGGTAACCGATGAAGCTCCACTGACTATTGAGGAATTAATCGATATATTAAAAAACAAAGAAGAAAAAATTATATTCCTAGGAGATGGATTGAGTAAATATAAAGATGATTTAATAGATAAATTAGGAGATAGGGCTATAATATCGCCCCAGTATGTGGCTATGCAAAGGGCATCCTCTATAGCCCAGCTGGCGTTAAATAAAATAAAAGATGGTGAAAAAACGGAAAATTATTTTGATATAACTCCCACATATTTAAGGAAATCAGAGGCAGAAAGACAATACGAAGAAAAACAAAAAAAGAGGAGCAATAAATGAGATGAGGAGCTCAAATGTAATAGTTAGGGAAATGAAAATAGAGGACATAGCTGCAGTATTTAGAATAGAGCAAAGTTCATTTCCCACTCCTTGGTCTCCATATGCCTTTGAAAGGGAGCTTACTCAAAATAAAATGGCAAGATATTTTGTAATAGAAGTAGATAATCTAGTGGTTGGTTATGGAGGTATGTGGATAATAATAGATGAAGCCCATATAACTAATATAGCCATATCTCCTGAGTATAGGAATAAAAGATTAGGAAGTATTCTTTTGAAAGCTATGATAGATTTTGCTGAGAAAAATGGAGTTTTTAAGATGACCCTAGAGGTTAGAAAAAGCAATCTAGCGGCCCAGAGACTTTATGAAAAATATGGATTTGTAGCAGCTGGCATAAGGCCCAAGTATTATCAAGATACCAATGAGGATGCGGTTATAATGTGGAGAGAAATTAAGAATTAAAAATTAAAAATTAAGAGTGTCGAGAGGCACTTTTTTTATTTTTATTTTCTTTTTTAAAAGATTCAAGTTATTCTATATTACTAAGGAGCTGATAATCAGCCCTTGGTGTTAAGAAAATTGTAAGATTTTATTAAGTAAATTCTAATTTAAATATTATATAATTTTATAGGATGTAAATTATTACAATTCTATACAATATATTCTGATAAAATAAGGTCAAAGGTTTTATATAGGAGGTATAGATATGGCTAAATTAAAAAAGAAAAAAGTAATTATTATCTCGATTATCATTGCATTGATTTTTTTAATATCCTTTATGTCAGTAAAGGCTATGAAATCTAAAAATGACAATGGTCTTACAGTAAGTACCACAGAAATAATAAGACAGGATATTGAATCAAATATTTTAACCAGTGGAACAGTTGTGTCAAAGGAAGAGAGAAAAGTAACTGCTGATTTAAGTGGAAAGATTAAAGAAATATTAGTTAAAGAAGGAGACATTGTTAAAAAGGGAGATATTCTAGCTCTTCTAGATTCAAGGGAATTGGAATATGAGCTAAAACAGGCTCAGTTAGATTTAGATATGGCTGAAGATAAATTAGAGCAACTAAAAACTGAAGATAAAACGGACCTAGAAATAACTTTTAAAAATGCAGAAATTACTTATAAAGATGCATTACAGGATTATGAAGATAAAAAGAAATTATATGAATCAGGGGCAATAAGTAAGGCAGATTTAGATGAGGCCAAAAGTTTAATGGATAAGGAATATAATAATTACATATTAGCAAAATCAGATTATGAACAAATGGATAATTTATCGGAGATACAAATTCAAGAAAAACAAGTGAAGGCATGTGAATTAGAGATTGAAAAATATAAGGATGATTTAGAAAAGTGTGAGATAAAAAGTCCTATAGATGGTACCGTTATAGATATAAAAGTAAAAGAGTTAGATGTTGTAGGTACTAGTACGGAGATGTTTATAATACAAGATGTAAATAATCTTGAAATAATTACAAATATAAGTGAGTATGACATAAGCAAAATAAAGATAGGACAATTAGTAAAGGTAACTGGAGAAGGTGTGGGGAATAATGAATACCAAGGTGTTGTTAAGTACATATCACCAAGTGCTGTAACAGTAAATAATGGTTCAAGTACAGAAACTTTAGTAGAAGTAAAAATTGATATAAAGGAAAAAGATACGGAGTTCAAACCAAACTTTTCAGCCAATGTGGAAATAAATACTGCTAAGAAGGAAAAGGCATTAGTAATACCCTACGAAGCACTTTACTCTGAAAAGGATGGAACAAAAGTTATATATAAAGTGGAGAATGGTAAGGCCAAAAGAGTTGTTGTAGAAACAGGAATAGAAGGAGATATGGTAGTAGAAGTGATTGGGGAAGGATTAATGGAGAAGGACAAAGTAATATTAAATCCAACTGAAATGATTAAGGATGGTATGGATGTTAATGTAAGTGAAGGGATGAAGGATAAAAAATGATAAGAATCGAAAATCTATGGAAAGTATACAGTAATGGAAGTATTGAGGTAGAGGCCCTTAAGGGCATAAATTTAGAAATACAAAAAGGTGAGTTTGTAGCCATAATGGGTCCATCGGGTTCAGGAAAATCAACCCTTATGAATATATTAGGGTGTTTAGATAGGCCCACAAAGGGCAAATTTAGATTGGATAATGTATATATAGAGGATTTAGATAATATAAAGCTTGCTGAAATACGAAATAAAAAGATAGGCTTTGTATTTCAATCATTTAATTTGCTTCCTAGAACCTCAGCCTTCAAAAATGTTGAGCTTCCAATGCTTTATGCAAATGTACCATCCTCTGAAAGAAAAAAAAGGGCTTTAGCAGCATTAGATAAGGTAGGCCTTGCCAATAGAGTAGACCATAAACCTAATGAACTTTCTGGTGGACAAAGACAAAGGGTTGCCATAGCTAGGGCCCTTGTAAATAATCCTGCAGTTATATTGGCCGATGAACCTACTGGAAATCTAGATTCAAAATCCAGTGAAGAAATAATGGATATATTTAAAGAATTAAATGAAGAAGGGGTAACCATAGTCCTTGTAACCCATGAAAGGGATATTGCAGAAAAGGCAAAGAGAATAATTAGTTTTAAGGATGGAGTTATTGTAGAGGACACAAAATCAATTATTAACAATTTAAGGTAAAAATAATTAAGAGTTAATTAATGATAGTTTTGAAATTAATAATGAATAGTGAATAATGAATAGGTAAGTTTAAATAAGTATGTAGTGACAAGGAATAGAAAATTTATTAATTGTTACTTATTACTTGATTTTTTTGGGGTGATTTAATGAATATTATTGAGAGTATAAAGGTAGCTATAAATGCCATATGGGTAAATAAGATGCGTTCTCTTCTAACTATGTTAGGAATTATAATTGGTATTTCTTCAGTTATAGCAGTAGTAGCCCTTGGTGAAGGTAGTAATAAAATGATAGGTAAGGAATTTGAAAGCTTTGGAGTTAATCGTGCCTATTTAGGAATGAACTGGAGAGAAAATTATACTGGAAGAGATATATATACATATGAGGATATAGACGCATTAAAAAGGGGATTTGAGGATGAAATAACTGCCATATCACCTATTTTCAATACTTCAGGAGAAATAGTTGTGGGAAGAAAAAGTGAAAATGTATATATCAATGGTGTAAATGAAGAATACAATCTAATAGAAAAAAAGGAAATTATAAATGGTAGGTACCTCCTAGAGGCCGATGTCAAAGCTAAAAGAGAAGTAGCAGTTATTGACCATGAAATGGCCCTAGGCTTATTTGGAAGAACCGATGTAGTAGGAGAAAAAATCATAGTAGATACAAAAAATCGTAAGGTTTCATTTTTGATAGTAGGGATATTTAAGGAAAAGGAATCTCTTTTAGGGGGATTTGGAGGAGAAAGTCCTAAATATATATATGTTCCTATAAGTACTGTGGAAAAGATGTTTGGAATAGGAAATAGAATCTACGGTATTGAACTAAATCTAAAGAATGGCATAAATATTCAAGATACATTAGATAAAATAATTAAGCTAGTTGAAAGACGCCATGATAATGTTGGAGAAAATAAGTATAGAAGCTATAGTGCTGAAAGTGAGCTACAAACTGTCAATAAAGTTACTGGGATTATGACCATGGTTGTAGGAGCCATAGCTGCCATATCATTGCTTGTAGGTGGCATAGGAGTTATGAATATAATGCTTGTGTCGGTTACTGAAAGAACCAGGGAAATAGGTATAAGAAAGGCAATAGGAGCTAGACATAGGGATATATTGCTTCAGTTTTTAGTTGAGGCAGTTATTATATCGGGAATCGGTGGAGTTATAGGTACTACCCTTGGAGTAGGATTTTCATATATAATATCAACCTTTATTAGTATACCACCTAGTGTTTCTTTAAAGACAATACTTATAGCTTGGATGTTTTCTGCAGGGGTAGGGATATTCTTTGGTATTTACCCTGCTAATAAGGCTGCAAAGCTTGACCCTATTGAAGCCTTGAGATATGAGTAGAATTAGGTGACAGGTAATAGGTTACAGGTAACAAAGGAAGATAATAGACAAAATCAAAAAATGCACCTTGAGGGTGCATTTTTGTTGTGCGAACAAGCAGATAAAGCATATATATATATTAGCAAAAGAAGGAATTATTCAATAATTATAGAGGAGGGGGATAGATGGATAGCGGATATTTAGGATTATTTAATATTGAGTATCTATCATCAGTAACAGCAATGGTTATGGCAGTTAATCTTATGACTCAAATAATTAAAGAGATTTTTCTAAATGGAAATTCCGATAAGAGGATACCTAAAATGGTAACTTTAATGGCTGCTTTTTTTGTAGTATCATTTCAGCATATAAATACTTTCATAAGTAATAGTAGTGCCTTTCATAACTCTATTTTAGAATTAATCTTCTTAATAGTGTTAAACACCTTCTTGATAACAGGTTTATCAATGGGTAACTATAAGGTACTAGGACTAACTAAGGAAAAACAACTTAAGAGCATTGAGAACCTTGTGAAAGAGGAAAAGAGGGGGAACTAAGAATTAGAAATTAAAAATTAAGAATTAAGAATTAAAAATTAAAAATTAAGAATTAAAAATTAAAAATTAAGAATTAAAAATTAAAAATTAAGAGTTAAAAATTAAGAATTAAGAGTTAGAGAGGCAATGAATAATGAATAATTAATAGGTAAGTGTAGATGCGATTTCAATCGCCAAGGAGAATGAATTCTCCTTTACTGAGATACTGATACAATTAAGAACAATGAATAAGCCATCAGCTATTACCCATAAGCCATTAGCTATAAGCCATAAACCATCAGAAAAATATGGTTAATCATTACTTCATAGTATATAATAAATAAAGAAAATGCTTTATGTAACTTATCTTATTGAGATAATAAAGGTCTATTATTAAGATCGTAACTAAAATTTATTGAAGGTGATACAAATGAAAAAGGACTTATTAACATTAGCTATAGAATCAAGCTGTGATGAGACATCGGTTGCCATTGTGAAAAATGGTAGAGAGGTATTGTCTAATATAATATCTTCTCAAGTAGATTTGCATAAAAAATTTGGTGGTGTGGTTCCTGAGGTCGCCTCAAGAAAACATGTGGAGAACATAAGTTATGTAATCAAGGAAGCCCTAGATGAAAGCAATGTAACATTAAAAGATGTAGATATGATTGGGGTGACCTATGGACCCGGTTTAGTGGGAGCTGTACTAGTTGGATTATCAACGGCAAAGGCACTGGCTTATTCATTAGAAAAACCTCTTGTAGGAGTAAATCATATTGAAGGACATATATATGCAAATTTTATTGAATACAAAGATTTGGAGCCTCCCTTTATATGCTTAATAGTATCCGGTGGACATACCCACCTAGTATATATGAAGGACTATGGAGTATATGAAGTATTAGGTAGGACTAGGGACGATGCAGCAGGGGAAGCCTTTGATAAAATAGCTAGGGCCCTAGGACTTGGATATCCCGGAGGACCTATAATAGATAAATTATCAAAGAGTGGAAATAAAGAGGCAATAAACTTTCCTAGACCATGTATAGAAGAGGATAGCTTAGACTTTAGCTTTAGCGGATTAAAATCATCAGTATTAAACTATCTAAATAGTTCTAGGCAAAAGGGAAAAGAAATAATTATTGAAGATGTGGCTGCTAGTTTTCAACAGGCTGTTATAGATGTATTGGCAGAGAAAACCATTATTGCTGCCAAGAGATATTCAGTGGATAAGGTTGTTATTGCCGGTGGAGTAGCAGCAAATAGTGGACTTAGGAAGCTTTTATTGGACAAATGTAAAGAAAATGGAATAGAATTAAAATATCCATCCCTTAAACTTTGTACAGATAATGCAGCAATGATAGGATGTGTAGCCTATTATGATTATATAAAGGGCCATAGGGCAGATATGTATCTAAATGCAGTGCCTAATCTAAAGCTTGGGGATAAATGTGATATAAAGTAGCAATTTCAATGTTTATAGATTAACAAAATAATTCACAATTTTTGTCTACAGTAATGTTGAAAATGTGGACAAAAATGTGGATAATGTGGAGAAGTGATAAAAAAACTGGAATTAACCCAATGATGTGTGGATAAATCTGTGGGATTTGTGGAAAAGTTGTGGAAATAAGGTGAATATTATTTCCTTTACAATATAAAGAAAATAGTCTGGATATAATATCCAGACTATATTCTGTCTTCAACATATCTTACTATGTCGCCAATGTTTTTAAAATCTTCAGCGTCCTCATCAGGAATTTCAATATCAAACTCATCTTCGATTGCCATAATTACTTCTACAGCATCTAAAGAATCAGCCTCTAAATCATTTACCAATGAAGTATCCATAGTAATATCAACATCTTCCTCTAAGCCTAATTGTTCTACTATAATGTCCTTAATTTTATCAAATACCATTGAAAAAGTCCTCCTCCTTAATTTATCTTTTAATGTACTTTTATAGAATATGATATTATGAATTACTTATTATTATACTTAAAATTATTTAATTGTCTAGAAAAAAATTTACTTTTTTACTTTATAACCTTTCTTCCCATTTAGCGTATAATTCTGCCAAATTGCTTTTAATAGTCTCGGCTTCATTATGGATTTCTTTACTCTTTTCTGGATTGGTATAGATTTCTTCCTTACACATCATTTCTTCCAGCTCCATGAGCTTATCTTCCAGCTTATTTATTTGATCTTCTATATTTAATAGCTCTTGTTTCTCTTTTCTTTTTTTAGCTTCTTCTTCTTTTTTTCGTCTTCGCTCCTCTTTGAGTTGAGTCTTAGTTTTAAGATTAGATTGATTACTATCTTTAGGATACTTCGGTTCATTTTTCTTTTCTACATAGTAGTCGTAGTTTCCTAGATATTCACTTGCAGATTCCTTGGAAAGCTCAATAATTTTAGTTGCTATTTTATTTAGAAAATATCTATCGTGGGATATAGTTAAAATAGTTCCAGGATAATCTAATAAAGCATCCTCTAAGACTTCTTTAGCATCAAGATCAAGATGATTAGTAGGCTCATCCAGTAGCAAAAAGTTAGCCTTTGATAACATTAGCTTAAGTAGAGATAGACGTCCCTTTTCACCACCGCTTAAATCTCTTACCTGTTTAAAAGCATCATCACCAGTAAAGAGAAAGGAGGCCAATAGGTTTCTTACTTCCGGTTCAGAGAGCTTTGGATTTGCATCTTGAATTTCTTCTATTAAATTATTTTCATCATCTAGATTACTTTGTTCTTGGTCATAATAACCTATATGAACATTATGGCCTATATCTATAACACCATGGTTTATAGGAGTATTACCTAATATCATTTTAAACAAGGTAGTTTTACCTATTCCATTAGGACCAATAAGACCTACCCTCTCTGATCTATAGATATTAAAAGAAACATTGGAAAAAAGTAGATAGTCATCGAAGCGCTTCGATAAATCCTCTACCTTTAGTACATCTTTACCACTTCTAATTTTAGACTCGAATTTTATTCTAGTCCTATTATTGTTTAACACAGGTTTATCTATAATATCTATTTTTTCCAATCTCTTTTCCCTGCTTTTAGCTCTCTTTGCTAGTTTTTCAGTGCCATGCTGTTTAAATCTTCTAATCAATTCTTCTTGCCGTTGAATCTCTTTTTGCTGCTGTTCATATTTTTTCATTTGCTGCATGTAAATATTTTTTTTGTATTGAGTAAACTTAGTATAGCTACCTTCATACTGGATTATACCATTGTTTTCAATTTCATATATCTTATTAACTATCTGGTCTAAAAAATATCTATCGTGGGTTATGAGTAATACAGTACCGTCATAATTCTTTAAGAATGTCTCTAACCAGGATACGGCTTCTATATCTAAGTGGTTAGTAGGTTCATCTAGAAGTAAAATATCAACCTTAGTTAGAAGGAGCTTAGCTATATTAAGTCTAGATTTTTGACCACCACTTAATTGATATATAGGTTTATCAAAATCTTCTTCAGTGAAACTAAGACCTTTAAGTACGCCACGGACTTCACTTTTATATCCATATCCATTATTATTTGAGAACTCTTCTATTAAATTAGAATAGGTTTTCATTAATTTTTTAAATTCACTACTTTCATGGTCTGAGAGCTTTGCTATTTCATGCTCAAGCAGTCTAATTTCCCTTTCCATCTCTATAAGATGGTTAAATACCGATAGGCATTCGTCATAAATAGTATTATTGCCATCAAATTCTGGTTCTTGTTCAAGATAGCCTACAGTTAAATCTTTAGATATATATATATCACCATGGTCATAGGGAAGGGCTCCAGATAATATTTTAAATAAAGTAGATTTACCAGTACCATTACGACCTATTAGACCCACACGATCTCCTAAACTAACTGTAAAGGATATGTCCTTTAGTATAGTATCTACTCCATAGGATTTAGTTAAATTATTACAGGATATTGCTATCATTGTGAATCCTCCTCAAAACATCTCCATATTACACTATTTTATCATAGAACGGACAATATATAGCATATAAACATAAGATTTTATTATCTAAGACCATTAATTTTTCTATAAATATTCATTATACACATAAAAATTTTCTTAAAAATGTAGATGAGAATGAATATTAATGATATAATAATTATTAGTATGATAAATCTTTGACAGATTGGGAATAACAAAGTCTTTGAAAGGATAGACTTTGTTAAAAATCATAGGAAATTATGCTTATAAAAATTTAATTAAGCATAGGATTTCCAGGTATAAAAAAAGTTATAGGGGTTTTGTAAATGAGCGAAAAAAATAAAATATCGATGGCTGTAATAAGAAGGTTACCTAAATATCACAGATATCTAAAGGAATTATTAGATAGGGATATTAGAAGAATATCTTCTAAAGAACTCAGTGAGATTATAGGATTTACTGCATCTCAAATCAGACAGGACTTAAATAATTTTGGAGGCTTCGGACAGCAGGGGTATGGATATAATGTAGAAGAGCTATACCGAGAAATAGCTAAAATTTTAGGAGTAGATAGAGAACATAATACCGTAATAATTGGAGCAGGTAATTTAGGGCAAGCCTTAGCAAATTATACTAATTTTGAGAGAGTTGGTTTCAAAGTTAAGGCTTTGTTTGATATTAATCCAAGGCTTATTGGAATTAAACTTAGGGATGTAGAAATCAAGGACATGGATATTCTTGAGGAATTTGTTAAAGAAAATAATATTGATATAGCAGTTATTTGTACTAATAAAGACAGTGCTCAGGAAGTAGCGGATAAAATAGTTCAAAGTGGAATTAAAGCAATCTGGAACTTTACACCAACAGATATTAAGGTGCCAGATGATGTAGAAGTTGAAAATGTTCATCTCATTGAAAGTCTTTTGACACTTACCTATTTATATAAAAATAATAGAGAAAATAATGAAGAGTAGGTAGGAGCTTTATGAAAAATTACAGTGATAAAACTGTATACTTTATTTCCTATGCTAAACTTCCTTCTAGCATATCGGCTGCCAAATTACTAGATGTAGTAGGTATTGGATTGGTTATTAATACTGAAACAGGTATTATAGAAGATACTAGTTGTACACTAATTACAGATGAGGCAAAAGATTTTTTGAAAAGCATCATAGTTGGTTTTAATATCCATAAATATTCAGTAGATAAATTAGTAGAAGAGGTTCAGCATAGATTTCATGGAATGTCTCAAAAAGCCATATGTGTGGCAATAAAAGGGGCAGTTGAAAGATATGAAACTTGGAAAGAAGAAAATAATGTTAAAGAATAAAATCTTCAATAATAATATTTTATCCATAGTTTTATAAATGAATGTAAATTCCTATGGATTATAAAAAAAGAAGTATTAGGTTTATCCTAACACTTCTTTTTTATTGTTTATATGGTAATTTTATTACTTTTTAATTTACTTTTTTGGATGAAATACATTCCAATCATTATGGCTGACCCAACAATGTTGGCTACTAATCCTGTATTAACAAGCATTAAACCTCCAATAAAAAGTAATATTCTTTCCCAAGGCTTAGAAGGTGCTACATAATAACCACTTACACCGCCGGCTATACCAAACATTCCAAAGAGAGCTGTTCCCAGGGCTAATACTACAGTTGCAAAATTAGCATCAACCAATACCAGTACTGGATTAGTTACAAATATATAGGGAACTAGATAAGCTGCAATAGCAATCTTTGAAGCCTCTACTCCAGTTTTAAATGGATTGGAACCTGCTATACCTGAACCAGCAAAGGCCGCTAAGGCAACTGGAGGAGTAATATCTGCAACTATACCAAAATAGAAAACAAATAAATGGGCAGCTATTACAGGAACTCCTATTTTTGTGAGTGCTGGAGCTGCTATAGTAGCCTGAACGATATAGTTAGCTGTTGTAGGCATACCCATACCCAAAATAATTGATGCAATCATAGTTAAGAACATTGTAAGATATATATTTTCCCTTGAAAGTAAAACTATACCATGGGATAGTTTTAATCCTAATCCTGTAAGGGTAACAACCCCAACTATAATACCAGCACTGGCACAAGCCATAACAACTGGTAGAGCACTTCTTGCTCCTTCCTCTAAGCCAAGGATAATCTCCTTAAATCCGAAGGTCTGATCCTTATCTACAATACCATTGATTAATCCAATAAATACAGATGACAAGATTCCAAAGAGTGCTGCATATGATGGTGTGAAACCTTTTACTAATAATCCAACGATAACAAATATAGGTAAGCTTAAGAACCACTTTTCCTTTAAAAGCTTTTTGGCCTTAGGTAGTTTAGCCTTTGGTATACCTTCAAGACCATTCTTTTTAGCCTCAAGATGAACCATTATAAATATACCAGTAAAATATAATACAGCAGGAATGGCAGCTGCTAAGGCTATAGTTACATAAGGTAGGTCGGTAAACTCAGTCATAATAAAGGCAGCAGCACCCATTACCGGTGGCATTAACTGTCCCCCAGTGGAAGCAGCAGCTTCAACTGCACCGGCGAATTCAGGCCTATAACCTACACTTTTCATAAGGGGTATAGTAACGGAACCTGTTCCAACAGTATTGGCAACTGAACTACCAGAGATAGTTCCTTGGGATGCACTGGCAACTACTGCTGCTTTTGCAGGACCACCTGTTGTATGTCCAGCCAGTGCCAATGCTAAATCAGTTAGCCAATCTCCTATACCAGTCATCTTTAAATAGGTTGCAAATAGAAGGAATAGGAAAATAAAAGTTGATGAAACCATAATAGGAATACCTAGTATGGATTCAGTACTTATCCAAGCATAGGTTGAAATTCTTTGAAGGCTATATCCAGCATGGGAAAAATATCCCGGTATATAGTTTCCAAAGAAGGCATAAAGTAAAAATGCAGATGCCACACTTACAAGTACAGGGCCAGCAACTCTTCTAGTTGCATCTATTACTAAAATAAGGGCTATTATTGAAATAATCATATCGGTTTGAGTATAGGCCCCAGCTCTAAATAATAGATCTTCAAAATTAATTACATGATAACCTACTACAATTATTGAAGCTACTAACATTATAAAATCGTACCATTTGATTTTATTTGACTTATCTCCTCGTTTTAAAGGATATAGCATAAATACAAGTACTAGGGCAAATCCTACATGAACCCCTCTTTGAATTGTTGGAGGTTTAAGACCAAATCCAGCAGTATAAAGTTGCCAAAGACTCCATATTACTGCTATTACAAAGACTGCTTTCTTAAAAATTCCAGTTAACTGTCTAAAACTAAATTCTCTGTCATACTTAGCCATTAATTCTTGCTGCTTTTGCTCATCTAATGTGGGTTTGATGTGTTCATTCATTAATCAAATGCCTCCTCCATAACATAATTTAATAAACTTTTGTTAACTGCTCTGATTTTTACAAAACCTCCCGGTTTGTATATCTCCTTAAGATGTATATTTTTATTCCTAAACTGTAGAGTGTGGTCAGCAACTACTTTGCCGATTACTACGGGAACGGCATCGAATACGACATCATAATTATAGACGCGAATATAATTATCATGAAATTCCCACTTGGTATTATAATCTGGGCTTGAAGGAAGATTAGCACTAAAAGAATCAAAAATCATTTCATGAATGGATATTTGTAGATTTTCTTCAATCTTATAGGTTTCTATTACGGGTCTTAAACTTACTGAATGAGTCCATTTTACAGAAAATAATTCACCCTTTTTTGCTGGTAGTTGGAGCAACACCTTATTAAAATCAGGACCTTTATCAACCACGTATACTTCAAGTAAAGTTATAGGATAAAAATAAAGAGTAGTAAATATAAATATTATTGCTAAAGCTAGAGATAGTATTAATACTTTTTTCTTATTTGTTTTCATACCTATCATAAAGTTTAAAAGACCGAGATAGGGAAAACTATCTCGGCCTATCACTACTTATTTACTTGATTCCCTTTTCATCATAATATTTTTGTGCTCCAGGATGAACAGGAGTAGTTACACCATTAAGTGCATTTTCAAGCTTGATTTGATTACCTCTAGCATGACCTTCAGCTATAGCATCTGTATTTTCATACATAACTTTAGTTAGATTATAAACTAAATCATCAGGAAGGTCTTCTTTTACATATAAAACTGCTTGTAAAGTAACAGTTGTAGCATCTTCATCTTGACCTCTATATTCGCCACCAGTGATTGTATATTTAGCAGCAAAAGGAACTGTTTTCTTAACTTTATCAAAATATTCGCCGTCTATTTCAAGAATCTTAACAGGATTAGTAGTAGCTACCTCTTTAACTGCTGATGATGGGAAAGATACAACTGCAAAGGCAGCATCAATAGTTCCATCCTTAAGTCCTGCAACTGCATCTGAGAAACTACCAGGCTTAGAAGTAAAGTCTGATGGTCCAATACCAAAGGCTTCTAATATTGGAAGTGCAGTAACATAAGTACCACTTCCTGGAGGCCCTGGATTGATCGCTTTACCCTTAAGATCTGCAATTGACTCAATACCAGAGTCCTTAGTAGTTACTACGTGCATAACCTCAGGATATACAACCCCTACAGCTTTGAAGTTTTGAATTGCTTTAGGGAAACTCTTACCATTGCCATTATATGCATCGTCAGCAACGTTATTCATTGCAAGTACTATGTCAACTTCGCCAGATGCAACTCTATTGATGTTCTCTACAGAAGCTCCGGCAGGTTGGATAGTTACGTTGATACCATCAATATTATTATTCCAAACATTTGCAATAGCACCGCCAAGTGGATAGTATGTACCAGAAGTACCACCAGTTGCAAAGGCTAATTCCATAGTTTCAGCCTTTGGTTTTTCAGCTGATTCACTAGGTTGTTCAGTAGTTGGTTCTTCCTCAGGTTCTGTACTTTGTTGTGTACAGCCAGTGAAACCTAAGGATAAAACTAAAACTAGTATTAGCATTAATGCTAAACTTTTTTTCATTCATATTCCCCCTCTGATTTTTTATTTTATAATAAATCATATTTATGTATATATAAACATGATTTATTAAGTAAAAACAATAAAAATGAAAAAATTATGAAGTTCACCTAAAAACAAAAATTAGAAATAAATCTTATAAATATTAATATAAAGTAATAACTATAATATACTTCATTATACTACTAAAACCTACAAAAGTCTTTAGAAAATTACG
>CBETVX010000015.1:0-56297 GCA_965539935.1 uncultured Eubacteriales bacterium | reverse complement strand
TATCAACTTCATTTATTTGATCATAAAACTCATTCACAACAGCAGAAAGTTGTTCTCCTAGAGCAGCAAGTTGCTGGGCTTGTGCATTAATCTCCTGTGTTGATTCATTGGCATAATTTGTATTACTAGAGAGTGTTAGTGACATTTCCTTTAAACTATCTTGTCTTTCTGTGCTCTCACCAAAAAAAATTCCACCGATCACCTTATCCGATTCATCGGCTATAATTGGGATTGCAACTCCAATATAAGGTACTCCAAATAACTTTTTATTGTCTACTCGGTCAACTATTCTTTTTCTAGTATTCATAGCTCTTGTTATAATACTACCCTCTATCAATGGATCATTTGGTTTGACTCCGTGGTTTAACGTTTTCCCAGGGACATAGGCCAAGTATTTTTTTCTATCAGCCACTGCAATTGCAACATCATTAGTACATAGAGAATTGATAAAGGGACTTATTCTTATAAAACAATCAAGAATATTGATATTATTATCCACTGAGCTCACCTCTAACTATTAACATTGATCTAACATTTTAATTAGTTCTATTTTTCTTATAAATATCCTGCTTAATTCATAAAGAACTTTTATGAAAAATATTCTATTTAATTTTTTTGAAAATTTTCAAATGATACATGTTATTTTATAATAAAAATATTGATATTTATAATATACTAATATTTAAGAGAATCTAATTCAACTAAATAATAAAAGGTGAAATAGGTATGGATAAAATTTTTTATCTTAAATTATTAGAACTAGAAGGTATAGGGAATAAATCAGCAATATATAATACTAAAATTAATATAAAAAATAATATTTATTAACAAAATTTAATTGAAACAGATATAATTGATATTAACAAAGAAATAAAAAATAATAATGGGAAAATCAGAATTCCCAGTGAAGATGAGCTAAAGGAAAGTTTAAAAAAGGCCCATGAAATTATCAAAACTTCTAAAGAAAACAATGTGGAAATAATTACAATAGATGATGACTACTATCCAGATGAGTTTAAAAAAATATTTAACCCTCCAGTTCTTTATTATTATAAAGGAAACCATGATGTTATTAGACACAAAGAAAAAATTGCCATTATAGGAACAAGATATCCAACCTTGGAAGGTAAAAAAAATGCATATAGAATTTCTGAATACTTTGCTAAAAGGAATTATGTAATAGTTAGTGGGTTAGCTATAGGATGTGATACCTGTGGGCATATTGCAGCAGTAAAAAATGGAGGAATGACAATAGGTGTTTTACCTAGTGATTTAAATAATATATATCCCTATGAAAATAAAAAATTAGCTGAAAAAATTATTGAAGGTAGGGGGTGTTTGATATCAGAGTATCCTTTGGGTTCTAAATTAAAAGATTATAAATTTATAGAAAGGGATAGGCTACAGGCTGCCCTTGCAAAGGTAGTTATAGTAATAGAAACAGGACTTAAAAGTGGTACAATGCATACTGTAGGTTTTACTAAAAAATATAAAAAATTCCTTGCTTGTGTTGATTATCCTAATATAGTTAAGTACAAAAATAAGAGAGAAGGAAATAAAATGATTTTGAAAGATAATGATGTAATAAAAATAAGGTCTGTTTCAGACCTAAATAGAATAGAAGTAATATATAGTAAGTAAGTTAATAGCATATATAATAATCAATACTATAGGTAGGGATATAGCTATATATCCAACTATTGCTATACCAAATCCATGCTAAAATATAATTTTCATCTATAAAAATTGGTTTTGTCCAAAAACTTAATCCATTGTCAAGCCATATATAAGTGAATTTTAATAAACAGTTATTAAATGCCTTTATATAAATAATATTGGAACTAGGTATTCTACATCTACCCTCTGCCTTGGCCTTCCACATATCAGGAATAAATTTGGGAGGAGGCTTATCTGGTGGACCATAGGTAGGGGTTATATTTGTATCGCCTACAGGCGGTGGAGTTTTACAACCTCACCTTAAAAGATGTATCTTTTTATTCATATAGACAAACTCCTTTCAAAATTATATATTATATTATATGAAAATAAACCTTATTATTGAAAAGTTTTTAAAAGAATATATTATAAAAGGGAAATAGGAGGGTTTTTTATGTATATCGGTATAGATGTAGGGGGGACAACCATTAAGGTCGGAGTAGTAACAGAGGATGGAAGAATAATTGTTGAAGACTCATGTCCAACGCTACCTAAAAGAGCCCCTGAAGTAGTAATGGGAGATATGATAGAATTAGTAAAAAAAATAATTGAAAAAAGTGGTGTGTCAAAAAGCAATATAAAGGGAATTGGGATAGGTATTCCAGGGGTGGCTGACCCTAAAACTGGTGATGTAATAGAATGTGTAAATCTTTTTTGGAAAAATATACCCTTAAAGAAAAAAATGGAAGAAGAATTCAATCTCCCTATATATATTGACAATGATGCTTCTGTGGCTGCCCTGGCAGAGTTTGAAATAGGAAGTTTAAAGGGAACTAAAAATTCAATATTAATTACTTTAGGTACTGGTATAGGAAGTGGAATTATAATTAATGGAAAACTTCATTCAGGGTCCCATGGAGTTACAGAATTGGGACATACCATAGTGGGGGAAAATTTCTATGATTGCACCTGTAATAGAAATGGATGTTTTGAAACATTTGCTTCCGCCACAGCTTTAATAAGATATACTAAGAAATTAATTGAAGAAGGAGAAAAAAACACCATAATTGTTGAAAAAATTAATGGAGATTTGGAAAAACTAGATGCAAAGATTATTATTGATTCAGCAAAAGAAGGAGATGAACTTGCATTAAAGGCATATAATAGGTTTATCAAATATTTAAAAATCGGTCTTTCTAATATAAACAATATTTTAGACCCTGAAATTATTGCAATTGGTGGAGGTTTGTCTAAAGCCGGAGATTTTTTATTAGACAGCATAATAAATGCAGTAAATAATTTTAAACTATTTGATGATGTTAATATGGCAAAAATAACTTTGGCTAAACTAGGAAATGAAGCTGGTATTATTGGTGCTGCCATGCTATGTAAGGATAGATAATTATAGGGGGGATTTAGATGAAGGAGATAGTAGTAGCTGGTGGATGTTTTTGGGGAGTAGAGGCATATATGTCTAAAATAGTTGGAGTCATAGAAACAAAGGTTGGCTATGCCAATGGGAATATAGCAAATCCAAGTTATGAACAAGTAAAGATAGGAGATACAGGGCATGCAGAGGCTTGCTACATAAAATATGATGAATCCGTAATTAGCTTAGATGAGATTCTTAATAGATTTTGGAAAATAATAGATCCAACTATTATTAATAGACAAGGTCCAGATATAGGACACCAATATAGAACAGGGATTTATTACATAGAACATGAAGATTTGGACATTATTATAAAAACTAAAGAAAAGCAGCAAGAAAAGTATGAAAAACCTATTGTTACGGAGATAGAGCCACTTAAATGTTTTTATCCTGCTGAAGAATATCATCAGAAATATCTTGAAAAAAATCCTAATGGATATTGCCATATTGATTTAAATGCATAATAATTATAAGCCTGATGTCTTAAATGACTCAGGCTTATAAAATTGGTAAACAAAATTAACAATATGTTATAATGATAATTATACTAATTTAAAGTTATAGGGGTAATGCTATGGAATTTACATTTGATGCAATTGAATATACATTAGAAAATGGACTTCAGGTTGTTACAATTAATAGACCAACTCAAATTGCTTCTATTCATATAGGAGTAAAATTAGGGGCAATTATTGAAGAAAAAGATGAAAAGGGTATTTGCCATTTTATAGAGCACATGCTATTTAAAGGGACTACAAAAAGGGATAATATTTCTATAAATAAAGACTTAGAGGAAAGGGCTGGTTCTTATAATGCCTATACTGATTACAACAGTATTGTTTTATCAATAACTTCACTATGTGAAGAGGTTGAAAACTCTATTGAAATATTATCAGATATGATAAGAAACTCAGTATTCCCCCATGAAGAAATAGAAAAGGAAAAGGGAGTAATCCTTGCAGAAATAAGAACCTGTGTGGATGATATTGAAGATTATAGCTTCAATAGAGTAAATCATTTAGCTTTTCGTAAGAGTCCTTTAAAATATGATGTGTTAGGAGATTCTAAGATTGTTGAAAAATTTACAAAAACTCAGCTTTATGACTTCTATAAAAGAAATTTTGTTCCCAGTAATTGTGTTATTACTATTGTATCGCCCTTTGAACATGAAGCAATGAAGGAAACAATAATGAAATATTTTAGTAGTTGGACAAAGGGAGAAGTATCAAAAAAAGATATAATAATAGAGAATAATAATCCTGTGGAGAAGGTTTCATATAAGGGCAATATTGAGCAAAGTACTATAACATATCTCTATACATTCCATGGTCTAAATAGAATGGAAGAAATAGCATTAGACATATTAAGTCATAAACTTGGAGAAAGCCCTAATTCAATACTTTTTAGACATTTAAGAGAGGATAGAGGGATTGTTTATGACGTATACTCCCAAATAGACACTACGGAATTTATAAAAACTATGTATATATATACTGCTACTTCATGGGATAAAATATATGATGCCAAGAAAGTAATTGATGATTGTATTAATAAAATTAAAACTAAAAAAATTTCCATTGATGAAAGGGATATTGAGCTAATGAAAAAGGTAATAAGAACCTCTTTAGCAATGATATTAGAAGATTCAGAGGGATTAGGTAATTATATACTAAATTTAAAGCTTATGAATAAGAAAATAGACAGTTTTAAGGATGACTTGAAAAAATTAGAATTGATAAAGGTAGATGACATATATAAAGTAGCTCAAAATGTTTTAAATAAGCCTACAGTTCATATTTTAAAAAATAAGTAATTATGCCAGCGTATTATGCGTTGGCATAATTTTTTTGATTTTGACAAAATTAATAAAAAATTGGTAAAAATATGGTATAATATATAAAAATTACAAGTATAACTTTTTATTAGTACTTAAACAAGTAAAGGAGGAGGCGTAGGGCTCAAGTTTACTAATGGATCAGAGTCCAGTTGATGCTATGAAAGATGACATTGGAAATATTTCAAAGGGAATAAATAACTCTCAAAAAGATTTTTATGTAGTTGGTATAGGAGCCTCAGCAGGAGGAATACAAGCCTTAAAAACTTTATTTGAAAATATCGGCCCAATAAAAAATATGGCCTTTATTGTTATACTTCATCTTTCACCTAATTATAAAAGTTTAATAGCTGAGATACTATCAAAACATACGAATATGAAAGTTAGTGAAGCAAAAGAAGGTATTACTATTGAGCCAAACAATGTCTATATAATTCCTCCCAATAAAATATTAACATTAGAAGAAAATAAACTATCTCTTTCACAATTAAATAGAATGGATAAGATAAACCTTTCTATTGATATATTCTTTAATTCTCTAGCTGATAAATTTAAAGAGAAATCAATAGGAATTATATTATCAGGAACTGGAAAAGATGGAACAAGGGGCTGTAAAGCTATAAAAGAATCTGGGGGATTAGTTATAGTTCAAGATGAGATTTCTGCTAAGTTTACAAGTATGCCACATAATGTAATAATGTCGGAGCTTTTTGACTATATACTACCTCCAGAGCTGATTGGACAGCAGCTGGAGAACTATGTTAAATATCCAAATAATATAAAAAAAATAGAAAAAATTTTTTCTAAAGATGAAATAGAAGATAATCTTAATAAAGAAATATCTATTATGTATGACATATTAAATAACTACAGTGGAATAGATTTCTCAAATTATAAGCAAAGCACAATAATAAGAAGTATTTCAAGGCGAATGAAAATATGTCAGATAGGTAATATAAAGGATTATTATTATTATTTATATCAAAATCCTAAAGAAGTTAAATTATTATATAAATCTCTCCTAATAAGTGTAACAAAGTTTTTTAGAGATAGTGAAGCATTTAAAGTTTTGGAAGAGGAAATCGTTCCACAAATTTGTGATAATAAAAATCCTGTTGATGACATACGGATATGGGTACCAGGATGCGCTACCGGCGAAGAGGCCTATTCCATTGCTATATTATTCAATAAATATATAGAAAGACATGATTTGAATTTAAATATTAAGATTTTTGCAACCGATGTAGATAGAAAGTCATTAGAATATGCAAGCAAAGGAATCTATCCAGAAAGCATAGCCTTAGACGTTACAGAAGAAAGGCTAAAAGAATATTTTCAAGAAAGAGAAGATAGCTATATAATTCAAAAAAAAATTAGAGATATGGTTATGTTTTCTTATCATAATTTAATAAATGATCCTCCCTTTAATAAAATTGATCTTATTAGTTGTAGAAATTTATTTATATATATAAAGCCTGAATTACAAAAAAAAATATTAAATTTTTTTCATTTTGCACTTAATCCTGGAGGATTTTTATTCCTTGGTAGTGGTGAAAATATTTCGGGACTAAAAGAGTTATTTTCTGTTTATAGCAATAAATGGAAAATATTCAAAACTGAAAACGTAAGCAAAAGTCATATAGTAGACTCTAATATAGTACCACTATTTCAAGAAAAGCTATCTGTATCAGAATTATTCAAAGAACCTGTTAAAATAAAAAGAAATAATAAGGATCGACTTATTAGGGAAATACAATCTAAGCTTATTGATGAATATATTCCCCCTTGTATAATAATAGATAACGATAATAAGTTGTTTCACCTATATGGTGATGCCGATAAATATCTGAATTTCCCTAAGGGAATAGTAAACCTCGACATATTTAATATGGTTCCTAAAAAGCTTCATGCTATTCTAAATTCAGCAATTAGAAAGGTAAGAAGAGACAAAATAAATATAACATTTAAAAATTTAAGTATTCCAGATTATAAAGAGAATATCAACTTAGTAGTAAAATTATATAATATAAGTGAAAATGATGACTATGTAGCCATATTCTTTGAACCAGTTTATCATTTTACAAAAGAGGAACAAAAGGAAAAAATCAGTACAAATGTAAAATTACAGGACAATAATAGAGATTTAGAACTAGAGCTACAAAGAGCTAAGGAAGCTCTATTGACAACACTTGAAGAAGTAGAGACCTACAATGAAGAACTCCAAACAACTAATGAGGAACTTCTAGCGACTAATGAAGAATTGCAGACTACTAACGAAGAACTTCAATCAGTTAATGAAGAGTTAATTACAGTCAATACTCAGTATTCTAAAAAAATAGAGGAACTTACCAATTTAAATAATGATATGAGCAACTTTTTAAGTAGTACTAATATAGGAACTATGTTTTTAGATAATGATTTTACTATAAAAAGATTTACACCATCAATACAAGAAGCTATTAATGTAATGGACTTTGATATTGGAAGACCTCTAAAACATATATCCCATAATTTAAAGGGGATAGATTTAGTAGAAGATTGTAAAAAAGTACTAGACACATTAATACCTATTACAAAGGAAGTTAAGAGTACGAATGATAAATGGTATGTATTGAGGATTTTACCCTATAGAACCATAAAGAATGTAATAATGGGTTTGACAATAACCTTTGTAGACATTACTGAATTAAAACAGGCTACGGACAAGCTTCATAAACTTTCTATGGCCATAGAACAAAGCTCTAGTCTAGTTATAATTGTAGATACAGAAGGTAAAATAGAGTATATTAATGAAAAGTTTGTTAAAAAGAAGGGATATTCGAAAAAAGATGTTATAGGAAAAAAAGTTCAAATTTTAAAAGCATACATTCATGATGATATTATTTATAATAAAATTGTGAATATCATTGTGGAAGGTAAGGAATGGAAGGGTGAACTTGTTAGCACTACAAAAGAAGGAGAATTATTTTGGGTATATACAACTATATCACCAGTAAAAAATAAAAAAGGAGATATTACTAACTATATTGCAATTTTAGAAGATATTACAAGTCAAAGAGAAATGATAAAAACAATAAAAGATAATGAAGAAAAATTCAGACTATTGTTTAATGAAGCAAACGATGCCATATTCCTTTATGGATTTAATGCAAAGGGTATGCCCACTAGAATTATAGAAGTTAATGATACAGCATGTAAGATTTTAGGATATTCTAAAGAAGAATTAAGTACTATGTCTCATTTTGATATAGTAAGTGAAAAGCATATATTAGATATTCCTAAAATACATGAAAAGCTTTTGAATAATGGATATATTACCTATGAGATAGGCTATGTTACTAAGGGTGGGGAAGTTATTCCAGTAGAAATTAATTCCCATGTATTTATGATGAAGAATGAAAAGGTTGTATTGTCAATAGCAAGGGATATAAGTGTGAGAAAAAGGAATTTGGAGCTTCAAGATAAACTTGAAAAGGAAGAACGGTTACTAAAAGAGTCATTAGAATATGATAGAATTAAGACTGAATTTTTTTCTAACTTGTCCCATGAGTTTAGAACTCCACTTAACGTTATATTTGGAGCTATACAAGTTTTAGAAATTAACTTAGAAAACATAGTACTTAATGAAAAGTCCAATAAAGTAAATAAACAAATCAATATATTAAGACAAAATTGTTATAGATTAATGAGATTAGTTAATAATTTAATAGACATTACCAAAATAGATGCGGGTTTTTTCCAGGTATCTTTGCAAAACTGCAATATAGTTGAAATTGTTGAAGATATAACTTTATCAGTTGCAGAATACATAGAAAATAAATTTATTTCATTAACCTTTGATACAGATGTTGAAGAAAAAATTTTAGCCTGCGACCCTAATCAGATTGAAAGAGTTATACTCAATCTATTAGCTAATTCAGTAAAATTTACAAAACCTGGAGGAAAAATATTAGTAAGATTAAAAGAAAAGGAAAACTCTATTTTATTAATAGTAGAAGATACAGGCATAGGAATCCCTAAAGAAAAGCTTGGCATTATTTTTGAGAGATTTAGACAAGTGGATAAGTCACTTACTAGAAAACATGAAGGAAGTGGAATTGGGCTATCAATCGTAAAATCATTAATTGATATGCATGAAGGAACTATAAATGTGGAAAGTGAATATGGAAAGGGAACTAAAGTTATTATTGAAATACCTGTAAAAACTATTGAAGAATATCATGAAGACATGCTAATGTTTGCAGATAATGAAGAAAACAAACAGAGGAATATTGAAAGGATAAACATAGAGTTTTCTGATATTTATTCATAAACCAAACCAGCATAGAAGCTGGTTTTTCTTTTAGATGTTTATAGCAAATTAAATAGAAGATTTAAATTTTTCTTTATAAATTATAAAAAGCTTATAATAATATCTAAAGGAAATTAAATAATTATATAGAAATTCATAGTAAGATTTAAAATGGTAGTGCAAATTTATGTATAGAAAAATAGAATTGATAGCACCCTATAATGGGTTAAAAACAATAGCGGATAAAGTTATTAATGAAAAAAAAATTAGATACTACAACTGTTATTGGTGATAGGGAAATATTAGTGCAGAAATAGAAGGTGTAATGGATTCTATGGATATTTTATCTATGACACATTTGGAGATATACCAATAATTACAAAGGCAGGAGCATTTGGAGAAGAGGATTAATTTCCTCTTCTTAATCTATGTTCAGCTATCAAAAGATCTACCATTCTACCATAGCTATAAACTCCATCTTCTTGGCTATTTGACTTAAGGTAAGCATTATTAATTTTAGTATGGGTTTTTTCAATAGGTCCTTCAAAGGAGTCCCAATAACTACTCAAGTGGTTTAAATCTCTTTTTACTCCATTATCATATTTAGCTATTAGATTTCTATAGGATTCTTTGTCATATTTATATAATTTATTCATAGAGTGTATAAGAGCTAGTAGATTCCCTGAGTATTGAAAGTCTATATCAGGATGCATATTACAAGTAAGGTAAGCAATATAATTAGCCTCATCTTCCCTTGCAAAACCTCTTTGATGGGCCATTTCATGACTTGCTATTGAAGGAAGCATGAAAGAAGGTATGTCTACATTAACATTAGCCTCTCCTGTAAAGGGGAAATAAATACCAGAAATACCCAAATAACTTAATCCCTTTGAAAAGAAAACTCCTTTTGGTCTCCCAAATTTTCCATCTAGAAAGGAATACTTTTTTGCAGCGGCCATATATCCTTGGTTAGCCCTTAAAAAAATTTTTTTATTGTCTTCATTTATAACCATTATACCTTCATTATTCTCATGGACTTTTTCTCTCAAGGAATTTGTTTTATTAATAAGGTAAATGCATAAATCTTCTAGTTCTTTTTTTGAAGCTGGATATGTTTCCAAATTTGATAATTGGGAAAAAGGGAGTCTATGATAATTTAAGCCCCAAAGAAAAATAAACAAAAAGTATATAATGCCAATAACAAATACTACTTTTTTTAATAGACTTAAAAGCAAAGAATTTGCATTTGAATAATCTTTTAATAATTTTACTAATATATATACTGTAATGAAAATTGGAAATATAAAAGCTAATATTACAATAAATTCACCTAGTGAAAATGGTAGTATCCCTGTTATTATACTCAAAGATCTCCCAATGAACCTATAAATACCTCTAGAATATAGGGTTTCCACAAGATAAGGATTAAGGGGTGCAAGTATTCTTAATAAAGGCCCCATAATTATCAATAATGGAATAATTCTTTTATTGAATCTTTTTGTTATAAGCATTTAGTTATTTTCCTTTCAATGTTATACTAAATATATTATACATTTAACAAATAATTATAAATTAAATAAACAAAAAAGCCAATACCTTTTATGTATCGGCTTCTCTAAAATAGAATTTAATTTTTTGTACTTAACGGATTGTTTGAGCATAAGGCCTTTGTTGAGGTTGATCAAAAATTCTAACAAATTTTATGGAGTAAAGATCAGCCATTAGTTCATCGTTGGTTCCTGATTCTTGTAAAACAACATAACTTATACCAACGTCTTTAAGAATACCTTCTCTGTCGATTAAAAGGTCTGTACCGATTAAGAATTCAATTTTTACATATTCACCTATTTTACTTTCTAAGTATCCTTGGGTATAATTTATATCTGTTTGTACAGGTGCCCCAGGTGCAATTTCAAAATCTCCTGCTTCAGTAGAATCAATATCTTCTGTTGTTGGGAGAGATTGAGGTGTAAATGGTGCAGGTTGAAGTGGTGGTGAATATGGAGCCACATACATAGGCATAGGTGTATATCTTCTTGGCATCATTGGTATTTGATGTCGTGGCATAAAATTAGTATCATTTTTAATTCCATTAAAATACATTTTATATCCTCCTTATAAAACAAATAATTCTTAAATTTATGTTTGAGCATAAAGTTCCGTTGGATTATAAAAACAGTGTTCTCCAATCCTTGTTTGATATTTACCACTTTTATTTCTAGGAAAGTAATAAATACAGTTAGGTTTAAATGGATTAAAGTACCATAGTGCATCTCCAGTGGAATATAATCTGTTACCAGAAAGAGCCCAATCGGCTATGTCATAATGTATTTGTTCAGGTGGATTAGCCCATATAGTTTGGGGATTTGGTTTTCCCCCTAAAACAGAACGAACACAGTCAAATTGACCTTTCTGATATATAATTTTTCTAAGATCACCTTGACCAATTCTCTGATATTCCCCATAGGGCACATGGACTCTATTCATAACTACAGAAGCTACAGCCTTCATTCCATTATCTCCTTCGCCTCCTGCTTCACACTTTATTAACCGAGCCAATAATTCTCTAACGTCATAAGCCATAACCCCATCTCCTTATTAAAATGTCTTAGACCATTATTGAAGGTTTATAATGATGACTTTTATACACATTGTAGAAATTATACTTTATAATAATTTACATATGAATGTAATATCCAAAATATTATAAAAAACTTTCAATATTATTTTATGCAGTAAATTAATAATAGTACCATTAATTTATAAAAAAAGAATGAAATTATATAAACTAATCAGCTTTGGTATATAAAATAGTAATTGAATAGAAGGTATAGATAGAAGAACACAAAGATTAAAAATTTTATTTAAAATTTACATGAATTTTTATGAAGTTTAACACTTAACATATAAAATGATATGAGAGATAACACTAGGGAGATGATACTATATTCATAATGAGTATAAAAAAAGCACAGTAATCCATAGCATTAAATCCCTTGAACATTCATATTCTAAAATAAGTATTAATATGAAGAATGATATAAAATATACTTTAACGGCTTCACTAGTAACTTGTATAAGCGTAATTGAAAGTTCACTATTATTATCAAAGGAAAAAACTGCTGTTTAAAATTAGGAGATTAGTAGGTCATATCTTTGAAATAATTCTTGGAGATGATATATTAGAAATAAAGATTCAATGTTTAAGGCAATAAATAGATGTATATAATAAAAATGGGAAATTATTCAAGTTAATGGGATAAGTACATAGATAAAAAAGGTTTTAATAAGTTGGTTGGATATAAGAACTAGTTTTAAATTTTATAAATAGATATTTTTGGAAGCTATATGATGATATATAGTATATAATAAAATATATAAATAAATTTAAATTATAGATTATGTGACTTGGAGGGTTTGACCTATGAAAAAAGTCATTATTTTTACTGCTTCTACAGGGGGAGGACATGACCAAGCAGCTAAATCTCTCGAAAAAGAATTTAGTCTCCATGGATACGAAGCCACAGTTGTTGATTTTTTAAAAATAACTAGTAAAATGATGGAAAGATTATTTGTAGATGGCTATGATCTTTTATACAGTAGTTTACCTAAGATATACAAAGGCTTATATAAATACAGTAATAATTATATTATTAATAAGAGATTATCTAAATCTATTAACAAAATTTTTGAAAAGAGGATTTATAAGTTTATTGAAGAAAAAAGACCAGATATTATTATTGGGACTCATCCATTTATTGTAAATGTAATATGTACCCTTAAGAAAAAAAATAAGATAAGGATTCCCTTTATATCAGTAATTACTGATTTTAAAGCCCATATCATCTATGTAAATGATAATGTTGATGCCTATATTACAGGTAGTGACTATACAAGTGAAGATATGATTAAAAAAGGAATATGTAAGAATAAAGTTTATTCCTATGGTATACCTGTAAGGCAAGAATTTTTTGATACCAATAATCTAAGAATATTAGATAAGAATAAACCATTAACTATACTTTTAATGGGTGGCAGTATGGGAATAAAGGGGATAAAAAAAGTACTAAAGGGACTTGTGAATTGCAAGAATAAGATTAGATTAATAGTAGTTTGCGGTAGAAATAAATCTTTAATGGAATACATAGAAAAAAAGTACAAAAATAAATATTCTGATAAAGAAATCGTAGTTTATGGTTTTACTCAAGAAATATCCAACTTAATGGCCGAGGCCGATCTGCTTATTTCAAAACCTGGAGGCCTTACTACTTCTGAGGCAATAGTAAAAAGATTGCCTATGCTGATACCCTATATGATTCCAGGACAAGAGGAGGAAAATGCAGAGTTTTTGGTTAAGTCAGGGGCTGCAAAAGTAATTAATAATGTTAGAAAAATTCAATACATAGTTGATGAATTAATAGAAAATCCAGAAGAATTAAGATTAATGAGGGAAAAAATTGAAGATTTAGCTATTAATTATTCTTTAGATAGTATTGTTAGATTAGGAGATAAGCTAATTATTGATTATAAAAACAACTATAGATATGATATTAGGAATGCAAGATAGTTTTAGGGGAGATGGTTATCTCCCCTTGTTCATTTTATTGATTAATTACCTATTTGTTAATTGTCAGTATCATTATTGTTAGCTTTTAAAGTTTTCACATCCTCTTGAATACTTTTCATAGTGGAGATCATTTCATTTAAAACTTTATTATATTGTTCTCTATCGGCTTTTAGTTCATTTATTAATTCTTTTTGGAAGCTATATTCTACTTCCATTTTTCCATTATCTCTGTTGTCCATGAATTTATGCATGAAATTACCGAGTTTATCTCTGCTTGCTTCCATTGTATTATTTGCAACATCTCCAGCCATTAAAGCACCTTGCATTCCCTTAACAGCTACACCTCTTGCACCTTGTTTTATTGTTGGTCCAAGTAAATAGCTGGCAGCAGCAAGTCCTACTCCTATAAGAAAGCTTTCGGTTCCAAAGGGTTTTAGTAGATTCATCATACTTCCTCCTATCTTCTAAACATTATCATTTTTCCGATTGCCTTTCCAATTTCTTTATTATCATATTTTTCGCTTAAAGTAAAAAAATCTTTCATCAATATATTGGCAAATTCCTTCCAAATCTCAATAATCTCTTTAGATTCTTCTGGATGAGAATCCATATATTCAAAGCAATCAACCATTGTATTCTTAATTATTGATGAAGATTGTTCAAGATTATTTCGTAAAGTTTCTCTTATATCCACCTTAATTTACCATCCTTTACACATTAACTAGTTTGTATTCTAAAGCTCTTAATGAATTTAAATAAACAACTATATTAGTTATTATTGAAATTATCCAAGTATATAGATAGGTAAGCTTACCTAAAAAAACTAATAAGGTTGAAATAAGATTTATGCCAATAGATAAAGCAAAGTTTTGATAAATAATCTCAACTATATATTTGGCATAATCAGTAGTATTTCCTAGTTTGTTTAAATCCTTTTTATCCATTATCAAATCAAAATGCTTTAGATACTTTGGGCTCTGTTTATTGCTTAATAAAATATTAATGTGGCCCCTTAGTCTTGAGTCTTTAAAGTCATCAATACCTTCATATACTAAGGCTATTGTCTTATCATTAGATTTTAGATATTCTATAGTTTTAGTTATTTCAGAAATCATACTACCATTTTCTTGTATAACAGTGATTCCAAAATTTTCTTCAAGATATGTTAAATCTTCAATATTATTCTTTTGGAAAAAATAGATATAAATAATTCCCTTTTCTCTTAAGTTTTCTATTATTTGATGAGTAAGTTCATGGGAATTATTAATATTATAAAATACAATAGCATCAATATTTGCTATATCTTGAAATACATCTACTTTATTTAAGAACACATTCTGACTTAGTCTATTGTAGTAACCGCTCATAAGGGCTAAATGAGCAGAATTATATATCGACTCGAGATTGTTTAAAAACAAAAGGGCAATTAAAATTAAGAAATCATTTTTAATTAGCGATGCTAATATTCCCCCTAAAATAGTTAAGGGCATGATAATATTATTAAATGCCCAAACAGCATTAAATATTTCTAATTTTTTTTCTTTCAACTTAGAATTATAATTAGTTTTTTTATATCCACTATGGGATTTAAGTTTCCTTCTAAAATATTTCTCTAGGGTTAATAAAATTAATTTTCTAAATATAAAAAGTAGGGTCAGTGCAAATGCTAAATCAGGTCTAATTAATAAAGTTACACTTAATATAATTATTGAATATAACCTTTGATATTTTCCTATTATAATTGAAGACCTAGCCCTATCATTATCTAAAAAATTATTATATAACTTAGGAGCCCTTATTGGATAAGGATTTTTTTGAAGAATCTCTTTAATAGTAGAATTAATATCACTTAATAAATTTTCCTTGGAATTATAGATAACTAGTATTTTAGAAGTATAAGTATTAAATGTAACTTTATAAATTGATTCATTTTTTTGGAGGTAAGAACATAACTTAGATGCAAGGGTAGAATTTTTATAAATACTTGGGATTTTTATTCTTAGCCTACCAGGTATATGAGAAATAATCTCCATTACATACCCATAACCATTCCAATAAGATTTGTACTAAGAACAAAAATACCTCCAAGAAGCATTAGTTTTAAAAGTAACATCATATTAATGCCCTCCTTCTTCAATATCTTCATTCATCATATTTCTATTTTTCATATTTTCATATTGGGCTTCAGCTATAATATCCTCAAATCCTTCTTTAACATCGTAAGCCCTCTCTTTAATCATATCTAAAGCATTGAACATTTGACTTGTAGCCATTACTGCTGCCTTGCGTATTGGTTTTCTTGCTCTACTTAATACTCCTTTAACACCATAAAAAGTAGCAAGGCCATATAGAATTCCTAATGGTTCCATAAACCCACCTCCATATATCTTAAAATTGTCAAAGAAAATAGTTTCAAGTAATAGTATTGACATAAAGAAATTTAATATACAAAAAATAAAAAAACATCGCCTTTATTTAAAACTTAAAGCAATGTTTTACGCAGTTTTAGAATTTATATTTACTATTTTAATAGAGAGATTATCAGTAATGGATTTTCTTAGTTCTCTTTTTAATCTATACTTGATATTTAATAAATTGCCCTTTGTTCTTTTATAAATATCAACTTGATGGCGTTTAAAATAACTGTTAGATGATAAGCCTGTAATACTTAAAATAAATTGGCTGGGAGTAAATTTATTAAGTACAAATTTGGTGGGTTTGTTTTTAATATATGATGATATATTTTTATCAATAATTTCATCAATAGACTTTTCTATAGCTTTAATAAAAAAATATGATAATTTATATTCATTGAAAATCAAATCATCAATTTGTAGTACTAAAATTTTTTTCATATCAAGTTTCAAATTAAAAGTAAAATTATCATTAAGCATGCTTTGAATTTTCTTAATGAAGTCTTTGAACTTTAAATCCTTAATGATTAGGTTTAAAACCATATCATTATTAATCTCATATATATTAATATCCTTAAAATAATCTAAAATAGTTCTTTCTAAGGAGATAAAGTACTTATCTATTTCATTATTAATAGGAAGTAAAATATCGGTGATTGTTGTATTAATAGCATTGGGTAACATAAGATCACCTCCATATAAATAATATGTAGAATATATTAAATATAATATATAACAACAATGTTAATACATAGTTAGAGAAACTTTATATTTTTGTAAAGAAAATATTAAATTGATGTTAAATCACTATTAATTTTTCTGAATATGGGCTATGAAAAAAAACCATAATATAAGGTAAAGTCTAATTTCTAAGGAGGATATAAAAGGACAATGAAGGATAGTCGGGCAAATTTATTTGTAATATCCGTTGTTCCAGGCAGAATACGATTTAAGATATTTCAGCTGTACAAAAATCCTTTGTTGGCTAATAGTCTTAATAATGCTATTTTAAATGTTAAAGGTGTAAGAAAAGCAAGGGTTAATATAAATAACAAATCTTTTTTAGTTTTTTATGATCAGGAGATTATTAAAGAAGAAGAGTTAGTAAAATTTATTAATGACAGCTTAGAAAGTTATAATAGGGCAATCAATGAAAAAGATGAAATGATGACCTGTGCAGCAGCAGGAAAAGTTGTTTCCATGAGAAAATATTCACAAGTTTCTAATTATAATTTAAAGAAAAATATACAAGTTAAAAAGGTTAGTAATATAACACAGTTAAAGAAAAGTGATTGGTATAAAAACTCTATAAAAGATGTAAAAAAACTTTTAAAAACTGGCAGTAAGGGAATTTCTACTAATGTAGCTAAAGAGCTTTTGATGATACATGGATATAATGAATTTGAAGAATCACAGAAAGAATCTTTATTGAAAAAGTTTATAGAGCAATTTGAAGGTTTTATTATGAAAATACTTCTTGGGGCAAGTGCATTATCTATATTTTTAGGTCAAATAGGGGATGCAATTACTATCCTTGCAATAGTAATCATAGAAGCTATACTTGGAGTTTGGCAAAATTATAAAGCAGAAAAATCTTTAGAAGCCTTAAGAAAATATTCTTTATCTATGGCAAAAGTAATTCGTGATGGGAAAATGCAAATCATTCCATCTAGGGAATTGGTGCATGGAGATATTATGCTATTTGAATCAGGAGATATAATACCTGCCGATGCAAGAATAATTGAATGTTCTAATTTAATGGTTAATGAGGCTTCACTTACTGGAGAATCTGAAGCCATAGAAAAAACCCACAAGGTGAAATATACTGCCGATGTTCCATTAGGTGATAGAAAAAACATGGTCCACATGGGAACTAATGTAGTTAAAGGGAATGGTAAGGCTATAGTAGTGGAAACAGGCATGAATACAGAAATAGGTAAGATAGCTAAAATGTTGGATCAAAGCAGGGAAGAATTAACTCCATTACAAAAAGATTTAGAAGGACTAGCTAAGGCTATTACTTTCGTTTGTATAGGAATATCTTTTTCAGTGATATTATCAGGAGTAATAGGTGGGCAACCTTTTTTAGAAATACTTAGGACCGGTGTAAGTTTAGCAATTGGAGCCATACCAGAAGGTTTAACAACAGTATTAGCTATTTCATTGGCCTTTGGAGTCCAACGTATGGCTAAAAAGGGAGTCATAGTGAAAAAACTGCCTAGTGTGGAGACCCTTAGTTGTGCAGATGTTATATGTACCGATAAAACAGGGACATTGACTACTGGCCAAATGACCGTGACAGATTTATACACCTTAAATAATTATTATAAAGTAGGCGGAGATGGCAATAGTTTTGAAGGGGACATTTATTTTAATAAAGAAACTATTGATGTAAAAAATAGAGAAGATTTAAAGAAACTAATAACCATTGGAGGATTATGTAATAATTCTTCCTATAATCTAAAAGATGATAATAGTATCGAGCTAATTGGAGATCCTACTGAATCAGCACTATTGGTTCTGGCTGAAAAGGCTAAATTTGACTTAGGTCATTTTAATTGTTATACAAGAGTTAAAGAATATGCATTTGATTCAGAATTGAAAAAGATGACAGTAATATGTAAAGATGATAAAAATATTTATAGTATTAATGTAAAAGGAGCACCGGATGTAATTCTTAGGAAATGTAATAAAATTCTTGATGGTTCAGAAATAAGAGAGATAAGGGAAGAAGATAGGAGAAAAATCAAGGACATTATTGACAATATGACCCACGATGCTTTAAGGGTAATTGCCTTTGCCTATAAAGAGGTAGAAACAAATCCAGAAGATGAAGAAGAAATAGAAACTGATTTAATTTTTGCTGGATTGACTGGAATGATTGATCCACCAAGAGTAGGTGTAAGGAGAGCCATAAAAAAATGTCATAAAGCAGGGATAAAAGTCATTATGATAACAGGTGACCATAAAAAGACGGCCATTGCAATTGCAGAAAAATTACATTTGCTTGATTATGGAGGCAAAGTGTTAAGTGGTAATGAACTAGATTCCCTGAATGATACTGAGCTTTTAAAGGCAATCGATGATGTTGTAATTTTTGCAAGGACATCACCCCATCAAAAGTTAAGGATAGTAAAAGCACTTAAAGAAAAGGGGCATGTAGTAGCTATGACAGGGGATGGAGTAAATGATGCTCCTGCCATAAAGGAGTCAAATATAGGCATTGCCATGGGTAAGAATGGAACAGATGTTACAAGAGAAGCAGCTTCAATAATACTTACCGATGATAATTTTATAACAATAGTTAATGCTATAGAAGAAGGAAGAGGAATTAGTGGCAATGTTAAGAAGTTTATTAGATACGTTTTATCAGGCAATATTGGAGAAGTATTTGCTATATTAGTAGCCACATTACTTAGACTTCCTACACCTCTTATAGCTAGTCAGATTTTAATGGTTAATTTAATTACAGAAGGAATACCGGCTTTAGCCCTTGGAGTTGATCCACCACATTATGACGCTATGGGTGAATCCCCAAGGAATTCAAATAAAAGTATATTTGATAAGATACTATTAGAAAAAATAATTAGTAGAGGGTGCCTCATGGGACTGAGTGCTTTAAGTTTATTTATAGGAACTTATTTAATCAGTGGAAATCTTGCCCGTGCAAGAACCTTAGCCTATGGAAGTATAGTTGCTAATCAAATGTTTCATGTATTTGACTGTAGAGAAGAAGTAATAGGAAAGAACAGATATATAATTCCTTCGGTAGTTATATCTTCCTTAGTATTATTAGGAAGTATATATATACCACAATTAATAAGATTTTTTGGAACATATCCTTTAGGTATAGTAGATTGGTTAACATTACTGTTTATGGCGTGTTTCGTAGGACGGTTAGATTATATAAAGGACAGAGCAGTAAAACTAGTAAAAAGACAAAGGAATATTTCATTGGCATAGAAAAAAGCGTCGATTTGATTAGAATTAGTTCAAGTCAGACGCTTTTTTCTATAGCTAAATTAATTTAAAGTTAATTAGGTAAGTGAGCTTTTATCAGGGACAAACCTTCCTTCAAACTCATCTCCAAGGTGTGCTATGTTTTTATTATTTGATATAGCTTCTTTGTAAATCTCTTTAACTATGGGAGTAATCATATAGGTCAAGAATGTTAAACCAAGTCCTATAAGTAAACTTTCACCTGTAAAGGGAGTAAAAAACTTTTTCATATTATACACCTCTTCCTATTCAGATTTTTTAAATAAGTAAATCTTTCTGGGGTTTTATATTTAATATATTCAAGCTATTAAACATGGCTAATAAGGAGTTAAGAGTGTTAAGACTTTTGGCTTTAAATGGTCCTATATAACCTAGTGCAGCTAATAATCCAAAAATAAAATTATAACTTTGGCTAAACTCAATATTCCTTTGAATTCTATAGTAGCTTTTTTCAGTAATATCTAATAATCTTGGAATTAAGAGCATATTTTTTTCTTCCATTATACAATCTGATTGTAATACTGCTTGATGACATGACTTACTAATAAAAGATATACTTAAATCAGCTTCTTCCATAGCCTTTGTATCATTTATACCGTCCCCTACCATGATTGTACTTCCATGATTAGCTTTTTCTTTTATATATTTATATTTATCTAGTTGAGACATATTACCTTTGTAGCTATCTATATCTAACTGTGAAGCCAAATGACCTGTATTTCGTTTTAGATCACCACTTATTATAGAAATATCTTCTATACCACTTGAATTTAGAGATTTAACCATTTCTAAGGATTTATCTTCTATTTCTTCAACCATATAGATTTTAGCTACTAATTTATTATCAATGGCTACGTATACTGGGAGATAATAGTTGGAATCTATTATATTATGGTTTTGCTTGTTTGGTATTACTATTTTTTCCCTTGATAATAGATCTTTATTACCAATTACAACTTTATGACCATCATAATTTGAAATTATTCCCTTTGAAGGGATGTATATTGTTTTTTCCAATAATGAATTATTTCCTTTATTAAAATCATTAAAGGTATTTGCAACTGGATGGCATATATCAGCTTCACATGTTGCAGAAATTTCAAGAACTTGTTCTTTTGAATAATTATTATCTAAGATTTCTACTTTAACAATTTTTAGTCTACCCTTTGTTAACGTTCCAGTTTTATCAAAGACTATACTCTTTGCGTTTATAATTTTTTCTATTGTATTAGCATTTTTCAACATGATTTTATTTCTAAGTAATAGTTTTAAGTAATTCGCTATACCTGAGTTAAGGGCAACCTTTGAAGCCGATGGACTCATAAGAAGCATAACAGATAATGGTGCTAAAGTATTTCCAGTTATGAAATAGCTTGTAAGGGCAAGGGAAGATGCTAAGTATAATGCTCTTTTTTGGTAATTTGATACTTTTTTACTTATAGCAAGATTTTTTAATAAAATATCTGATTTTGTAACTAAAGGAGGTATATTACTTACCCTAACCTTAATATTACCGGATATGATTATCATACCTTCATTTACTTTGCTTTTTTTGCTGACTAATTTTATTTCAGGTTGCCCAGAATAATACATATGATTGACTAAGGCTTTGCCTTCAACAATGTATCCATCAACAGCAATGGTTTCATTTTCTTTGAAGGTAATTATATCTCCTTCTTCTATGGATTTCAAAGGTATTAAATATTCACTTTCACCATGATTTAACCAGACTAGTGAATAGGGATTGCTATTATTAGCTAATATGGCTTTTTTTACTTGAAGATTAGAAAGGGATACCAAAGTATCTGTAAAAGCTTTTAAAAATAACATCATAGTACCCTTATTTCCCTCTCTAGAAAGGGTAAGGAAAATTCCTAGAACTAATAAAAATTTATCAGAATCAGTAGGAAAATACTGTGCTACATTTTTATAAGTTTTTTTGATTTGTGGATAACCCTTTATGATAGTTACAAGGGCAGCAATTTTAAGTACAGGCAAACTTCTACTAATAGAAAACTTCCCCCAAAAGTGTTGCTTTATTTTATAAAGAAGGTATATGCTACCAAATACAATCATTTTTTTCTTAGCAATTTGTAGTTTTTTATTTATTTCTAAATATTCTTTAAAATGTTTGCTAATATAATTTAAATAGGCTTCATTATTAATTACACTTATTATTTTCGACCTTAGAATTTTTTCTGATATTAAATTACTATTGTAGTAAACCGTTACTGTACCAATATTAGGATTTACTCTACTTTTTTTAACACCTTTAATTTCACTTAAATAAAGATCCAGGGCTTTAGACAAAGTATTATTTTTATAAACCTTTTTTTCTCTAAATCTAATTCTTCCAGGAACATAACTTATTAATTCCACATAATCACCTACTTAACATATCTTTTACTTAATGATTTTGACCTTCTAGATAAAATTGCCCAGCCAGATATAATAAAAATCCAACCAGGTAAAACCGGTAGAACTATACCCAAAACCCCTAAAATTATTAGGAATAGGGCAAATATTTTTTTCAATATAAAAGCCTCCTTAAAGTTATTCATTTATTTATTTTTTACTAGTTTTAAAAAAATATACTTTAAAGTATCTATAGGCGTGTTTTAATAAATTATTTTATTAATATGTATATGTATAGGTATACAAATAATAAAGAACACTTTTATCTAATGAATAAATTTAAAAGGATTATGTCTAATTTATAAAAATAGGGTATATTTTCCTATAAAATAATAAATAATCTCAAAAGTAGTTGATTATAATAAATTTTTCTGTTAAAATGTGACGGTGATTCTATTTGATACTAATGATAATAACAATATTATCCAAATAATATATTTAAGGAGGAAGAAATAAAAGGAGGTACATATGAAGAAAAGTATAGGATTTAATAAGCTTGTCCTTTTTATGGTACTTCTTATAACTATGCTTAGTGTAGGAACATCAAAGAGTAGCTATGCAAATAAAATAATAAAAGAAGATAATGAAGCAAACTATGTAAATCTTGAAAAAGAAGATTCATCCAGTGATTTTTTAATTAAAGAAATGGATGAAAAGATTGAAGACCTAGTAAAATTAATAGAAGAAATTGAGGAAAAAAAGAAGTTGCTAGAAAAGCTGGAAAGAGTGCAAAAATATGTTAATATGGATATTACTAGCGATTTAGATAAAGTAAAGGAAATATCAGATAATACACCACTTGATTTTGAAACTGCTGCCATCGTAGTAGCATATGCTGAAAAGTTTGATTTAAAGCCATCTCTTATTCTAGGAGTTATTAAGCTAGAAAGCAACTTTAATAAATGGGAAGTTGGGTCCCATCAAGATAGAGGATATATGCAAATTATACCGTCTACAGAAAAATGGCTTGCAGAAAAGTACGGGGATATACTAGGTTTAGAATATGATCCTGATAAAATATTTGATCCAGAATATAATATAGGATTAGGATGTATTTATTTAAATTTACTTCAAAAATCCTATGGAAATGATATACATAGAATACTCTCTGAATACAATAGAGGACCCTATAAGCTTAAAGAATATTATGAGAAAAATAAAACCTACGCTACAGCATATTCAAGAGGAGTACTGAGTAGGGAAGAAAGATTTAAACAATTTAATGAAACTAAAGAATCACAATAAGGACACTTGATAGTGTCCTTTTTAGCTCCATCTTTTTTTAACCACATCTTCAAAAAAATTAACCATGCAACCTGCCGTAGTTTTCTCTGCTAAAGGAAGATTGCAACTAGTTATTTTATAAAACCGTTCTCTATCATCTTCTATGTTTTTAAATTTTTTATATATCTTAAGGGCAATTCTAGAATTAAATCTAACGTATTTATACATATCATCAAGTAAATATAAATTTTTATTAGCTTTGAATTTTTCTACGTATTTATATGTACTTTTAACAAAGTTTTCATATTGTCTATGACTATCTAATAATCGGACATTGGCATGTTGCGGAATGGTCATATCTTGAATTATATGTAAAGCTGCTCCAAAGAAAAATAGGGACTTGTCATTTTCTCCCTTTATCCAGAGTATAGAAGCATTGTTTAAATATTCTACAGACAATTCCATGGCATTTTTTCTTCCCCAAAGCCCCCTTTTAGTATATGGATTATACATATGCATACTACTTTTAAAATCCTGGTCTGCCCAAACACTTCCCTCATTTATAATGTCTATATATTTACTATAAAAATCGTAAGCTCTAATATAGTGATCATTTTTTAAGATTACCAGTGCTTGATTATTTATAAATATGTGAACTTCACATTGTGTTTTAATTACTTTTTTCTTTAAAGGATTCAAAACTGCAAAACCATATCTTAATAATTCACTATATACCTTCTCAATTTTATTCAAATTATCACCTGCCTTTATTAAATAATATAATCTTGGCATTATATTATTAATATGACCAATTTAAATATTGTATTGCATTACAATAAATGGTATATAGTGAAATTAAAGGAGTTAAAATTACTTAATCAATGTTCAATAATTTCTACATTTGAAATATTTTCTATTGTAGATATTTTTTCTACCACGTCCTGGGATAAAGTACCCCTTGGAGTTTTTAAAGTTAAATAAATAGCTACACTAATTCCATCTATAGATTCAAGACTAATATTAGTTATTGAAATATGCATGCTTCCTAGTTTAGTACCTATTCTACCTATTTGACCAGGTTTATTTAATGATACTATGCGAAGCATTAATTGGTTATTTCTTTTAGTAAAATATTTTGCAATAGGTGAAAATATAAAAAGAGTTATTAGAACTGTTAGTGAACCTAAGATACCAACTAAGTAAAATCCACTGCCTATAGCCAAACCTATACAACCTACAGCCCAAAGACTGGCAGCGGTAGTAAGTCCTTTTACGGTTAAACCTTCTCTAAGTATTGTACCAGCTCCTAAAAAGCCTATGCCACTAATAACTTGAGCTCCTAGCCTGGCAGGATCCAGGGTTGTAAAAGATTTAAATTCTTCAAATAACAAAAGGCTGGTTAGCATTACTACAGTAGCTCCAACACATACTAGTATATGAGTTCTAAAGCCTGCAGGTTTATTTATACTTTCCCTTTCTACACCGACTAAACCACCTAAAAGACATGAAAGACTTAATCTAATAACTATGTCAGAAATATTAATCATTAATTAGGCCCCCTCAAAATAGTAATTATTTATTATTATTCATGTTGAAATAAAAAAAATCAAGTAAAGAGTGTTAATTTTATAAAAATTGGGTATAAAAAGAAAAAATTAGTACAAAAATTAAGAAAACAGCTTAAATATTTAGATTAACATTGTATTTAATGGTAAATTTATGTAAGATATATATAATGAATTAAATACATAGTAAATTCTAATTTGATAATGAACAGTAAATTAAAAGGAGGAAATTAAATGGTTTCAGAAAAATTAATGAAAAAATTAAATGAACAAATGAATTTTGAATTTTTGTCAGCCAATCATTATTTAGCAATGGCAGCATATTGTGCATCTATAGACTTAGATGGATTTGAAAACTTCTTTTTAGTTCAGGCAGAGGAAGAAAGATTCCACGCCATGAAATTTTATAATTATATAAATGAAGTTGATGGTAGAGCAACTATAGCCACTATGGATGAACCAATAAATGAATTTACTTCACTAAATGATGCAGTGGAGCATGCAATAGCCCATGAAAAAGTTGTAACTGAAAGAATATATGAACTTATGGATATAGCTCAGGACGAAAGAGAACATGCAACAGTTAGTTTTCTAAAATGGTTTGTTGATGAACAAATGGAAGAAATGAATTTATTTAGAAAACTATTAAGTCAACTTAAGATGATAGGAGATAATAAAAACGGAATAATGATGTTAGATAAGGAGCTTTTACAAAGAACATTTACACCACCGGCTGACGAAGCATAATAAAAATGTAAGACACTTGGTTTTTAAAGACCAAGTGTTTTTATTATTTTGTTATATAATTTTGTTTTTATGGCAAGAATTAGAGATATGATTTCTTTAGGTGGTGATAAAATGAAGATACCAAATCATATAGGCATAATACCCGATGGCAATAGAAGATGGGCTGTTAATAAAGGTATGACTAAGGATAAAGGGTATAATCATGGTCTTAACCCTGGATTAGAGTTATTCAAATTATGTAAGGAAAATGGGGTTAAAGAAATGACATATTATGGATTTACAACAGATAATACAAAAAGGCCCAAAATACAAACTAAGGCTTTTACCAGGGCATGTATTGATGCTGTAAAAATGTTATCTAAAGAGGATGCAGAGCTTTTGGTTGTTGGAAATGTAAAATCTCCTATGTTTCCAAAAGAATTATTGCCCTATACCAAAAGAAAAAAATTTGGCAAAGGGGGGATTAAAGTAAACTTTTTAGTTAACTATGGATGGCATTGGGACTTAAATAATTTGATAAATTCAAATTCAGATAAAATTAGTAAAGAAAACTTACATAGCCTATTATATTCATCCGATGTCAGTAGACTAGATTTAATCATAAGATGGGGTGGTAGAAGAAGACTAAGCGGTTTTTTACCTGTTCAATCAATATATGCTGACTTTTATGTTGTTGATGATTTGTGGCCGGACTTTAAGCCAGAACATTTCTATGAAGCATTACGCTGGTATGACAAACAAGATATAACCCTCGGAGGCTAATGGTAAAAAAATACTAGTTCTTTTGATAGAAAAGGAACTAGTACTTTTTTGATGAAAAAATTATTCGATAATAGTCATAACTTCTTCAACTGGCTTTCTCGATGGACTTCTAAGCTCAGATTCTTCTGGTACACCTAATGGAGTCAGTGCTGCTAAGAAATATCCCTCTTTTTTAAACCCAATATATTCTTCTATTTCTTTAGATGCATAATTTGGTCCAGTCATCCAACATCCACCATAGCCCATATTAGCTGCTGCTAGTAGTAAGTTTTCCATGGCTGCAGCTATATTTTGAATACCTGGAGCCGGTCTAAGTAAATTATGTATTTCCTCACTGGAAGCTCCTTTAGCCTTAAGTAGATCAAGACCAGTACCTGGATATGGTCCAGAAAAAACTAAAATAACTATAGGTGCATTTCTGAAAACAGTATGATATTTGCAATACTTTCTAAATCCTTGTTTAGTTTTTTCATCTGGTGCATATTCAGCTAGTTCAGCATTTTTTCTCTCCACTATTTTTGCCATTTCTTCAATCTTATCCTTATTTTTAACAATTACAAAATGCCAGTTTTGAAGATTCTTTCCAGAAGGAGCATGGACAGCAGCCTTTATAAGTTCCTTTATATCCTCCATTGGAACTTCAATGTCTTTAAATTTCCTAACACTATGTCTTTTATAAATAAAATCTAACCTATTCATAATCTATACCTCCTAAAATAAATAGTACTTTTATACTATATTATATAGCAAAAGACAAAATTTTAAAAAGTTTTTACTCAAAAATATCTTCACTGACAAGTTTTATACTAAGCCAAAGACTAGTGTAATCTTCTTGAAGAGACATATTTTCAAGGCTCTTTTTTTACGGTTATAAACGACAAAAAAGACTATGAAATGTAATAAAATGTTAGATTTGGTAGAATATTATGTAATATGCTATAATATCTATGTCAAATTTCTTTGGAAGGAGTAACACTATGCTATATCAAATTCCATGGTATGTAGCTTTTTTTCAATCGATGCCAGAGACTTTCTTTGTAATAGCAGTTGGATTAAGGCTTTATAACATAAAAATAGACAGTAAATATATTTTTATTATATCTTTTGTAACTGGTATGGTGGGATATTATATTAGAAAAATTTCATTTAGCTTAGACAATGGGATTTTGTTCGGAGTGCATACTATATTAACGATAATAACAATTGCCATTTTTATAAAAATTATAATTGGAACTAAGTGGACAAATATATTTGTACCTATTATTACAAGTGCGTTAATAATGGGAGTAATACAAAGTATAACCCTTCCATTGTTCTTAAATATTATTGATAAAACCATAGAAGATTTGATTACATATCCCTACCTTAATATATGGACGGCTATACCAGGTTTTATAATAATGATAGTATTGTATTATATTGTAGAAAAGAAAAACTTATATATTTTTGATTTAAAGGGAGAAAAAGGAATTGATAATAATGTTTAAAGATAAAAATATTCTAACAATATTTACTTTATTATTACAATCATTAGTTATTGTAGTCTTTAATCAAATTATATATGTATCTAATGAAATAATTTATCTGAAAAAAATGTTGCCTTTTATGAATCTATTGATCTTAATAATTACCATATTTGTTTTATCTTCAGTAAAAGAGGCTGGTGAAAATATTAAGAAAAGTACCGAATTAAATTTTTTAAAAGGGTATATTAAGCAAATAGAAAGTCTTGTTGATACTCTACATACCCAGAAACATGAGCATGGACGTCATATTCAAGCAATACAATCAATGATTTATCTAGATGAAGTAGATGAGGCTAAGGAATATATAAATGGAATAAATGAGGAGTATTATCATCCCCAGGATATTATTTATACAGGTAATCCAGCTTTAACATCTCTAGTAAGTAGCAAACAAAAAGTAGCTGAGCTTAAAAATATTGATTTTGAAGTTGCCATAAAATGTGATGTTAATATGATTCCCCTTGCCCCGTGGGACTTATGTACTGTGGTGAATAATTTATTAGATAATGCCTTTGAAATAGTTTTAATGAAAGAAACTGACAGACAAGTAGCGCTGGAAATAAAGAGGTTAGATGATGAATATATCATATACGTTTCAAACAACGGACCTAAAATAAGTAATAAGGAAAAAAATAAGATTTTCAGACCTGGTTATACAACTAAGGATTCAAAAGGGCGAGGATATGGGCTATATATTATTAATAGAATAGTAAATAACTGTGGAGGAAGAATCAGTCTGTTTTCAAATGATAAAACGGTATTCAAAATACACATACCAAAAAAAAATGAGGTGGAGTATGGTAAAGAAGATATCAAAAAAATTAGCTAACACAATAGGGGAGAAATTAAATAATGATAAAGATCAAATTGATATTTACGCCTATGGATTAGAAATAATAATAGGTTCAATTTTAAAGTTAATATTATTAATATCTCTATCCTTAGCATTTGGAATTTTCAAGACTACTGCACTTTGTCTCATAGTATTTATTATATTTAGACATCTTGGTGGTGGAGTACATATGAGTACTTATTATAGATGCTTAACCACTGGAGTCATAATGTTTATGGTTTTGGGAAAAATGGCATCAATTGATATTCCGTGGGATATACTTATAATACTAATTTTTATTACTATCTTCCTAGGAATTTATACAATATTTAAATGGGTGCCGGCAGGAACTGAGAAAAAAAGAGTATCCGATAAGGAAACTATAATTAAACTAAAAAAAGAAAGTTTTATGGTATTAATACTATGGATGTTCATTCAATCCTTCTTCGTAAAATATCAACTGAAAAGCTATTCTTTGTCAATTACATTAGGTGCTTTGACTAGTTTCTTTCTGATTTCACCTTGGGGGTATTGGGTTATTTACACCCTTGATAATACAATAAACAAAGGAAAAAAGGGGGGAATAGAGAATGTTTAAAAACTTAAGTAAAAAGTTATTTTCTGGTATGGCTCTAGTACTAACTCTAGTAGCTTATACAGGAGTAAGTCCATACAGCATGTGGATACTTTATGAGCCAGATGCTCCAAAAAGTTTAATGAAATAGGATTAATTAAGGAACAAAAAATCCACTCCATATAAGGGTTTACCTATATGGAGTGGATTTTTTGCTATGGTTAAATAGTACATATATTTGATTAAGTAAGTAACCAATATGTTAAAATAAACTTATGCATATATTATTTTAATTTTATTATAAAAGAATATTATGTAGACTATTAGGTTTGGGAATTAATAATTACTATAGATAAAATACAGGGAGTATTAAACTTTCTAAATGAGTCTTGTTACTAAACTAAGGCTCTTTTTATTTTTATTAAGTCTAATTATCTAAATATATAGTGAAAAGTTTTTTAAATAAATTATTATTTAAAGGGCAATTTAAATATATATAAATACATAAAGGTGGTGGAAAGTTGAAGATTCGTTTTGGTTATGTAGCAATGTCTTTAGTTGTTAGGAACTGTTCTCCATCTAAAACTGTTACGGTTAAAACTTTATCTAAAATAGATGACAAAGAGACGAGATTATTTAAGTTAAGTAGATTAGCAAAAGAAAATATTAAAAATACCCAGAGATTACTTTATCATAATAAAGCCCATGATATAAAGGTATATAGATTGACTTCTAAACTTATTCCATTAGCTACCCATCCAATTACTAAGGATTGGGACTGGGAAGATGAAGTCAAGGATGAACTTAAGACTTTAGGGGAGTATGTAAAAAAGCAAGGCTTTAGAATAAGTGCCCATCCAGACCATTTTACAATTCTAAATACTCCAAAGAAAGAGGTTCTAGAAACTTCAATAAAAGACCTTAAATATCATGAAAAAATATTTGAATATATGGGGATTGGCAAGGAAGGAAAGTTAGTATTACATATAGGTGGAAAATATGGAGGTAAAAAAGAATCAATAGTAAGGTTTAAGGAAAATTTTATTAAACTACCAGAGGCAATAAAGGAAAGAATTATCATTGAAAACGATGATAAAACATATACTGCTAAGGAAGTATTAGAAATTTGTAAAGAGTTACAGGCTCCTATGGTTCTAGACCTTCATCATCATTGGTGTAATAATGATGGAGAGGATATTGGAGATTATTTAGAGGAAATATTCAATACATGGAACCATGAGAATGAAGTTCCTAAGATACATGTATCAAGTCCTAAAAATCAAAAACAATTTAGAAGTCATGCCGATGATGTAGATGTTAATTTTTTTATGGAATTTTTATATAAAGCTAAAGTAATAGATAGGGATTTTGATGTAATGATAGAAGCCAAAAATAAGGATGTGGCATTATTTAATCTAATGGAAAAATTAAAAAGAAGACCTAAGATTAAAGTTATTGATGAAGGTACCATAGAATATTAGATAATTTGATAAAAAAAAATAAAAAAATATTAAAATTTTATAAATAAAAATTTAACAGGAAAAGGTTTACAACTTTTTTGGATGGTATATAATTATTATAGAACGTAGTAAAGGGAGTGATACAATGAAAAATATATTAGTTACTGGAGCTTTAGGTCAAATAGGTTCTGAACTTGTTATGAAACTTAGAGGAATCTATGGAGATAACAATGTTATAGCAAGTGGTAGAAGAAAAAAAGAAGGTAATGAAATTGTTGAAAGTGGTCCCTTTGAAATAGTTGATGTAACAAATGGTCAGCAAATTGCTGATATTGTTAAGAAATACAAAGTAAATACTATTATCAATTTAGCTGCTATTTTATCTGCAACTGGTGAGGAAAAACCTCAGTTGTTATGGGATGTTAATATGAACGGTTTATACAATGTTTTAGAAGTAGCTAGAGAGAATAATTGTGCTGTTTTTACTCCAAGTTCTATAGCAGCCTTTGGGCCAGATACACCAAAGGATATGACACCTCAAGATACAATTCAGAGACCTACAACTATCTATGGAGTATCTAAGGTTTCAGGAGAGCTTTTATGTGATTATTATTATTCAAAGTTTGGAGTAGATACAAGGGGTGTTAGATACCCAGGACTTATATCCTATGCAGCTCTACCAGGTGGTGGAACTACAGATTATGCTGTACATATTTACTATGATGCATTAAAGCAGGGTAAATTTACATGTAATATTGCTAAAGGAACAAAAATGGATATGATGTATATGCCCGATGCCCTTAATGCAGTAATCCAACTAATGGAAGCCGATGGCTCTAAACTTAAGCATAGAAATGCCTTTAATATAACAGCAATGAGTTTTGACCCAGAAGAAATAGCTAATGAGATTAAAAAACATATTCCAAATTTTGAAATAGAATATGATGTTGACCCTGTTAAACAAAAGATTGCTGATTCATGGCCAAACTCCCTTGATGATAGTGCTGCAAGGAAAGAATGGGGTTGGAAGCCTGAATATGATTTGACTTCAATGACTGAAGATATGTTAGTGAAACTAAGGGAAAAATTAAATATTAAATAAGTATAAAAGAGGATAATATTATCCTCTTTTTTCTTAAACTAGCGTGCTAAAGTGAAGCACTACATATTATTAAATATATTAAGGAGGGGATAAATATGATTAGCAATTTTGACATTTCTAATGCTATGACTATCAAGCTTGATAAGGAACTTCCTAAATATCCTAAGTTTGTGGAAGGGATAAGGAGAGCGCCAAAGAGGGAGTTTAATCTATCACAAAAGGAAGCAGAAATAGCTTTAAAAAATGCCCTTAGATATGTTCCAGAAGAATTACATGAAAAGTTGGCACCAGAGTTTATGGAAGAATTAATAACAAGAGGAAGAATCTATGGATATAGATTTAGACCAGAAGGAAATATTAAAGCAAAGCCTATACATGAATACAAGGGTAAGTGTGTAGAAGGTAAAGCTATACAAGTTATGATTGATAATAATTTAGACTTTGATATTGCCCTATATCCCTATGAGTTAGTTACCTATGGGGAGACAGGACAGGTTTGTCAAAATTGGATGCAATATAGGCTAATTAAAAAATATTTAGAGGAAATGACCCAGGACCAAACCCTGGTAGTAATGTCAGGACACCCACTTGGATTATTTAAATCTTCTCCAACTTCACCAAGGGTTATAATCACAAATGGTTTAATGGTTGGTATGTACGATAATCCAGATGATTGGCATAAAGCAGCTGCCATGGGAGTTGCCAACTATGGGCAAATGACTGCTGGAGGATGGATGTATATAGGGCCTCAAGGTATAGTTCATGGTACATTTAATACAGTTCTCAATGCCGGTAGATTAAAGTATGGTATTGGAGATAATGAAGACTTAGCAGGTTATCTTTATGTTACATCTGGACTTGGTGGAATGAGTGGAGCTCAAGGTAAAGCAATTAAAATTGCCAATGGAGTAGGTATTATAGCTGAAGTCGATGAATCAAGAATAAATACTAGATATGAGCAAGGTTGGGTTGATGTTATAGCAAAAAGCCCTAAGGAAGCCTTTGAATTGGCAAAACAGTATCAAGATAAAAAAGAAGGTGTCGCAATAGCCTTTTTTGGAAATGTAATTGACCTTCTTGAGTATGCTGTAAACAATGATGTTGAGATACATCTTTTATCTGACCAAACTTCTTGCCATGTTCCTTACGATGGAGGATATTGTCCTCAAGGACTTACCTTTGAAGAAAGAACAGAATTACTTAAAAATGATAAGAAAAGATTTAAAGAATTAGTAGATAAATCCTTAAGAAAACACTTTAGATTAATTAAGACATTAGTTGATAGAGGCTCATATTTCTTTGATTACGGAAACGCATTTATGAAGGCAGTTTATGATGCAGGAGAAACTGAGATTTGTGCAAATGGTAAAAATGAAAGTGATGGCTTTATATTCCCATCCTATGTAGAGGATATTATGGGTCCAATGTTATTTGATTATGGATATGGTCCATTTAGGTGGGTATGTTTAAGTGGTGATCCAGAAGATTTAAGAAAAACCGATAGGGCAGCAATGGAGTGTATAGACCCTAATAGAAGGGCACAGGATAGAGATAATTATGTATGGATAAGGGATGCAGAAAAGAATGCCCTTGTAGTAGGAAGTCAAGCAAGAATTTTATATCAAGATGCCATGGGTAGATTAAAAATAGCTCTTAAATTTAATGAAATGGTTAGAAATGGAGAAATAGGTCCAGTAATGCTTGGTAGAGATCATCATGATACCGGTGGAACCGATTCACCCTTTAGAGAGACTTCAAATATTTATGATGGAAGTAGAGTGATGTCAGAAATGGCTACCCACTGTTTTGCAGGTAATGCAGCTAGAGGAATGACTATGGTAGCTCTTCACAATGGTGGTGGAGTAGGAATTAGCAAATCAATTAATGGTGGATTTGGTATGGTATTAGATGGTAGCTTAAGAGTAGATGAAATATTAAAGAGATCTATGCCATGGGATGTTATGGTTGGAGTTTCTAGACGTGCATGGGCTAGAAATGAAAATTCTATTGAAACTTGTATTGAGTATAATGATATGAAAAAGGGTACTGATCATATTACTATTCCTTATAGGCCTAAGGAAGATTTAGTAAAGGAGATTGTTAAAGAGGCTTTTAATAAAATTAAATAAAAAATCCTTATATAGAGGTTACTTTGAATTTCCATATATTTAACATTTTAGTTTAAGATAAATATCCTTCAATAATCCTCTTTATGCTTCATGTAAGAGCTGTTTTACTACTTATTGTAAGGATAAAAAAGGTCTTCAAAGTCAATTTAGAGGAAAATTGAAGGATATTTTAATTTGATTTAGAATTTAATAGTCATAGGGAAATAAGGAGGAAAAGAAGATGGCTAATGAAAAAAAGATAGTTGAATGTGTACCTAATTTTAGTGAAGGTAGAGATTTGGAAAAAATAGAAAAGATAGTATCTCCCTTCAGAGCTAAGGAAGGTGTAAAACTTCTTAATTATGAAGCAGATAAGGATTATAATAGAGTTGTTGTAACTGTTATGGGTGAACCTGAGGCGGTAAAAAATGCAGTTGTTGAAGCTGCTGGAGTTGCAGCTGAAGTCATTGATTTAACTAAACATGAAGGAGAACATTCAAGAATGGGTGCTACTGATGTTGTGCCTTTTATACCCATAAAAAATATGACTATGGAAGAATGTATTAAACTTGCTGAAGAAGCAGGTAAGCTTATTGCTGATAAGTTTAACATTCCTGTATTTTTATATGAAAAGGCAGCCACTAAGGCAGAAAGAGAAAATCTTGCAAATATTAGAAGAGGTCAATTTGAAGGAATGTCAGAAAAATTAAAGGATCCAGAATGGAAGCCAGATTTTGGAGAGGCAAAAATTCATCCTACTGCTGGAGTTACTGCTGTTGGAGCAAGGATGCCACTTATTGCTTATAATATTGATCTAGATACCGATAATATTGAAATAGCTAAAAAAATTGCTAAGGCAATTCGTCACTCCGGTGGAGGATATAGATTCATCAAAGCAGGTGGAGTAGAAATTGCAGAAAGAGGAATAGTGCAAGTAACGATGAATCTAACAGACTATACTAAAACAGCAATGTATAGGGCATTTGAAGCTGTGAAAATGGAAGCTAGAAGATATGGAGTTAATGTAACAGGTAGTGAAGTAGTAGGATTAGTTCCTATGGAAGCCCTTATAGATACAGCAGCTTACTATCTTGGATTATATGGTTTTTCTATGGATAAAGTTTTAGAAACTAGTTTGATGGAGTAGTGATATTATGAATGGGAATATTATCATCAAAAATGCTTCAGAGATAGTAACCTGTAGTGGATTTAAAGCTAAATCAGGAAAAGAAGAAATGAATAATTTACATATTATAGAAAATGCTTCTATAGTTATAGAAAATGGAATAATAAAAGCTGTTGGAAATACCGATGAAGTACTAAATAATATTGATGAAAAAGATTATGAAATAATAGATGCCTCTAATAAAACTATACTTCCTGGTTTTGTTGATTCCCACACCCACTTAGTTTTTGGTGGATATAGAGCTGAAGAATATAGCTGGAGATTAGCAGGAACAGATTATATGGAAATAATGAATAGAGGCGGGGGTATAGTTAGTTCAGTTACACAAACTAAGGAAGCCTCAAGGGAAGAACTTATAAAGTCTGGTAAGAAAAGATTGGATTCCATGATGTCCTTTGGAGTTACAACTGTAGAGGGTAAAAGTGGATATGGCCTTGACTATGATACAGAGATTAAACAGCTTGAAGCAATAAAGGAGCTTAATGAAAACCACCCACTTGATATAGTCCCTACATTTTTAGGAGCCCATGCAGTTCCAAAGGAATATAAAGGCAGAGAAGATGAATTTATGGATTTTATAATAGAAAAGGTACTTCCTGATGTTGTAGAGAAAGGGCTAGCAGAATATTGTGATGTATTCTGTGAAAAGAATGTATTTTCTGTTGAGCAATCTAGAAAGCTACTGAATAAAGCTAAAGAAATGGGTATGAAACTTAAAATCCATGCCGATGAGATAGTACAGCTTGGTGGGGCTGAGTTAGCAGCTGAAGTAGGTGCAACATCAGCAGACCATCTATTACAGGCATCGGATAAAGGGATAGCGGATTTAGCTAAAGCTGGAGTTATAGCTACATTACTCCCTGGGACAGCCTTTAGTTTGAAGGAAGATTATGCAAGGGCAAGATATATGATAGATAATGGCTGTGCAGTAGCATTAGCTACAGACTTTAATCCTGGAAGTTGTTTTACAGAATCAATCCCACTTATTATTGCACTATCTACTTTATATATGAATATGACTCCTGAAGAAACAATTACAGCCCTTACTATAAATGGTGCAGCAGCGGTTGATAGAGCTAATGAAATCGGTAGTATAGATGTAGGGAAAAAAGGAGACATTGTAATCCATGAGTTTCCTAGCTATAAATTCCTAGCATATCATATAGGGGTAAGTACTGTAGAAAAGGTTATAAAAAGTGGAAATTTAGTTTACGATAAAAATAAAATTTTTCAAGCTTAAAGGAGGATACAATGTTAGCAGATAAAACTTTAAAAGATTTTTTAGTGGAAACTGGTTCTAAATCTGCTGTGCCTGGTGGAGGTAGTATTGCAGCAATGGGTGCAGCTTCTGCGGCAGCCCTAACAGAGATGGTGGCAAATTTAACTGTTGGGAAGAAAAATTATGAAGAAGTAGAAGAAGAGATGATAGAAATAGTAGAAAAAGCTAGTAAGCTAAGAGAAGACTTCTTAAAGGATATAGATAAAGATGCAAATGCCTTTAATAAGGTTATGGCAGCATTTAAACTTCCAAAGGAAACCGATGAAGAAAAAACAGTTAGAAAAGCAGCAATTGATGAAGGGTTAAAAGGAGCTTCACTAGCTCCCTTAGAAGTTGCTAAGAAAGCTTTTGAAATGATGGATATGATAGAAAAGGTAGTTGAAAAAGGAAATAAAAATGCAGTATCCGATGGAGCTGTGGCAGCTATGATGGCAAGAACGGCTATACTAGCTGCAATTTACAATGTTAAGATTAATTTAAGTTCAATAAAAGATGAAAATTTTAAAATTAAGATAGAAAAGGATATAAAAAGCATAGAAGAAAATGTATTAGAAAAAGAGAAAAATATATTGAATAAATTAAACATATAATACAAAAAATAGGGACATAGTGATATGTCTCTATTTTTTATTTTGAAAAAAATTATCTCTAGTTGTAAATTTTCCAAATATACAATATAATTGTAATTAAGCTTTTAATTAATAGATTCAAAAAAATTTTTAACATAAAAGCAAATCGTGAATTGTTTATAATTACATAATCTAAGCTATTAAATAATTATGTTAAAAATCTGAAAGGGGACAAATATGAAGATTAAAATAGTGGGCGATAGCTGCTTTGATACTAATGAGCAGTTAAGAAAAATAGACAATATTGAGACTGTTCCATTGACAATTAATATTGATGGAAGAGAATTCAAAGATAAAGACTTAGATACTAAAGAAATATTAAATCTTATGAAAAACTCTGAAAAATCTCCAAAAACAGCAAGTCCAGCTCCTCAGGATTTTATGAAGGCCTATGAAGGAGAAGAAAATGTTTTTGTAGTAACTTTATCTTCACAACTAAGTGGAACATATAATAGTGCTATGATTGCTAAAAATATGTTTTTGGAGAAAGCAACTAATAAGTTTATTCATGTATTTGACTCATTAAGTGCTTCCATAGGAGAAACTTTAATAGGACTTAAAATTTTAGAATTAGCAAATGAGAATCATGAGGAATCAGAAATAGTAGAAAAAGTTGGTAAATATATTGGTGAGATGAAAACTTTCTTTTTGCTTGAATCATTAGATAATTTAATTAAAGCTGGAAGAATCAATAAAGTAATAGGGAAACTAGCCACAGCATTTTCTATTAAAGCTATTATGGGATCTACAGATAAAGGAACTATTAGATTAGTTGACAGAGTAAGAGGTTCTAAAAAGGCATTTAAAAGATTAGTTGATATAATAGGTGAGCAGGGAGAAAAGATAGAGGAAAAAGTTTTGGGTATTGCCCATTGTAACTGTCTAGAGAAAGCTCAAAAGCTAAAGGAAGAAATTCAAAACAAATATAACTTTAAAGATATAATAATAGTTGAAACAGCAGGAATAAGTACAGTATATGCATATGACGGTGGGATAATTATTGCTTTTTAATATTTTCTTTGTTATAACTAGTAGGATTTTCACATAAAAATAAAGTAAAAAAGTAGTTTTAGGAAGACAAAAAATGTCTTCTTTTTTTTGTAAAACCTAGGAAGATGTATTAAAATTATAATTAAATATAGTTTTGTTATAGGGTTCAAAAAAATCAAATTTATTGGGTTTTATAGATATATATTTATATTATATACAGAGGTGGTAGAATATGAGTAATATAAAAGTAGCTATCTGTCAAATGGAGGTTGTAGAAAGTAAGGAAAAAAATCTTAAAAAAGCGGAGGCAATGATTAAAGAGGCTTGGAGAAATAATAGTGAGTTAGTAGTTTTACCTGAGATGTTTAATTGTCCATATAGCAATAAATTTTTTCCTACATATGCAGAGACAAATGATGGACCTACAGTAAAACTTCTATCTGACCTAGCAAAAAAATTAGGTATATATATAGTAGGTGGTTCAATACCAGAAAAAGAAAATAATAAAGTATATAATACATCCTTTATTTTTGATAGGAAAGGGAATATTATTGCTCGCCATAGGAAAATTCATCTTTTTGATATAGATGTAAAAAACGGAATAACCTTTAAAGAATCCGATACCTTAAGCTTTGGAAATGAAATAACAGTTTTTGATACTGAATTCTGTAAAATAGGTGTTGCTATTTGTTATGATATGAGATTTCCGGAGCTTATGAGATTAATGGCCCTGAAGGGAGCAGAGATAATAATCGTGCCAGCGGCCTTTAATATGACAACGGGACCAGCCCATTGGCATACTTTAGGGAAAATAAGAGCTTTAGATAATCAAGTCTTCTTTATTGCTGCATCGCCATCTAGAAATAAAGAATCAGTTTATGTTGCCTATGGACATTCTATGATAGCAAGTCCATGGGGCGACGTTATAAGTGAAGCTAATGAAAAGGAAATGATTCTTTATGGAGAATTAAATCTAGAAAAAGTCAAGAAAGTAAGGGAAGAGCTGCCACTGCTTAAACATATGAGACTTGATCTTTATAATATTGATGAAAACAAATAGAAATGATAGGAGGGTTATAATGCACAAAAAGTTATTTATCCCAGGACCGGTGGATGTGGCTGAAGATGTACTGCAAAGAATGGCAACTCCAATGATAGGTCATAGGACTGAGGAAGCATCGAAGTTACAAAGAGAAATTAGTGAAAAAATGATGAAACTTTTTTATACAAAGAATCAAATTCTTCTTTCAACTACATCAGGTAGTGGTTTAATGGAAGGGGCTATTAGATCTTGTACAAAGAAAAGAGCAGCAGTATTTGCAGTAGGTGCTTTTGGTAAGAGATGGTATGAAATGGCTGTTGCCAATGGAGTTCCTGCTGATTTATATGAAGTAGAGTGGGGAAAACCCACAACCCCACAACAGGTTGAAGAAGTTCTATCAACTGGTAAGTATGATTTAATAACTGTTACCCATAATGAAACTTCAACTGGTATTATGAATCCAGTTAAGGAGATTGGAGAAGTAGTTAAAAAATATCCTGAAGTCGTATTTTGTGTAGATACTGTTAGTTCTGCCGCTGGAGCTAAAATAGAAGTTGATAAATGGGGAATAGATATATGTATTACTTCTACTCAAAAAGCATTAGCCCTTCCACCAGGACTATCCATATGCACATTTTCAGAAAAGGCTGTTGAAAGGGCAAAGAAAGTAGAAAATAGAGGTTTCTATTTGGATCTTCTTAGACTTTATGAATACATACAAAAGAAAGATCATCAATATCCTTCAACACCTTCACTATCACATATGTTTGCACTTAATTATCAATTAGATAAGATTTTAGAAGAGGGCCTTGATAATAGATTTAAACGTCATTTAGAAATGGCTAAGTATGTCAGAACTTGGGCTAAAAAATACTTCGAGCTTTTTGCGGAAGAAAAGTATGCATCTAATACCTTAACAACAGTTAAGAACATAAAGGGAATAAGTGTAGATGATTTAAATAAAAAGTTGGGAATGAGAGGATATACTATTTCTAATGGTTATGGGAATTTAAAAGAAAAGACCTTTAGAATCGCCCATATGGGTGAAACTAGGTTAAATGATATTAAAGAATTACTTGATAATATTGAAGATATTCTTGGATTATAATGTAGAGAATTAAATAAGAAGGCTGATATAGATAGTATTATATTTTTAGAATAGGAGGAAGCAAGGTGGCTGTATTAAAACCATTTAAAGGCATTAGGCCGAAGAAAGAACTAGTGGATAAAGTATCTAGTTTACCCTATGATGTAATGAACAGAGCAGAAGCTAAAAAAATGGCTGAAGGTAATGAATATAGTTTTTTACATATTATTAGACCGGAAATAGATGTTGATGACTCAGTTAGTCAATATGATGAAAGGGTCTATGAAATGGCTAGAAAAAATTTAGATGAAATGATAGATAAAGAAATACTAGTTCAAGATGATAAGCCTCAATTTTATATATATAGACAAATTATGAATGGGAGGGTTCAGACCGGTATAGTAGGTTGTACATCTATAGATGACTATATGAATGACGTAATCAAAAAACATGAATATACGCGGCCTGAAAAGGAAGTAGATAGAATAAATAATTTTGATTATTGTGATGCTAATACTGCTCCTGTTTTTTTAACTTATAGAAAAAATGATGAAATAAATAAAATAATTAATGATTGGATTAAGTTCCATATGCCAATTTATAATTTTACAAGTGAAGATGATATAACTCATATAGTATGGATTATTGACGATGGAGAAGTTATTGAAGGGATAAATAAGATTTTTAAAGGGATAGACTATCTTTATATTGCCGATGGACATCATAGGTCGGCTTCAGCGGTTAAAGTCGGATTAAAAAGAAGGGAAGAAAACCCTAAATATACTGGTAATGAAGAATTTAATTTTTTCCTTTCTGTTGTATTCCCCGACGAAGACCTATTCATTATGGATTATAATAGAGTTATTAAGGATTTAAATGGATTAACTGAAGAAGAATTTTTAACTAAGGTTATGGAAAAATTTGAAGTAGAGGCATATAATGAAGATGGACAATATAGACCTAAGGAAAAACATACTTTTGGTATGTATCTTGATGGGAAATGGTATAGATTAACTGCAAAAAAAGGAACTTATAATGAAAATGACCCAATAGATAGATTGGACGTATCAATACTGCAAAATAATCTATTACAGCCTGTACTAGGTATAGAAAATCCTAGAACTGATAAGAGAATTGACTTTGTAGGTGGAATTAGGGGACTTGATGAATTGGAAAGAAGAGTATCCCAAGATATGAAAGTAGCATTTTCTATGTATCCAACTACTATGGATGATCTATTGTCAATAGCTGATGCAGGAAAGGTTATGCCTCCTAAATCCACATGGTTTGAACCAAAACTAAGAAGTGGGTTATTTGTTCATAGACTGTCAGATTAACAAAAATGTGGTCGATAAATTTGACCACGTTTTCATTTTTTTGATTTGTTGAAAAAAATACTAATTAATTATATTATTAGTATTGAAATATTAAATTATAAATCTTAAAATTCACATATTATTTTAGAAGGGATGATTATATGAGGGGTATATATTTACAAGGTGGAGGAGCTAAGGGTGCTTTTCAAGCAGGGGTTATATACGGATTATATGAAAAGGGATTAGATTTTAATATATTATCTGGAACTTCTATAGGAGCTATAAATTCATATTTTTTATTAACTGGAAATATAGAAAAGCTTAAGGAAGTTTGGAATGATGTTGCTAAGTATCAAAAACATATAAATAAATCAAATGTACAGGATTTAAGAGTTATAGACAATGATAATTTTATAAGTATTATAAAAGAGTTACAAGGTAGAGATAAAAATATTAAATCAGTCTATGTTAATTATGTTGAAGTCAAAGGTTCTATATTAAAGGAAAAAATAGTGGATATAGCTTCTATGAATAATGAAAAATCTATAGAAGCTGTGAAATATAGTGCACTTCTTCCATGTAGACCAGAAGACTATGAAAAAGTAGGAGATTTATTAGTAAAATTTGATTCCTATAAATTATTCGATAATTTTAAAGAAGATTTAGATAAGGGTATATATGATGGATATAGATTAGATGGTGGAATACTTAATAATAACTTATTAAATCCCTTTGTAGAAAATAGAGTTACTGATTTATATATTGTTACCTTTAGTAAGAATTACCAAATTCCAGAATATATCTCAAAATATTATAGGAAGGATCAGATAAAACTAATTAAGCCAAATAGTGATTTCAAACCCCAAGATACTTTAAGGTTTGAAACAAAGTTCTGTAGGGAAATCTTTAAAGAAGGATATAATATAAGTAAATATGTTAAATAATTTTTGTATAAGGATATTATTTATTCAAAGGTTCAAAAAATACTTCATAGACAGCTATGAAGTATTTTTTGCATATAAAATAAATATTAAAAGTACTTTTTATATATTTACTTACATAATATTTAAAAGAAAGGAGTGATAATATTGATTATTCATGTTGTTAGACCTGGAGAAAATGTTTATAATATTGCAAGGTTATATAGGGTACCAGTATCAGGGATAGTAGACTCAAATGAATTGGAAAATCCTAATCAATTGGTAGTAGGACAAACACTTGTAATACCTCAAGGAGTTAGAAGACACAGGGTGGCTCCAGGGGAGTCTATATATTCCATTGCTAGAGACTATAGAATTACTGTAAACAGCATATTAGATGCCAATCCTCAAATAACAAATCCAGCTCAAATTTCCCCAGGACAAATTATAACTATTCCACCATCCACAAAAAAATTAGGAAGTATAGATGTAAATGGATATACTTTCCCCAATATAGATAGAGAAGTTTTAGAAAAAACATTACCTTATCTAACATATCTAAGTATATTTAGTTATGAAGTAAAACCAGATGGTAGTTTAACTAGCATAGAAGATGAGCAGCTTATTGAGGCTGCAAGGGCCGCCAATGTAGCACCACTTATGGTTATTACTAATTTAGAAGAAGGTGGTGGATTTAGTAGTGAACTAGCAAGGAGTATTTTAACTAATGAAGAAGCACAAAATAACCTAATAAATAATATAATAGAAAATCTTAAGGCTAAAAACTATTACGGATTAGATATTGATTTTGAATATATATATCCAGAAGATAGGAAAGCCTATAATGATTTTTTAAGGAAGATAACAGAGAGACTCAGAGGTCTAGGATATCATGTAACTACTGCATTGGCTCCAAAGATATCGGCAGATCAGGAGGGGCTGTTGTATGAAGCCCATGATTATCCTGTTCATGGGGCATTGGCAGATAATGTGATACCCATGACTTATGAGTGGGGATATACATATGGTCCTCCATTAGCTGTAGCTCCAGTAGATGAAGTAAAAAAGGTACTTGACTATGCGGTGACAGCGATACCCAGTGAGAAAATATTATTAGGTATACCAAACTATGGATATGATTGGACTCTACCCTATCAGGAGGGAACTGCAGCAAAAACCATATCAAATGTTGGAGCAGTGGATCTAGCAAGAAGAGAAGGCGCAGTTATTAAATATGACCCAAAGGCTGAGGCACCATATTTCAACTATTTTGATGACCAAGGGAAAGAACATGTGGTTTGGTTTGACGATGCAAGAAGTATAGAAGCGAAATTAGAGCTGATAGACCAATATAAATTAGGAGGAGGAAGTTACTGGACTATTGGAAAGTATTTTCCACAAAACTGGGCTGTCCTTAGGTCTTTATATGATGTTGAGAAAGTATTGTAAAACAATATTATAATATTTACCCATAATTTAAGCTCCTGTTTTTTCAGGAGCTTAAATTAATTATATTAGTCAAGAATATCTAAACCTTTGCATAGTTTTTCTATAATAGCTTCCTCAGCATCTGAGATTCCTGCTAAAATTTCTGCAATAGATTCATTGGCATCTACTAGTTCTTCACAGCTACATTTATTGCAAATCAAATATTTTATTTTTGCAGCTTCTGCTTTCAGTAAATCAGCTAAAGCATTTTCTAATTCTAAAGCACTTTCAACTATTTCTTCCCCTAAATCTTTCTTTTTACAATTATTACCTCCAAGAGACATCAATAATACCTCCTTTCCTTTGTCCTAGTACATACTATTCCTGGGACAAGGAAGGGTGAATAATTATTAATTAGGTTTACTTATAAACATTTGAGTAAATAGATAACCATATTTATCACTAGGTCTTATACCGATTCCTATATGGGTAAACTCCGGTTTCAGTATATTTTTTCTATGACCGCTTGAGTTCATTAAACCAGTATGAGCTCCTTCAACTGAAGAGTTTCCAGCCAAGTTTTCACCTGCAGCTAAATAATCTATTCCAAAGTCCTTCATCATGTCAAAAGGACTACCATAGGTTGGTGAATTATGGCTAAAGTAATTGTTTTCTGCCATATCCTGTGATTTTATTTCTGCCACCCTTGCTAGTTCTAAATCTACTGTTAAAGGAGATAAACCATTCTTGCTTCGTTCGGAATTGACTAAATCAACCATTTGTTGTTCCATTTCACTTAAAGGTTCAGCATTGTTCTCTGAAGTAGGACTCTGAGTATTACTATCGGGCTGAGTTTGGTCTACATCTGATTGTTGTTCTTGCTGACCAGTTTGAGGCTGTTGAATAGGTATATCTTCGTGATCCTCTCCCTCTTTAACTATAGGTGTAGCCTTAGAAGCATCAATAGCACCTACTAGATTATTATCTAGCTGTACTATATACCAATTTCCTATTTGTTCTAATACTTTAACCTCATCGTTTTTATTCAATGTCCCTATTTTTCCAAAAGTATTACCTACTCCATTTAAAACATCTACAATATTAGCAGTAATTCTACAGTTTTTGACATCATCTTGCTTAAATATAGAGGATTCTTGGGTATCTAAGTCGGGTTTTTCCAACTCATTTGGCGTATTATTATTGTATAAATTGTTTTGAAGTTGGCTGGAATCATTATCTAGTTCAGTAGATTCATCTTCCATAGGATTGGGTTCTTCATAAGGTTCTGTTGGTGCACAACCTGAAAACATCAATAAAAATATAATTAACAATACAAAATATTTTTTCATTTTAATACCTCCTAAATATTTTGTTATTATTATTTCCAAAACCCTTAGATTAATGAATGAGTAATACACAGCTTAGTTGTTAATTTATGTTATTATTATAAAATATTTAAAATTATAGTAAGTTCAGATAAGGATTTTTTGAATATTTAGTGAGAATATGTTTAACTAATATGTAGTTTTAAATAAATTGTATTTGGGTATTATTAGATAGAGAAAGCTTTCAAGGAGGTAAAATATATGTTAAAGGATATATTAGATATTATATTAGCAAGTGCAGAAGGTTCTTTTCTTCAAGTAACGGTATTTGTTGGAGCGGTACTTTTGTTATTTGGATATATAGATTATAAACGGTCAGGTGAGTTTGTAAGATCTATTGAAAAATCTAAAAGGTGGCAGCCTATTTTGGGAGCCCTATTGGGTTTGACTCCAGGCTGTGGAGGAGCCATATTTGTAATGCCACTTTTTGTGAAAGGAACTGTTAGTTTTGGTACCGTAGTTGCTACTCTAATAGCTACCATGGGAGATTCTGCATTTGTAATAATTTCAACCCTTCCACTTCATTATTTACTAGTAAGTGTAATTTCTTTTATTATAGCAATTATTACAGGGTATATAGTTGACTATTTTGATGTAGGCAGTAATTTGCTAAAAAATATACAAAGGCGTTCTAAAGAAGAGCTTAAGGAGATACATGAAAAAGTTGATCATATGACACAAAACTATGAATGTAATAATACTAAACTTTGTAAAGAAGGCTTAATAAAGCATATAGGCCATGATGAAGGTGATGAAATAGACATGATACTTCATCATAAAGCAAAGGGGCATCAAGAAATCAATACTTTTGGATATGAATTTACTCACAAGGGTTTTGCAGTATATTGGGGATTCATTACTATTGGTCTTATTTTAGGTATTATACTTCTTTTCCAAATAGATGTTAATAATTTATTCATACCTAATTTAGGTTCTATATTAGGTATAGGTGGAACATTGTTTTCTATTTTAATGATGATAATGGGGAAGAAATTCTTAGGGGATGAAACCCATGAAGAAGTTGAGTTAAAAAGTATGTCGTTAAAAGAAACAGTAATACATAGTGCTCAGGAAACTGCATTTGTAGGCACTTGGGTATTTGTAGCATATTTAGTATATGAACTTGGAGTTTTTGGATTAGGTGGAGGAGATTATGCTTTAGGAGAAGAACTCATGACACAGTTTATGACTGCTGCTGGCCTTATGTCAGTAATAATCGGTGCCGCCGTTGGACTTATTCCTGGATGTGGACCTCAAGTTATATTTGTAACTTTATTTACCAAAGGCATGGTACCCTTTGCAGCATTATTGGCAAATGCGATTTCACAGGATGGTGATGCACTATTTCCATTATTAGCTATAGATAGAAGGTCATCTTTATGGGCTACAGTTATTACAACAATTCCAGCTTTAATCATTGGGATATTATTTTACTTTGTGGAGTTAAATTTCAATGTATTTTAGTAATAATACATTTACATCAAAAAGATATTAAAAATATATATTCAGAAAAAGACCATACCTAGGCAAATTCCAGATTTTATATTAATCATTTATGATTATCCTTTGAATATTTACTATCGTTATTATTACCATAAATATCGCTATAGTAGGAATTAGTAAAGAATCTTGGATAAGCAATTTTAATATTTCTTTCAGTAAATATTTTGAGGATAGTTTCATAGGTACGATTTCTCATAAACCATTGGTGGTGGGGGATAACAACCCCAGTTATTATATATTTAGCTCCTCCATCACTACCGTTTAAGGATACTATACCAAGAACAGAAAGTTCAGAATAATTAGTGTTACCAATTTTATATAATCTATCGCTGTATTTTTCATTTATTATTGTACATGCCTCATTTAAGGCTTCTTTGACTTTATCATGATTTTCTTCAAAGGGTACAATAACTTCAACTAAAATTCTAGATTTATCTTTAAAATAGTTTTTTAGAGTCTTTATTTCTCCATTAGGTATATATATTTTTTTAAGGGACCATTCTCTAATGGCTGTAGCCCTTAAACCTATCTCTTCAACACTGCCGAAATACTCTTCATTAATAGCTACAAAGTCCCCAACCTTCATTTGGCGTTCAAAAAGAATAAAAAATCCGTTTATAACGTCTTTAATAAGATTTTGTGCTCCTAAACCTGCAATAAGAGTAAAAATACCTGCACCAGTAAGGACAGTGGTTCGCTTAATTAATCCAAACTCGCTCATTATAGTAAGGACTGCAAAGGTAAGTATAAAATAGGCTGATACAGAATCCACTACACTTTTGATAGTTTTTTCCCTTTGTTCATTAAATTTTGTAATATCAATAATTTTTTGAGTTAGATACATGACTAGCTTAATCAACACTACTGAAACTATCAATATTACTAGAGATGATAAAAATGGTCGAATCCCTATATTAATTCCATTAATATCTAAATTTTTCAAATCCGATAAATTTATGAATTCCATTAAATCACCTCATTTATTCCTAAGGATTACTATGTATATTTTAAGCTATATTTTTATTTAATATACCAATATAGGGTTTAACAAAAAAAGAAAAAGCTCTGTAAAATTTACAGAGCTAATCAAAGATTTAATTTAATTCAAATAAATTCTTTTTATAATCAGCGTATAGATTTCTTAATAAGTTAATTTTTTCGTTCATTTCTAGTTGAAGATTAGAAACAATATCGTAATCTTCTTTATCTATAGCCTCTCTAATTCTTGTGAATAAGGATTTCTTATTTAAACTATCTTTCATGAGATAGTAACGAAGCTCATTAATCTTTTCCCAGTTAACAACATCTAGGTCAGTAACATATTCACCGTTATGAAGCTTCTTACATTCCCTTACAACCTTCATGTTATTTGGAATAATTCTATTCTTGAGTTCAGTAGTCCATTGCATTAAAATAGTTGTTTTATATGATTCAATTAGTTGATTAGTAAATACATCACCATCGATTAAAACCTTATATTTTTCTGGATATAGTTCAAGATTTTTAATGTTTTCCCATACTGTAGCAGGTGGGTTTCCAAACATTTTATTTCTTTCTTCTTCAGTATAATGTTCAAATACGTCTTCTTCACTTCTGTAGGCTCTATCCTTTTCTAAATAAAAACCTTCTTCACCGGCCTTTTTAGAAAACTCTTTTTCAATATCTTTATTAGATACTTTTTGATCTAAAACGGCCTTTATACCATCTAACATAGCTTGATAAATTGATGCAGTTGCTAGATAAGTATTTGTAGTTGGGTTAGGAGCCCTTACTTCAAATCTAGTTGCATAAGGGTTATTCATATCTCTAATAAGTCCAGCTAATACAGTTCTATTTCTAGAAGGAACATTAACATTATGACCTATTGATGAAACTATACATACGGGAGCTTCAAATCCAGGCTTAAGTCTGTTTAAAGCATCGTTTGTAGAAGTTACAAAGGGATTGACTACTTCATAATTCTTAAGTAGACCCATTAGCGATCCCCAACCAATAGAACTCAAGAAATATTTTTGCATATCATTTGGAGTAAATAGATTGCAAATCTTTCCATTTTTTAGTTTTGCAGCTACGCCTACATGGGTATGTTCACCACTACCGGCTACTCCTTCAATTGGTTTAGCTTGAAAAGTTACATCAAGACCATGGCTTACAAAGATATCTTTAATTATATCTCTAGCAATAAGTTCGTTATCGGAACTTTGCATAGCATGGTCATACTTCCAGTCTATTTCAAGTTGCTCCATTATATGAGAAAAATCTCCATTCTTATTTAATAAAGATGGTATTCCACCTACTTCCTTGTGACCCATTTCAGCCTCAAAACCAAATTTATTTAAAGTAATTAAAGACTTTTCCAATGCACTACGAACCGGTCCTACTGTACGTTTCCAATATTGCTCCTTAAGTATTTGGGATGTAGAGAGGTTTTCAACATCAGCTATATCTCCAGGGGTTTGTACCCAGAATTCAAGTTCAGTAGCAGTAGTCAAAATAATATCTTCTATATCATCTACTGAATTGATATTAACTTCATTTAATGCATTGGGATATTTTTTGAATAAATCAATAATTTGAGTTTTGAAATTAGAAACAGCAGATTTTAAAATAGATCTAGAGTCTACAAATTTATCATTATGAGAAAGGTAGGCAGGTATAATTAAAGTACCTATTGGAAGATTTGTTTCGGGGTCAATATAATCAAAATTATAGTCAACAAACCATTTAACTTCTAAATCTGGAATCAAGTCAACTTTAGCGTTATTTAGTTCAGCAATTTTAGGTAAAAATACACTGGAACCATCAGTTTGTACTCCATTGTTTAAAAATTCTTCAATATCATCTTTCATAACTTCTATTGGTATTTTTTCATCTGTATGATTATTACCAAGGTCAACTGCAATTAAAGAAACGAATTTAATTTCTGGATGTTCATTAAGTACTTTAGATATATATTCCTTATCGTTTTCAGATGGAGAAATATAGTATAGTAAATCTTTCATTACTTCACCCCTTAAAATAATTTATATATTTACAATAATATGAATTATTATAGCATATGTTACGGAAAAGTAAAGAATAGCAGAAAAATAACAAACGTTTTCATCGCAAAAATAAATGATAGTAAAGATTTTCTCTTTAAGAATATCATTATCTATACTTCTTATCCTCAGAGTTTTGTACAACATTAAAACTGGGAATCAAACCAATTTTTTGTAGGGCTATAAATGTTATAACAATAATTGGTCCTAATATAATACCAATAAAGCCAAACAATTTTATTCCTATGTAAATAGAGATAATGGTAACTAAAGGATATAAGCCTATCTGGGTACTAAGAATTTTAGGCTCTAGGGTTTGTCGAACTAAGGTTACTGTTAGATATAGTATTCCCAAAAAAATCGCTGTATTATAATCTTTTTGAATAATATTAAGTAATATCCATGGTATATAAATAGAGCCAGAACCTAATATAGGTAGAGCATCAATAATACTTATTACTAAAGCAATAAGTATTGAATAATTTATACCTATTAAAGTAAGTCCAATAGCGCTTTCTGTAAAGGTAATAGTCATCAAAATAAGCTGAGCTTTTATATATCCTAATAAAGCAAAAATCAAATCATCCTTTATTATTTTTAATTTGCTGTTTTGTAAAATATTACCAGGTATATGATTATATATAAAACTTGATATCTTATCCTTATCCTTTGAAATAAAAAATGCAGATAATAAAGAAAACAAAATAAATAGTAATAAATTGGGTATAGCACTTAAAAAATTTATAGCGCCAGTAGCTATTTTTCCTAAATAATTTGTTAAGTTATTGATTATAGAATATAGTGTATTGGTAATAGTTTCAGTAAGTTGTGGACTAAAATTAAAGTATATAGTTTCATATTTATCAACTATATTAGATACATAGGAATATAATTGACTACTTTGTTCAGGAATTTTATTATATATTTTGGTTATTTCAGAAAAAAGTATACTGCCAATAAAATTAATAATGAGCCCACTTGTTCCAAGAAAAATTAATAATGATATAAACACTGAAAGGCCTTTATGTATGCGTAATTTTTTATTAAAAAGATTAACAAGAGGTTCTATAAGAATTGATATAAAATACCCAAATATAAAGGGTAGAAAATATGATATAGATTTAATAAATAAAAAATATATTAATATTAAAACTACTAATAGGAGAAGTTTAGAAATTACAATATTACCCATTGAACAAACCCCCTCTAAGTAAAGTTCCTATATTATATTAATATACCAAATTTTCCATAGAAAAAAGCTTAAAGTTTATTAACTTTTAAAAACAACTCAAACTTTTTGAAAAGTAATGAAAATTAGTTTAAAATAGATAATATAATTAAAACAACTGGGGGTATTGATAAATGAAGGTAATTGATTTAAGAAGTGATACAGTTACACTTCCTACTGATGAAATGAGGGAAGCTATGGCAAAGGCGGAGGTTGGAGATGATGTTTACGGAGATGATCCAACTGTTAATAGATTAGAGAAAATAGCTGCTGAGATTATTGGTAAAGAGGCAGCACTTTTTGTTCCAAGTGGAACCTTTGGCAATCAATTAGCTATCCTTACCCATACTAAAAGAGGGGATGAAATAATAGTTGAGGAAAACTGCCATATAGTAATGCATGAGGTAGGAGCAAGTGCTGTAATAGCTGGAGTTCAGCTAAGGACAGTTAGAGGAAAAAATGGAACTATGGACCCAGAAGATGTTAAGAAGGCAATTAGGGATAATGATATTCATTTTCCAAACACTGGACTTATTTGTGTGGAAAATGCCCATTCTTCAGGTGCTGTAGTAAGCATAGGAAATTTTAAAGATATAAAAGAAATAGCTAATGAAGCAAATGTACCAGTACATTTAGATGGTGCTAGAATTTTCAATGCTGCCTATGCATTAAATGTTGATGTTAAGGAGATTACTAAGTATGTAGATTCAGTTATGTTTTGTCTTTCTAAGGGTTTAGCTGCTCCAATTGGGTCAATATTGGCTGGAGATAAGGAATTCATAGAAAAAGCACGAAAAAATAGAAAGTTAATGGGTGGAGGTTTAAGGCAAGCAGGTATAATAGCTGCTGCAGGAATAATAGCATTAGAAAAAATGGTAAGGCGAATAGATAAAGACCATAAAAATTCAAAATACTTAGCAAAAGGTCTATCTGAAATAAATGGAATAGAAGTTAAATTTGATAGAAATGATATAAATATGGTATTCTTTAAACTTCCTAATAATATTATAAATGAAGATAAATTCATCAAAGGGCTATTGAAAAAAAATATTAAAATAAATGGTATGGAAGATGGGGAGTATAGGTTTGTTACAAATAAAGATGTTACTAGAGAAGATATTGAATTTGTTTTAGAAGAAATTAAAAAACTAATAGCCTCACAATAAGTGGGGCTATTTTAATATAAAAAAAGATAAGGAGTGTTTTATTTTGACAAATAGTATTCAATTAAAAACTAGGGAAAGTATTGACAGTGAATATAAATGGGATATAGAAAGTATGTATGATTCAGAAGAAAAGTGGAATATGGATTTTGAAAAAGTCAAAGAGTTATTAAAGGAAGTAGAAAGATACAAAGGAAAGCTTGGGGAATCAGCGGAAACTTTATACACAGCATTAGAATTAAGTAATAAAATAAATAGAAAAGTTGAACATTTATTTGTTTATTCTAGAATGAAAAAGGATGAAGATAATAGAGAAGCTACCTATCAAGCCCTATATGATAAGGCAGTGGCATTAAGTGTAGAAATTTCTAGTGCATTATCCTTCATAGTTCCTGAGATATTATCAATAAGTGAAGATACAATAAAAGAATATATTGAAAAGAAGGAAGAATTAAAGTTATATGAATTTTATTTAAATGAATTACTTAGACAAAAAGATCATGTACTTTCACAATCTGAAGAAAAGCTTCTTGCTATGATGGGAGAAGTGGCATTGTCTTCAAAAAATATATTTACAATGCTCAATAATGCTGATATAAAATTTAGAAAAGTTAAAGATAAAGATGGTTTGGAACTTGAACTTACAAAAGGTAATTTTATAAAGTATTTAGAAAGTGAAGATAGAGTATTAAGAAAAAATGCCTTTGAATCTTTATATACATCTTATGGTGATTTAAAGAATACTCTAGGTTCCACCTTGATATCAAGTATAAAGAAGGACGTTTTTTATGGTAAAGTTAGAAAATATAATTCTGCATTAGAAGCTTCTCTAGATGATGATAATATACCAGTATCTGTATACAATAATTTAATAAAAGTAATAAATAATAGATTAGATTTAATGCATAGATATGTAGGAATTAGAAAAAAGGCCTTAGGATTAGATAGTCTACATATGTACGATTTGTATACTCCATTGGTTAAAGAATCAAAAAAAGATATAGAGTATAAAAAGGCGAAAGAAATGGTTATAAAGGGATTATCAGCCCTTGGAGAAGATTATACAGAGGTGTTAAATAAGGCCTTTAATGACAGATGGATAGACGTATATGAAACAGAAGGTAAAACCAGTGGTGCTTATTCTTGGGGATCCTATGACAGTAAACCATTTATACTATTAAACTATCAAGGGACAATTAACGATGTATTTACTTTGGCCCATGAATTAGGTCATTCTATGCACACTTATTATTCAAATAAAAATCAACCATATTTATATGCAGGATATAAAATATTCGTAGCTGAAGTTGCTTCCACCGTTAATGAAGCAATATTAATGGATTATTTAATTAATAATACAGAGGATAAAAATGAGAAACTTTATTTAATCAATCATTTCCTTGAGCAATTCAGAGGAACTGTTTATAGACAAACAATGTTTGCAGAATTTGAGAAGGAAGTTCATGAAAAACAGGAAAAGGGTGAAGCACTTACAACAGATTATCTTTGTAATTACTATTATTCATTAAATAAAAAGTATTATGGTAAGGAAATTGATATTGATGACAAAATAAAATATGAATGGTCAAGAATTCCCCATTTTTACTCTCCTTTTTATGTATATAAATATGCTACTGGATATTCTGCTGCTATTTCCTTGTCCCAGAGAATTCTGAAAAAAGAAAAAGGTGCAAGGGAAGACTATATTAAGTTTTTGTCAAGTGGTGGTTCAGATTATCCATTGAATCTACTGAAAAAAGCTGGAGTAGATATGACAAAGACAGATCCAATAGAATCTGCACTGGATGTATTTGAAGAACTATTAGATCAAATTGAAGGGTTAATATAAGTTTTGTTTTGAGTTTTATGGATAATTATTATATAATTTATTTGTATCTTATGAAGGAGGGAAGAACATGGCTGGATTATTAAAAGATAAAACTATGCTAGTAATGGGAGTTACAAATAAATGGAGCATTGCCTGGGCAATAGCTAAAAGATTTCATGAAGAAGGAGCTAATTTAGTTATTACATATTATGGAGATAAAAGTAAAAGTAATATAGAAAAATTATTAACAGCTGACGGTGTAAAAGATACAGTATTAATTTCCTGTGATGTTACTAAGGATGAAGACATTAAGGAATTATTTACAAAAGTAAAGGAAGAAGTGGGAGTTTTACATGGAGTAGTTCATAGTGTAGCCCATGCTAAAAAGGAAGAACTTCAGGGCTATTATTATGATACAAGTAGAGAAGGATATCACTTGGCTCAAGACATAAGTGCATACTCATTGGTGGCTGTAACTAAGTATGCTAAAGAATTAATGACCGATGGTGGGGGAATAGTTACCTTAACTTACTTAGGCGGTGAAAGAGCTGTTCCTAACTATAATGTAATGGGAGTGGCTAAAGCAGCCCTTGAAGCAAGTGTAAGGTATTTAGCAGTTGATTTAGGAGAGGACAATATAACTATTAATTCAATTTCTGCTGGACCTATTAAAACATTGGCTGCAAAAGGCGTAAGGGGATTCAATCAAATGCTTAAAGAATTTGAAGAAGCTGCACCATTAAAGAGATTGGTAAAAACAGAAGAAGTTGCTAATACAGCAGTATTCTTATGTAGTGATTTAGGAACAGGAGTAACCGGTGAGAATATCCATGTGGATTGTGGATATCATGTTCTTGGATAAACAATTGCCATTCAAAACATTATGTTTTGAATGGCAATTTTAACTTTTTCTATAGTTGTTTATAATAAGATTAACAGCTTCCATAAGATTTTTTACGGTATAATCAGCTTTATTATATGGCTTGCCTAGTTTAATTGTTTTACAACCTGCTTTTTTACCTGCTTCTATATCTACATCTCTATCACCTATCATGTAGGAATTAGATAGGTCAATATTATACTTTTTAGATAAATCTAAAATCATACCAGGTGAAGGTTTTCTACATTGACATTTTGTTTTAAAATGGGGGCAATAATTTATATCTTTTACTACACCTCCAGATAAACTAATCTCATTTAGCATTTTTTCATGTATTTTTTTCAAATCATTTTCTTTAAAATAGCCCATTTCTATACCACCTTGATTTGTTACCACAAAAACATCATATCCATACTTATTTAGTTTTTTTATTGAATCTGCAGTCCATGGAAATAATACTAAATCTTCTGGAGTATTTACAGGTTTACAATTATCATTAATGACTCCATCTCTGTCTAAAAATACTGCCCTATTCACAAATTGATTCTCCTTTCTGAAGTTAAAGAGATAAAATAATACTTAGGTACTAATACTATCTATGCTAAAATATATCTATCTAGACTTGAAAAAAACTAATAACTTAATTGATATCTTTATTATTGATTATTATTTTTACAATGGATTTCTACTATGTATTTTTTACGGATTTTTCAGGATATAGTCTATAATTTGATAAATAAATTTGTAGATTTTAATATATAATAAAATTTTAGAGTATAGATTAAAAATATTCAAGTTAAAAGAAATATAGTAGATAACATTTGTATATACACTAGATTTTACCAATGGATTTGCAGTATTAGGAAAAATGTCTTAATGTAATA
>CBETVX010000014.1:0-57081 GCA_965539935.1 uncultured Eubacteriales bacterium | reverse complement strand
TTTAAACAAACTTTGTTAATTAATCAACAAATATTATCTTAATTTTATTATAATATAAATTTTACTTATAACTAAATAAGCATTACTTATATTGTATAAAAATGTGTTTTAATAAGGTTAATTTATTATATATAACCATTTTTTATTATATTCTAAAATAGAAAAAACATCTTTTAATATTGTCATATGCTAAATATTTTTTTAACAAAATATATTTGATGATTTATATATTTTATCAAAATATGGTATAATAGAAAACATAAATTTATCATTAAACTTCAAACCATTTTAGTAGGTGATTATATGAACTTGCAATATCTTAGAGCTTTTTATGTTACAGTAAGGGCTAATAGTATATCAAAGGCTGCAAAACTACTTCATTTAACTCAACCTGGTTTAAGTATGCAAATACAGTCTCTTGAAAAGGAATTACAAGTAAGCCTTTTAAATAGAAGTAATAGAGGTGTAGAGCTTACAGAAGCTGGAAAGGTTGTTTATGACTATGCTACTACTATATTATCCCTTCAAGACAATATAGAAAGAGACCTTGAAAACCTTAAGACAGATAAGAAACACTTATTACTTGGTTCTTGTAAAGCTGTGGGAGAATATGCACTGCCCTGCAGTATATATGTTTATAAACAAAACAACAAAGACATAGATATTAGTCTTGAAATAAGTAATACTAGTCAAGTAATTGATAATCTAATTAATAGAACTGTAAACATAGGCATACTACATAGTGCCGAAACAAACAAAGCTTTACACATTGAAAAAATAACCTCTGATAAATTACTTTTAGTGACTTCACTTCCAGTTATAAAGAAAAAAATAGATATTAATGAACTTAGAAAGCTACCTTTAATATTTAGAGAAAGTGGTTCTGGAGTAAGAAAGACTATTTTATCCTCTTTAAAATCCCATGGAATTAAACTTGAAGATTTAAATATTATATACGAACTTAATTCTATGGAAGCAATAAAAACCTCTGTAATATCTGGCAAAGGGATTTCCTTTATTCCCGAACTAACTATAAAAAGAGAATTAAAAGACGAAGTATTAAAAGTAATTGAAATTGAAGACCTAGAATTGACAAGTGACTTTTTTATTGCCTATAGAAAGGATCATGAACTATCTCCATATGAAATTGACTTTATTGAGTTTATTAAATCATCAAAGAGGGGTTTCTGCTAAATTAGTAGTAAACCTTTTTTATATATGGGGGGATTTATATGTCAATAAGTGAAAAAGAAAAAATGCTTCAAAGCAAATTATATGACGCTTCAGATTGGGAGCTAACGGAGGAAAGAGATTTTGCTAGAAATTTAATTTATGAATTCAATAACACAAAACCACATGAAAAAGAAAAAAGAGAAAAAATCTTAAAACAACTACTTATAGTAAAAGGAAAAATAAATATCGAGCCACCTTTTTATTGTGATTATGGCTATAATATAGAAATAGGAGATAATTTTTTTGCAAATTTTGGATGTATAATTCTTGATGTAAATAAAGTTCGAATTGGTGACAATGTTTTATTAGCTCCCTATGTACAAATATATACTGCTACCCATCCCCTAGAGCCAAAGGAAAGACTCACCCTTAAAGAGTTTGCAAAACCCATAACAATTGGAAATAACGTATGGATAGGTGGAGGATCTATCATTTGCCCAGGAGTAACAATAGGAAACAACTCAGTTATAGGTGCAGGAAGTGTAGTTACAAAGGATATTCCCGATAACGTACTTGCCGCTGGAAACCCATGTAAAATAATAAAAAAACTATAGGTATTTATCATCGTCTTAGGGGTAGGCTTAAATTTTTCTTAAGCCTACCCCCTTTTTAAATACAAATACTTAGAATTCTAAATATTTCTATTGACTTTAAGATACTAAAAATATATAATTCAATTAGTTAGAATTCAAGATAAACAACACAAAGGAGGAGATTATTAATAAAAATGAGTGATTATATAGATTCAAAGCAATATGAAGTTGCAAAATTGTTAATTGTTATGCCAAAGCTCATCAGAAGTCTTAAAGGTTCCTTTAAACCACAAGTGGATATAGTACTTAAAAAAAATGAAATAAAAACATTAATGCTCCTTTCCCTACATCCTAATATGGCAATGAAGTATTATTTAGAGTCTGTTGAACTAGAGAGTGGGTCATTTACATATCTTATTGATAAATTAGAAAAAAAAGGACTTGTTAATAGAGTGCAATCCCCTAATGATAGGAGAATAACACAACTTACTTTAAGTGAAAAAGGAAAAAAAATCACTGATTCCCTTCAAAAACAATTTATTGAGCATATTGCAAATCAACTAAATCACCTAAGAGAAGAAGATTTAGATAAGTTGATTGAAGCAACAATGTTATTAGAAGATGTATTACAAAAATTAACTTCAAAGGATTAGTATAGAGGTATATATTAAGCTACATTTAATGTTTCAATTATATTTAAATAAACTTTTGGTCCTTGATTATATAATTCTCAAAATATCAATTTTAACACTAACTAACAGATAAGGAGATCTTAAATGAAAAATATTCAATTATATAGAAAACTGACACAAATTTTATTCTTAGCACTATTAATAATAGGTCTTTATATGAATGTAAGAATAGTTGTCGTGCTACTTTTACCAGCATCGTTTATTTTCGGAAATTTCTTCTGTGGATGGGTCTGTCCCTATGGAACAGTACAAGATTTATTTGGTAAGCTTGGTAAAAAAATATTTAAAAAACAATTCAAGATGCCTATAGGTATACAAAAATATCTACAATATGCAAGATATGTCTTAATGGCCATTAGCATGACTGGAATTATTTCTATATTTTTCCAGATTATAAATGGATATAAAACCTTTATGGGAGTTTTTACAAGTGGAATAATAGCCTCTGCAGCTGCCATTATTATGATTTCATTTGTTATCATTGCCCTATTCTTTGAAAGACCATTCTGTAATTATTTTTGTACAGAAGGTATAAAATTTGGTGTTTTTAGTTTCACTAGAATTTTTTCAATTAAAAGAAATAAAGATACATGTGTAGGATGTAAAAAATGTGATAAGGCATGTCCCATGAATATTAATGTTTCAGTCAAAGATCAAGTACGTAATGGGCAGTGTATTAACTGTTTTGAATGTATCAGTGCATGTCCTGTTAAAGATACTTTGACATATGGTCCTGTGAAATTTCCTAAGATTAAAAAAAGAAATTAAATGCTTAAGATAAAGTGGTATTACTTACTGAAAGTAATACCATTTTTATTTATATGACCTTAAATAACTTAAAATTAAAATGAAATAATTGAAACATAAACTAAGGGTTTAATCTCTGAAATAGATTGAACCCTTAGTTTGTGATACTATTTTTAGTTACATTGTTTTTTATTATTTATCCTCTTAAATATTTTTGCTATAGAGGCTATTATTATTATGCCAGAAGAAATAGCACCACCTATAAATACTGCTTCAGTGCCAATTTCTACAGCTTCAAAAAAATTTTGGTCAATTAAATTTATCATTGCTAAATATATTGCATATCCTGGTACAAGAGGTACTATACCAGGAATTATAAATGTTGTAACTGGTTTTTTATCTATCCTTGCAAATATTTCACCTAAAATACTAACAACGATTGAACCTATAAATACAGAAAATATAGGGGATTCTGTAATATATTTTATATATATATACAAAGTCCAACCTAAAGCTCCAGTAAATCCAGCATATAAAATAGATTTTCTAGGAACATTAAATAAAACTGAAAAACCCATTGTAGAAATAAATGAAAAAATAAACTGATTATAATAATTCATTAAACTAATCCTCCAAAAAAATATATCCAAAGTTTAAATACACTACCTACCCCGGCTGCAATGGAGATGGCAATTAAAATTGCCTCTGCAACCCTAGATACTCCAGAAATCAAATCTCCCGATATGAAATCCCTTAGTCCATTGGTAAGGGCCACCCCAGGCACAAGGGGCATAATAGAACCAACTATTATCATATCTGTACTATCACCTAATCCAAAGTTTCTAAATATTAGGGTAAGTAGGGATATAATTATACCACTGATGGCATCACTTATAAAAGATGTCTTACTTAAGTCATGAATTCTCTCATTAACTAAAATAACTATCATGGATATTAAAAATGCTAATACAAAATCATTCCATGAAGCTCCAAATAATAATGCAAAAAAGCTGGAAGCAAGGCCTGTAAAGAGACTTCTAATATATTCTTTATATTTGGGTTGTTCATCTATCTCTTTAAGGGTCATTAATGCATCCTCTAGATCCATGTCTTCCTTTACAAATTTCCTAGCAAAATCATTAACTTTGGATATTTTATCTAAATCAATTGTTCTACTTTTTATTCTCTTAATATAGCTTAATCCATCTAATCTATTATCAGATACAAATATTCCTGTAGTTGTTACAAAGGAGCTTACTTCCCCCAAGCCTTTACACCTGCAAATTATGTCAATTGTATCCTCTGTCCTATAGGTTTCAGCACCATTTTTCAAAAGTATTTCTCCTGCATATAAAGCTATTCTGACAATTCTTCTCTTATTAATATTATTCATTTTTGCTCCTTATTAAACAAACATTTATAAAATTATTATAACCATATTGCATGATTACATAAAATTCATTAACTCTCCGAAATTACATTATAAATTTATTATTAGTTTCAGTCAATTATTATTTTATAAAGGCACAGTTTTTGAGGGTCAGCCTTGAATTATTCTATTTTTTATGGAAATAATTCAAACCTGACCCCCATTTAATTCTATTATTTATATATTTTATAAAAATATGGTATAATAAAAAACATAAAATCATTATTAAACTTCAAACCATTTTAGATAAACTTGTAATATCTTAGAGCGTTTTATGTTATAGTAAAGTCTAATTGTATATCAAAGGCTGTAAAACTACTTCACTTAACTCAACCTGGTTTAAGTATGGAAATACAGTCCCTTTAAAAGGAATTGTAGTCAATCCTTTTATAATATTTTCTTATAAAGTAAGGAGTGAAGAAAATGAATCCAAGGGTCGTAGATGCGAAAGCAATAGATAATTTAAAATTAGAAGTTATTTTTTCAAACGGTGAAAAAGGAATCTTTGATGTAAAACCATACCTTAAAGATAAATTTTGGAGCAAATTACAGAATATCGATATATTTAAAAGCGTAAAAGTTACAGGCGGAAGCGTCTCTTGGTTAAATGAGGACATTGATTTTTGTCCAGATGAAGTATATGAAAATACCACTATCTCCGATTAATAGTGGTATTTTTTGAGTGTCATTAGGGTTAGTCCATTCTAAGTATATTCTTTTAATAGTTTTTTCATGAAATCCACATCTAAATACTGCTCTATTTTCTTAAATGTATCCATATTTTTTATTTCTTTATCAGGTTTTTGATACTCTAGCCATGCATAGGCACACCATGATAAGGCTCTAAGGTATAAATAAGGATTGTATAGATACACTCTTTCTCTAATGTTATTATCATTTCCTCCTAGTGCTTCCCTATAGCTTTTAAAAAACTCATCCTTTTCTTCCTTAGATAGTATATAGTTTGCCTTCCATAGTGTGGTGGTATCGGCCAAGAACTGGGATAAATCCTGACATGGATCACTTATTACTGGTTTTTCCCAGTCTATGAGATAACTTTTTTTCTCTCCTATTATGAAGTTATGGGAATTTACTTCCGTATTATTTATAACCTGCCATTTATTATCTCTGAAGTATTTTTCCCTATCCTTATTTGCTTCAGCCCAATTTAAGAAATAAGTAAAGAATTCTTTAAGCTCTTTAGATACCTTTGGGGATTTAAGATAGTCCTTTAGCCATCTCTTGCCTTCATTTATCCTATCACTACATATATTTTCTTCTATTATAAAACCATCTTCATAATTCTTTGTATCAATTGAATGTATCTTTCCAAATATCCTAGCAGCCTTTTTTAAATCTTTATGGTATTCTAAGGGTCTTCCATTTAAAAACTCCATAATCAGTATTCCATAATCAAAATATTCCTTAGTACCATCTACATAGTATCCCTTTGGAGTTACTCCACTTATTTCAAGGTTTTTGATGGCATTATACTCATATTCTATTTGATTATCAAGTTCAAGCTGACTACCAGTATTTACTCTAAAAACATATTTTTTATTTCCATCATCTATGGTAAAGTTGATATTGTATTCCCCTTGGGCTAAAAATGATATATCAAATTCCCTCTTGAGTTTTAAATAATCCCCTAGCTCTTTCTTAAATATATATTCTCTTATTTTATCCTTTAATATATCTCTTAACATATTGATTTTCACTCCAATAATCGTTGATAAATTTTATTGTATTTTGGGGAAGAATTTTATCTTTAAATCCATTGGAATCTATCATATTTTTAAAGTGTATTAAATCTTCTTTAGTATCAATATCTCTATGTTTATTTACTAACTCTACATCTAATCCTAGACTATTGGCTATATCTATAGTACCCTCTAGTACCGATTTATTTCCCCACTTAAGTTTATTATTAAATATTTCTTTATTGGCTTCTCTCATTCCTATAAGGTAATATCCACCATCTAAAGTTGGTCCAAGAACCATATCACTATATCTTAGCTTTATAAAAGCCTCCCTTAGCTCATTATCTTGGATATCGGGAATATCTGAACCAATCAATATAACCTCATTATAGCCCTTACTTATAACATATCTAAAGGCATTATGCATTCTCTCACCAAGGTCACTACCTTCCTGTGGAAAACAATGGATATAATCTGGCACCATATTCTTCATTAAGTCAAAAGAATTTTCAGGGGTATAGGTTAAGAATACATCTATCTCTTCTTTAATAAAGTTAAAAATATTAAATAAATCCATTAAAAAACATTTATGAATCTGAGCACATTCATCTCCTGAAAGGATTTCCATTAGTCTAGTCTTTGTTTTTCCTGGTATTGGAACTCTAGTCATTAAAATTATAGCCTTCATTATCTTGCCTCCCTATATATTTTTTTAAGCTTATCAGGAGGTGTTCCTAACACATAAAGCAGCTTAATTTTTTGCATAAGTAAAAATGTTCTAAACTGTCCTCCAGATTTAAATCTTCTAGCCGAAGTGCCTATGGGAGTTCTTAAAACCTTAACTTTTTTTGTTTTAAATAGCTTTTTTGAAAATTCCCAATCCTCCATAAGACCAATTTCAGGATAACCACCTAAATCAAAGAAAATATCTTTTTCTACAAATATACCCTGATCCCCAAATAATAGTCCCATATATCTTGCCCTTAGATTAGAAGTCCATGCCACATATTTCATAAATAATGTGGGATAGTCATAAAAATAAAGAGAAAATCCTCCACCAATATATCCATCATTTATGGTTTTTAGAATTTTTTCAAGGGATTTAGGATCTAATAATGAGTCAGAATGAACAAACCATAAAATATTTCCTTTAGCTTCTTGAGCCCCTTTGTTCATCTGATTGGCTCTTCCCTTTTTGCTGTGGATTACTCTAGCATATTTGTCTGCAATATCCACAGTATTATCAGTGCTACCCCCATCTACTACAACTATCTCCTTATCTCCTTCCAGCACCTTTACCTGTCTTAAGAGCTTTTCAATATTTTTTCCCTCATTTAATACGGGAATGATTATGGATATCATATTCAATCCTCCAACCTATTTAAAAATACACAGCCTTTTCAAAATCTATATTAATAGATACCCTATCATCTATATTAAAGTTCTGTTTAGAATTTACAACTGCTTTGATATAAACATCTTCAACTTTAATAATATAATAAATTTTCTCACCTGCATATGTTTTAGATACTATACTTCCAACAAGGCTGGAATCATCCCTAGGATAACTAAGTCCTATTTCCTCTGGACGTATCATAACTCTAGTTTTAATTTTATCTTCAATATTTACTTTAAACTTACCTAATTCACAGTTTAAGTATTTCTTCTCTATACTTCCGGAAATATAGTTCTTTTCACCAAAAAAGTCTGCTACTACTGGAGAATTGGGGCGTTCATATATTTCCCTTGGACTTCCATATTGTTTGATTTCTCCATTTAACATAACTGCCAATCTATGGGATGTCATTAGTGCCTCTTCTTTATCATGGGTAACTAATATAGTAGTTATTTTAAGTTTTCTTTGAATATCTGTGACAAATTCCCTCATGTCCTCTCTAAGTCTAGTATCTAAATTAGAAAAGGGTTCATCTAACAAGAGGACTTTAGGCTCTATGGCCAATGCTCTAGCTATTGCTACTCTTTGTTTTTGTCCTCCTGACAACTCCCTTGGATATTTATTTTCATGACCATCTAACTTTACTAGATTAATCATTTCCTTTACTCTTTCCGTTCTTATTTTTTTATTTACCTTTGCCATTTTTAATCCAAACTCTATATTTTCTCCTATAGTCATATGGGGAAATAATAAGTAGTCTTGAAATACAATCACAGCGCCTCTCTTTTCAACGGGAATATGATTAACTACTTGACCATTAAATATAATATCACCTTCACTGGGATCTATGAGTCCTGCAATTATCTTTAATGTAGTAGTCTTTCCACATCCAGAAGGCCCTAGCAAAGAAATCATTTCTCCTTCTTCAACTACCATATTTATATTGTTTAATATTTTTTTATCTTCAAAGGATTTAGATATATTTCTTAGCTGGATTTTTGACATATTTATTCTCCTTATCTTTGCTGCTAATAATACCTATAAATAAAAATAATTATCTCCGTTATAATAGCTCTTAACTAGTTTCTCAACTAAAAATAAAATAACCATTGTACCTATAATAAAAACAATACTATAAACCGATGCCATCATCCTATCTCCACTTTGTATAAAAGGAAACATAACCATTGAAAAAGTAATTATTCTCCCTCCACCTATCAAAAATGTTAAAAAATATTGACTAAAGGACACAATAAAAACTAAACTGCCTGCCGATAAAAGTCCAGGGGTTAAAAGTGGAAGTGTCACATATAAAAAGGTCTGAAATATATTTGCTCCCAGTACCCTTGCTTGCATTTCCATAGATTCACCTATTATTTCAAATACATTGGTAAGTATACGTACTCCATAGGGTAGACATGGGATTAGATGGACCAATAGTACACCTGTGATGGTATTAGCAAGCCCCATTCTCATAAAGGATACATGGAGTCCCATAGCTACAACTACAGGTGGCACAATAATAGGTGAAAGAACTAATATTTTAAAAAAGTTTTTCCCCTTAAACTCATATACTCCAAGGGCCTTTGCAGCAGGTATACTAATAAGTAAAGTAATAATTGTAACCCCTAAGGATAGTCCTATACTAAAGCCCAATATTTTAATTGATTTATTTGCAGGATTAAGGAAATACTTATATCCCCTAAGACCAAACTCCCTAGGTAATAAATTCGGCCATGGCCATATTTTTACAAAACTCCATATCACCAATATAAACACTGGAAATATAAGTACAAATATTAGACCATATAATATTATTTTATATAATTTATTATTTTTTTTCATCTACTTCACCTATTAATTGTCATATTTTGATAATAATTTAAAGGTTTTACTATATAACCATACCAACCCCAGTGAAAATACTGTTATAATCATATTTATTACCATAGTATAGGGTCTATGGGTCAAATCTGGGTTAGTGTACTCTATATAGGCCTTTACAGGTAACGTCTTAGGATTTGTTGGTCCTAATAAATAGGGAACTTCAAAGGCACCAAAGGAAAAAGCAAAGATAATTATAAAGGATGATACAATTGAAGGCATAATAAGGGGTAATAATATTCTCCAAAATACTTGCCTTCTATTTGCCCCAAGGTTAAGTGCTGCCTGAGCAAGACTATCATTAATATTACTTAAAACCGTGTATACAACCATAGCTATAAATGGAATCTCTTTCCATAGATAAGTCAGTATAATTCCTACGCCATTTTTATCAAATATCAAGGATGGAAATTCCCTTTGACTACCTATAATTCCTAAACTATTTAATATTCTAGCAAATATACCACTTTGAGCAAACATATTATATATCAGTAATGCAGCAATAACATGGGGCACTAATATAGGTAGTTTATAAATGACTTCTTCTATTCCCTTTCTATGTTTACTTTGCAAAATAGAATATGCTAAAAGTACTCCAATAATAACTGCTAAAACTGAAGATACAAATGATATGTATATGCTAAACTTTAATGACTCTAAAAATCCTTTATCTGTTAATACCTCTTTATAATATTTTAAAGTAAACTCCTTCAATCCAACCACAGGGAAATACCCAAAACTTTGGACTAATCCCATGATTAGTCCAAAAGCAAATATTCCCAAAATAATAATCATAGCTGGTAAAAGTAAAACATATGGTTTATATTTTTTATACAACTTACTATTCACCCTCTACAGGTATATTTTCTTGCCAAATTTCTTCAATTATAGGTACTAATTTTGCTGACATTTCAGGTACTCTATGGCTTAATAACTCATCTTGCGGTATAGTGCCACTGCCTGTTTTAATATTGGCAAATATTTCTTTTTCATTATCAGCTAATTTATCATTATCTAGAACAGGCAGGTCTCCCCAGTTTGCAGGGTCATATTTAGAAGCTTGAGCTTCAGGACTTAATAGGAAGTTTATAACAACAAGGGCCCCTGCTTTATTTGGTGAATTATAGGGTATTGTTAGGAAATGAGTATTTCCTATGGTCCCTTTATCAAATACAAAGGCTTTACTAGTTTTAGGGAACTCTCCCGTTTCTATCTTTTGAGCAACATAATTAGGATTATAATTCATTGTCATTAATACTTCATTATCTGCAAACATATTGTCTAACTGTGCATTAGTTGCAGGATAAGTCTTTCCTTCCTTCCAGAGATATGGCTTTATTTCCTTTAAGAAGTCAATTGCTGGTTTGATTTCCTTTGCAACTACTTCTTTATCTGCTTTCATATCTATGAACTGTTCATGTCCCAATATATCATAGATAATATTTCTTATAAAGGCACTACCTATAAAATCTGGTGGTGCTGGATAAGTAAACTTACCTGGGTTATTTTTAACCATTTCTAATAATTCTTCATGACTTGATGGAAATTTTTCTAATCTCCCTTCATCCCCTATAAGTACAAATTGTGCCTTGCCATAGGGTGCTTCATATCCTTCTATTTGAAATCCAAAGTCATATTTAACTTCTATAGATTCATTATCAATATATTTCTTAAAATTAGGTAATTTATCTGTAAATGATCCTAAAAGCAATTGATTTTCCTTTGCAGTATAAAAATTCTCTCCATTAATCCATACAATATCAATAGTTCCATTTTGTAGGTTAATTTGCTTCTCACCTAACATTTTATTAAGTACATCATCAATATTCATAGGAGTTCTATTAAATGTAATATCATATTCTTCCTTTAATCTTTTTGCTAGAAAATTATCTAGCCACTCATTTGTTTTTTGACTTCCACCCCAGCCATAAAAATTAACTGTGGTTCCCCGTGCACTTTCCACTATGGCTTCCCAATCCTTATCTAAAATATTTCCTTCAGCCTTTGGCTTTTCGGCTTTATTAGAACAAGCTACTAAATTAAATACTAAAATCAATAATGTAAATAATACTAATGCCCTTTTCATAAATGTTTCTCCCCTTTAAATAAATTAGAGTATATATTAGTTACAATAAATATTTAAATAAAATCTTAGATCCTATCCATGCACCTAAAAACATAAAAATTCCATATACCCATCCATTTAATGCCAGTGATGGTATAGCACTGAAATATGCTCCTATATTACAACCAAAACTAAGCCGACTACCATATCCCATTATTATTCCACCTATTAATCCAAAGAAGAGCTGTCTTGTATTTTTTATTTTCTTCCATTTGAACTCTGAAGCAATTAATGAAGATATTAAGGCCCCTAATATTACTGCTAAATTCATAATTGCATATTTATTAATTAAAAAACTTTCTCCTGGAGCTAATCCATTATTATATACTTTAAAATAATACCAGTTCTCTGGGGCTACACCAAAGATCTTTAAAAATGCTGCTCCCCAATATAAAAATCCTGTGGTTATTTTCCAGGGCCTGCCAATACTTAATAATAAAAATATATTGAGTAAAGCCAATATTACTGCCCCCACTACATATGGCCATGGCTTTTTAAAGACTTTATCATACATATAATTTAATCCCCCTCTAATATCCCTTTTCAATATATATTTCCCATTCACCCTCACTGACTTCCAAGTAATCAACACTATGACCTTGTTTTTTAGCCCATTCAATAACATTGGTAATAGAGCAGGTATGGTCAGTTTCCATTATTAATATATCGCCCTTTTTCATCTTATTCAATTCCTTTAAAGCCTTTAGTAGTGGTATAGGGCAAGCCTCATACATACAATCAATTTTTACTTCAGCCATAATATTACCTCCCAAAATCACAGAGACATCATATTATTCTTTTTGTCATACCAATCGGCAATAAGGTATAAACCTATTAATAAACTTATTTGAAGAATAATGGATAGTGAAAATCCTAAGTATTGGGGTAAGTATATTATAGGGGATTTACTAATAATAAGTTTATCCCAAAACTCAAAGTGACTTCCACCTATTAATGTTCCTATGATAAATCCTATTAAAACTATTATTTGTAAAATAAAACCTTCTCCTATTCTCATTAGGGTCCCGCTAGCACAGCCTCCTGCAATAACCATTCCTGTACCAAATAGTATGGCACCTAATGCAGTGTGAATTCCAACAGGCTGAATTTGCCCAGGAATATTATCTAAATCAATAGTATCCCTATGGGCTATATCTATATATTGTATAATTCCAAATCCAATTGTTGATATAATAAATGCAATAATGATGGCCTTAAAAAGTGAAGTGCTTCCAACCATTATAGGATCCCTAAAACTAGCGGCAAAGCAAAACCTTGACCTTTGAAGGGTAAAACCAATAATCACTCCTATAATCCATAAAATACTATATGTTTCATTACTATTAAGTAAAAATATAAATATAATCCCTACTAATAACACACAGCATAATCCATAATAAATCTGATTCCTTTTGTTCTTCCTTCTATACTCACGTTTTCTTTGTCTTTTAAGTTCTTCTATCTTTTTTGAAGACAAAATTTTCACTCCCTTTATCACTACTTAGTTTATATGTTAAAATATAAACAAGTAGCTAATTACATTATATATTTAATAGTGAATATTTTAACATATAGTTTAATTATATAGAATAACTATATATTATAGTATTTATTTTACCAGTTTCTATGGTAGAATGGAATTGATAATTAACAAACTATTACAAGATAAGGGGTATAAAAATGCATAAGATAATTTTTGACTGTGATAATACAATGGGCCTAAAAGGTTGTGATGTTGATGATGGTTTAACTCTTTTATATCTATTAGGTAGAAAGGATATCTCCCTATTAGGGGTAACTACTACCTTTGGTAATAGTACAATCGATGCTGTTTATAATAATACTGTAAAAATGTTTAATGACCTTAATCTATCTAATATACCACTTCTTAAAGGAGCCGCCTCCACATCTAATAGGCAAAGTGAAGCTTCTAAATTTTTAGCTGAAATGGCTAAGAAGCACAAAGGAGAAATAACTTTGCTTGCCACTGGATCATTGACTAATCTATTGGGAGCCTATAACCTGGATAATAGTTTTTTTGAAAACCTTAGAGAAATAGTGCTTATGGGAGGTATTACAGAACCTCTAATTATTAATGGTAAAAACTTAGATGAACTTAATTTTTCATGTGATTCTGAGGCATCTTACAAAGTTTTAAGTTCTAATTGTAAAGTTACAACTTTAACAGGTCATATATGTCTGCAAGCCTTTTTTGGAGAATCAGAGTATACTAGACTTATGGAAAGTGAAGATGTTAAAGTCTATAAATATATAAAAGATAAAACAATAAAATGGTTTGAATTTGTTATGAAAGAATTTGGAATCAAAGGCTTTTATAACTGGGATATAGTTGCTGCCCTTTACATAACGAATCCAGAACTTTTTGATGAAAATATGCAAAAAGTCATTTCTACATCGGAGGATTTAAAGAAGGGATATTTGAAGCTTGGTAATATAGATTCTAAAAATTATGAGGTGAATATTCCTACAAAAATAAAAGATATAGAAAAATTCAATGAGATAATATTTGAAACTTGGAAAAATGTTCAGATAAGTTAAGCAGCAAGTCCATAAAGGACTTGCTGCTTAATTATAGTTTTATGAAAGATGATCTACAATAGAATTTTGCTTTAAATAATCTATGAAAATATTTGTTAAGTTATCTGTGTTATTCTTTTTATCAAATAATTTTCCTTCTTTAACTACTTGTAACCTAGCTTTCTTATCTTCAAATCTAAAACCTTCTGTGTATAATACTGGATTTTTACCAATAGGCCAAAAACTTCTTTCCATCTCTTTGATATCTAAACCAAAATATTCTGGTATATTTATGGTTATTTCATTTAAAATATCATCGGGAGTTAGGTACTTCACATTTGTACATAGGGCATTTGCTAATCTTATAATTACTTCCCAATTCTCTAATCCGCTTATTGGTGGTATTGCTCGGTTTAGCCTTTGGATTCTTCTTTCAGAACTTGTATATGTTCCCCTAGACTCAGCAAAACTAACGGCAGGCAATACTACATCTGCTTTTTTTGCTGTTTCTGTTAAATGTGTATCTTGAACCATTAAAAAGTTTAGATTCTCTAGATTTACATCTTTTATATCTTCTCCAAAAACTAATAATCCCTTTACTTTTTTATCTTCAATTCCTTTAGAAATAAGCTGTGGATTCATATTTACTCCCATATCCACAAGACCTTGACTATTATTTTTAGCTCTTAAAACAATAATTCCACTACGAGGCTTTCCTATATGTCCAGCTATAACAGCTATATTAGCAATAAGCTTTTCAGCCTCTGAACTAATACTTTGTTTATCAAAAACTATCATAGCCTTCTTAGATTCTCCGTAAACCTTTGCTATTTCCTTAGCTATTTCACTTGCTTGTATACCTTCTAAGCTATCTCTTAATTCCTCAAAGCCTGTTACCTTATCCTCATTAGGTTTATATCCCATGTCAATCAAGGCTTTAGTTACTTCTTGTAAAAACATAATATCGTTAGAAGGAGTTACTTTTTTATATGCCCATTCATCGGCTTGAGTGTCCCATGGATTTATTGTTATAAGTTTAGCACCATTTCTAGTGGCATTCTTTATTTTTACACCTACTATAGTATGATCTGTCATAACATCTGAACCAACTAATATAATAGTTTCTGTACTTAAAAGTTCATCAAAGGTATTAGTTGATGCATCATAACCTAAAACTTCCTTAATACCTTCATTATGATTATTAAAACATACTATATTATCAGTATTTAGAACCTGTCTTCCAAACTTAGATGCTAAGTATATTTCTTCATTAGTATATCTATCGGACACAGATATAGCTAAAGAATTACTTCCATACAGAAGTCCTAAACTCTGGGCCTTTTTAGCAGTATAAAGTATAGCTTCTTCCCATGATACCTCTTCGAACTCTCCGTTTTTCTTAATGAGTGGTTTAGTTAATCTCTTTCCTTTTTGAGCCACATCAAAGCCAAACTTTCCTTTTACACACAATATGTTGGAATCAAATTCGCTACTTTTCTTAGGTAATGCTTTTACTAGAAGGGAACCCTTTGTATTTAAATTTATATTACATCCAACACTACAATGGGAACAAATAGTTGATGTCTCATTGGTCTTAACTGGAACTGGTTTATCTATGCTTAGCTTTTCCCCTAAGGCTCCTGTTGGACAAACACTTATACATTGACCACATGCAATACAACTGGTTTCTTCAAGGGGCTTATCTAACGCAGGCTTTACGATAGTGTCAAATCCTCTATCAACAAGACCTAATGCCGTTACCCCCATAATCTCATCACATATCCTAACACATAGTCCACAAAGAATACACTTATCTGGATTCCTATGAATAAAGGGATGGGTATCCTCATCAGTTCTATTATGAACTTCACCCTCTAATCTTTGAGGATTAACATCATATTCATTTGCATATTTATAAAGTTTACACTCGAAATAGTCATGACATCCACATTCTAAACATCTCATTGCATCCTTTTTAGCATCTTCTTCACTATATCCTTTAACTACCTCTTCAAAATTATGATTTCTAACCTCTGGTGTAAGATGAGGCATCTTTGGCCTATATTCCTTTGCAATATGTTTAAAATCTTCTTCTGTTAAATCTTCTCTTCTCACATAATAGGGCTCTTTATATGGTATAACTTTACCTTCAAGATAAGAACAAATAACCTCAGCAGCCTTTTTGGCATCTCCTATTGATTCTATGGCAATCCCTGCTCCATCGTTTATAGCATCTCCTCCAGCAAATACACCTGGGATACTGGTTTGGAAAGTAGATTCATCTACTGCTATGGTACCTCTTTCAGTTAGTTTGAAATCTTCAAAACCATCTATCTTAACTTTTTGTCCAATTGAACTAATTACCGAATCAACTTCAATTATTTCTTCTTCTCCTTCAATAGGTATTAGCTTTCTTCTTCCTCTTCCATCGGATTCTCCATACTTTAATTTTTGCAATCTTATTTTTGATACTCTACCATTTTCTCCAATGATTTCAATAGGGGAAACGAGGAATTTAAAAATAACACCTTCTTCTTCTGCTTCCTTTATTTCAATAGCGTCGGCAGGCATATAATCCTTTGTCCTACGATAAAGAAGATAAACTTCCTTAGCACCCAATCTTATAGAAGTTCTTGCAACATCCATGGCAGTATTTCCACCGCCAACAACTGCAATCCTATCGCCTGTCTTAATTGGATCATTTACTGCAAATTTAGTTAGGAAATCTATACCACTTATAACACCTTCAAGGTCTTCACCAGGACAATTAAGGTTTGCACTACTCCAAGCACCAATAGATACGTAAATTGCATCAAAATGTCTCCTTATATAATCTAATTCAACATCTCTACCTACCCTTAGGTTTGGAAGCATCTTTACTCCCATATTTTCAATAATTTTAATTTCCTTATTTAATACTTCCTTAGGTAATCTATATTGTGGTATTCCGTATCTAAGCATTCCACCTAGTTCCGGCATTGCTTCATATATTGCTACTTTATGTCCTTCCTTAGCTAAGTAATAGGCAGCAGTAAGACCTCCAGGTCCTCCACCAATAACGGCTACTCTTTTTCCAGTGGCTGGCTTTATTTCAGGCATAAAGACTTCTTCATCCTTTAAGTCAATATCTGCAACGAAGCTCTTTAACCATGCTATAGAAATTGGCTCATCTGCCAACTGTCTTCTACATGCATCCTCACAGGGATGTGGACATATCCTTCCAATGCTGGCAGGTAAAGGTAATTGCTCCTTGATTAATTTTAACGATTCTTTATACTCCCCATTAGCTATAAGTCCCACATAGCCTTGACAATCTGTATTACCAGGACATGCCAATACGCATGGGGGTCTACAGTCACCAACATGATCTGACAGTAAAAGCTCTAAAGCTATTTTTCTTGATCCCTTTACTTTTTGGGTATCTGTATTTATAACCATTCCTTCTCTTATTTCTGTTGCACAGGCCTTAAGGAGCTTAGGAATCCCTTCTACTTCAACAACACATAAACCACAGGAACCATATATCTCAAGTCTTTCATCATAGCAAAGAGTTGGGATATATATTCCATTTTTCTTTGCAACTTCAAGTATCGTCTGTCCTTTATATCCATATATTTCTTTTCCGTTTATATTTATTCTAATTTTATTCATTTTTTCTCACCCCTTTAAAAGCTTAGTCAACTACTACAGCTCCAAATTTACAAACTTCTTTACATTTACCACATTTAATACATTTTTCACTATCTATTTTATGGGATTTTTTTACTTCTCCATTTATAGCATCAACAGGACAATTTTTTGCACACAATGTACATCCTACACATTTATCTTCTAATATGCTATAGCTTAATAGTTCTACACATTGTTTTGCAGGACATTTTTTGTCGTATATATGTTTTTCATATTCATCCCTAAAATATCTTATTGTACTTAGAACTGGATTCGGTGCAGTTTGTCCAAGCCCACAGAGTGATCCTTCTTTAATTTTTATTGCAAGCTCTTCTAAAAGCTCTATATCTCCATCTTTCCCTTTACCTTCACAAATTCTAGTTAGTATTTCAAGCATTCTCTTAGTTCCTATTCTACAGTGAATACACTTACCGCATGATTCTTTACGGGTAAAATCCAAGAAAAATCTAGCCATCTCTACCATGCAAGTAGTTTCATCCATAACTACCATACCACCAGAACCCATAATTGCTCCAGTTTTATTGATGGACTCATAATCCACTGGTGTATCTATAAGCTCCTTCGGTATACATCCTCCTGAAGGGCCTCCCATTTGTACTGCTTTAAATTCCTTATCGTCAACTATTCCGCCACCAATATCAAATATTATATCCCTTATAGGCATACCCATAGGTACTTCTACTAATCCACCCTTTTTTACCTTTCCTGTAAGGGCAAAAACCTTTGTTCCTTTACTCTTCTCAGTTCCTATAGCTGCAAAGGCTTCTCCACCACGATCAATTATCCATGGAACATTGGCAAAGGTTTCAACATTATTAATATTTGTAGGAAGTTGCCAATAACCTCTTTGAGCTGGAAAAGGTGGCTTTAATCTAGGCATTCCCCTTTCACCTTCAAGGGAAGCAATTAATGCTGTTTCTTCTCCACAAACGAAGGCTCCAGCTCCAGCCTTTATTCTTATATCAAAATCTATTCCATCTTCTCCAAATATATTATTTCCTAAATATCCTCTTTCTCTAGCCTGATTAATTGCATCCTTTAGCCTAATAATAGCCAAGGGATACTCTGCTCTAACATAAATTATCCCCTCATCTGCTCCTATTGCATATCCCCCTATTATCATGCCTTCTATAACGCTATGGGGGTCTCCTTCTAATATACTTCTATCCATGAATGCACCTGGATCACCTTCATCGGCATTGCATACAATATACTTTTTGGATCCTACAGATTTTTTTGCAGCATTCCATTTAAACCAAGTAGGAAATCCTGCACCACCTCTACCTCCTAGTCCTGCTTTTTTAATCTCAGCTATCACCTTTTCAGGACTCATTTTAACTATAGCTCTTTCTGCAGCCCTATAGCCACCTCTTTGGATGTATTCATCTATTTTTAAAGGATTAATAATCCCACAATTTCGTAGTGCTATTCTTTCTTGCTTATTTAAGACTTTCACATCTTCTTCATCAATACTATATTTTTCAATTTTTTCATTATTTAATATATGTAAAGATATAATTTCATCCACCTCATCTGTGGATACCCTTGTATAGGTTGTTTTTACATTATTATCATCAATAACTTCCACAATAGGTTCTAGATAACACATTCCTATACATCCAGCTTCAGAAAGTTCAACATCTATTTGTCTTTGTTTAATTGCATTATACAAGGCTTCATATACTTTATTTGCACCAGCAGCTATACCACAGCTTCCCTTTCCAACTATTAATTTCACTACTACACCTCCTGAAGTATTAATTCTTTTTCTTTTATCTCCCTCACTATTTTTCTAGCTTTTTCTGGAGTTAATTTTCCATAGGTTTCTCCATTTATCATCATTACTGGTGAAAGACTACAGCATCCAAGACAGGCAACATTACTCAAAGTAAATAAATTATCTTCTGTAGTTTCACCTTCTTTGATTTTTAGCTCATCACATAGTGCTTCTTCAATTTTCTTTGACCCGTTTACATGACATGCCGTTCCTTGACATAGCATAATTATATATTTGCCTACGGAGTTTAACCTAAACTGAGTATAAAAAGTAGCAACTCCATAAACCTTAGCTGCTTTTATTCCCATATTCTTAGCAATATAATCTAATACTTCAATAGGTAAATATGAATATATTTCCTGGGCTTCTTGAAGAACTGTTATAAGGCTTCCAGAAATATTTTTATACTTATTTAAAATTGGATCTATTTTTTCCAAGTCAATGTCTTTATTTAACTTGCAACATTTCAATGGTCACTCCTCCTTTTGTTTTTTGTACTAAAACTAAAATATGCTGATCGTGAAATATTAAAGAATTGAAGTTTTATTTGTTGTAATTTTCTAAATGGTTCATAGAATTAATATTATATAGCCCACTATATATCAAGCTAAATATTAATAAATTACTAGAAAATGTTTTATTTTTTAGTAGAAATGAATAATAATGACTATAATTGTAATATTGTTTTAATAACAGATAAGTTTATCTAATTTGCCTTTCTATCTAAAAAAACATATTGTATATATTATACAATTATGCTGATTTTTTTTCAATAGCTTGCATTATAAATATTAATTATACTGAATTTAATATGTTTTTAAGCTCCCCATAAAATCAAGTATTTCATATGCTCAAATTCAGTTTAAATCAAGAAAAACTTGAATATATTATTAAGTTTTAGTAGGGAAGTAACAGATAGATTCTATTGTATTTTTATACATTTTAGCTTATAAAAAAACCCTTTATCCCTATATAAAAGGGATAAAAGGCTTATACCATTATCAACTGACTTTAACGATTTTTACATTTAACTTTCCTATCACGGTGTTTTAAATATTAATTTAATATATCAATTATATATAATATGTGTTTATCTTTTCAGTAAATTTTAATTAATTATTCTATATTATAAGTAAAGTATCTTTTTTAGCTCTCTTGAAAATAATTATTCAAATACTCTTCAATCTCTTCAGCTGTGCTCAGCTTAAGAACTTCATTAGCTAAATCCTTCATTTTCTCAGAGCTAAGGGATTTGATAAGCTTTCTTGCTGGAAGTATAGATATAGGACTCATACTAAATTCATCTAATCCAAGTCCTAATAGTAAAGGTATCATTTTCTTATCTCCAGCCATTTCGCCACACATACCAACCCAAATACCTTCCTTATGTCCATTTTCTATTACCATTTTAATTAATCTTATTACAGCTGGATTAAAAGGATTATAAAGGTGATGTATTTTTGGGTTCATTCTATCCACTGCAGTAGTATATTGAATTAAGTCATTTGTACCTATACTAAAGAAATCTACATGTTTTCCTAGTATATCACTTATTAGGGCTGCAGATGGAACCTCTATCATCATACCAACTTCAATATTTGAAGCATATTTTATACCTTCATTATCTAAATCTTTTTTAACTTTTTCTAAAATTTTCTTTGCTTCTAAAAGCTCTTCAAGACTTGAAATCATTGGGAACATTATCTTTAAATTACCGTATACACTTGCTCTAAGTAATGCTCTTAGTTGAGTTTCAAATATATCTCTTTGCTCTAAGCAAAGTCTTATAGCTCTATATCCAAGGAAAGGATTCATTTCCTTTTCTATATTTAGATAAGAAACTTCTTTATCTCCTCCGATATCTAAGGTTCTTATAACTATTGGCTTTGGATTCATAGATTCTAGAACTTTTTTATATGCTTCAAATTGCTCTTCTTCAGTTGGAAGGGAATCTCTATCCATATAAATAAATTCAGTTCTATATAGTCCTACTCCTTCAGCATCATTTTTAATAAGTCCTTCAATATCGTTTGGAGTTCCTATATTTCCTGCTAATTCAACCTTTTTACCATCTATTGTAATACTTTCCTCACCTATTAATGTTTCTAATTCCTTTTTCTCCTCATAATATTTAGCCTTTAATTCTTCGTAATTTTTTATTTCCTCTTCACTTGGGTTAATAATTACTTCTCCAGTTTCACCATTAAATACTACATAATCTCCATCTTCTAAAGACTTTGTAATATCCTTTAGTCCAACTACAGCAGGTATTTCTAAACTTCTAGCCATTATTGCTGTATGGGAAGTTCTTCCCCCAATATCTGTTAAGAAGCCAAGAACTTTTTTCTTATCCATTGTTACAGTTTCTGAAGGAGTTAAATCCTCTGCAACAAGTATAACTTCTTCATCAAGAACAGATAAATCTATGCTTTTTGTATTAGTAAGGTTTCTTAATACTCTACCTGATACATCCCTTAGGTCAGAAGCTCTTTCTTTCATATATTCATTGTCCATGGATTCAAAAATAGATATGAATTGTTTTATTATTTCTTCAAAGGCATATTCTGCATTTACACTTTCACTATCTATTTTATTCATAGTACTTGTCATTAATTCTGGGTCTTCTAAAACCATAATATGGGCATCAAATATAGCGGATTTTTCTGGGTCTAACTCCTTAGAAGCTTTTTCTTTAATATTTTGAAGTTGCTCCTTAGATTCCTTAACTGCATCTTCAAATCTTGCCTTTTCATTTTCAATATTATCAATACTTTTTTTCTCAATAATTAATTCTTCATTTTTAATTATTAATACTTTCCCTAAGGCTATCCCTGGAGAAGCTCCAGTACCTTTTTTCATACTTATAACTCCTCTCTACTCTTCATCAAATTTTGATTCAATAAGTTCCACTAAAGCATTAATAGCTTCTTCTGCATCAGGACCATCAGCTATAAGTTTTATTTCTTCGTCTTTTTTTACTCCCATGCTCATTACATTCATTATTGACTTTGCATTTAACACATTTCCTTGATGTTCAATATTTATATCTGATTTAAATTGTGACGCTGCTTTTACCAACATCGCCGCTGGTCTCGCATGTAATCCTGATTTGTTTAGTATTTTTACTACTTTTTCCATTATTATCTCCTCCTAAATTTATTAATGTTATTATAAAATTATTGACTCATGAACTATAATTTTTTGATTTGTACTATATTTTCATCTCCACTCTTTACTTTCTTTCCTGCCCTAAATTCTACTTTTTCTTCTTCAGAAAGATTTGTAAAGATTATTGGAGTTATAGTTGAAGGTACTTTTGTTTTTACTTTTTCAAGGTCAACTCTAAGTATAGGTTGACCTGCCTTTACAACGTCGCCTCCATCAACAAGAATTTCAAATCCTTCTCCTTTGAGGTTTACTGTATCTATACCAAAGTGAATTAATATCTCATGTCCATTATCTGCCATAATTCCAATTGCATGATTAGTTGGAAATATAGTTGCTATTTTGCCATTTACTGGTGATACCACTTCATTATTTGTGGGATTTATTGCAAATCCATCTCCCATCATCTTAGATGAAAAAACTTTATCTGGTACATCTTTTAAATCAAGTATTTTACCAGTTAAGGGAGCCACAAATAAATATTTGTCTTGATTATTTGAATTAAAGTAATCTTCTTTCTTTATATTTTTAGTAAAAAGGTTGTCTTTCATAACTTCATTTATTTGTAATTTTAATTGGTTTGATTTTGATCCAAATATAGCTTGAATACTATTTCCTAACTCTAAAACTCCTGTTGAGCCAAGAGCCATTAATCTATCCTTATTTACCTTACTTACATCATGAACATTTATCCTCAAACGAGTTATACAAGCATCTACAAGCTTTATATTTTCTTTTCCCCCTAAAGCTTCTAAAACATTTATTGCCAAATCATCGGTTTCTATTTTTTTACTATCTACCATAGTATTGATTAAAGCACCATCGGAAGAAGATTTGACATTTGAATTGTTTTTTAACCCTTTGTAAACAAAGAAGACAACAACTAAAATTAAAACAATTATGACTATAATGCTTGATGTCATTTAAATCTCCTTTCCATTTTTAATTTTCATAAAACAAAAACAAGCATGGGTAAAAGAGTGAAACGAATTATTTCATTTCACAAAATCCTTTACTCATGCCTGATCGAATCAGTAACACGTAAGATATACTTTAAATAAGTATTACTTAGGGAATATTTTTGAATGGTTACTCATTGTATGATTATATCATAAAACGTTTTCTCGTTCAATTATTTTTTTGATTTTTTTTTACATATTTCGACTTGGTATATTTAATCTTCATTGGCTTTTGTATTATTAATTTTGTATAAATGAAGGGCCATATATCCTATTTCATCTTCTGGTATAGTCTTTTTTAGGGTTCTTTCCATAATTTTAGATATGTCATAGGCTATGGATAGTTCATATTTTATTTCATCCTTTATTTTTGAAATAAATGGATTTTTACTACATTTATCGTCTAAAACTCTATTTATTACTCCTATAATATGCATAGTAAACCGTCTACCTATATATGACTGTTTATCTAATTTGACTTTAATCTTATTTTCAACAAGTTCAATTATATTGTTAATCATCATAGGATTTTCTAAAACTTCCGTTTTACTCTTGTTTTTTCTACCACCATAAATATGAAGGGTTAAGAAACCAATCTCCCCTTCTGGAATATTCATTCCTAAATTCTCTTTTAATATTTCTATGGATTTTTTAGCTAATCTATATTCTACTGGATAAAGGATTTTAGTTTCAAATAAAAAGGGATTTACTATGTCTATACCTTCCTTTAATCTTTTAATGGCAAAATTTATATGATCTATAAATCCTACATGTATATTCGGATTTAATTTTTCCTCTAATTCATCCTCTAGCATTCCAATTATTTGTTTAGATATTTCTATGATTTTGGGATCTACACTTTCTAGGAAATTTTCATATTCATCTTCTTTTAAACCCTTTAAGGATATAAATCTTTCTTCAATGGTTTCAGGATTACTTATAATAGTACCCTTTTTTTTTGCAAATCCTATGCCCTTTCCTACTAATATGAAATTCTGGTTATTTTCTTCTACTAAAACTACATTATTGCTTAAAACTTTTTTAATTATATATTTTTCCATAGTTATCACCACATAATATAATATTTCGCAAATATTCAATTCAAACTATATTTTCTATTATTCTATTTTTCTTTTTACTAAATGTCAATGGAAATGTATAGTGTTTTAGTCAATTTTATTGTCATTAATTATTGCCTTAAGTACACTGGATTTAAGAAATGAAATCAGGAAGTTTTTATATGATTGAGGGCACGACAATAGTGCAGTGTATTAATGATCACCCACTACTTAATCATATTTTATCTACTAAAGAAATATTTAGGAATATTCTCCAACAAAACCCCACTAAATTATAGCTATATTCTATAATCTAGTGGGGTATCTTTTTACTTACCACATCCACATATATTCGATATTCTAATATCTATTGTAAAGGTAGTTATTTCATCCATCTTATCATAAATCTCTTTTATGAGTTTAAATATATTCTCTTTACTTCCCCTTATTGTAGTAGATAAAATTCCAATATTATATTCCAAATCATAACCTTTAATAATCTCTAAAACTTCATTTATATCCCCTAGATAATCTTTACTCATTACTGGTAAAAAGGATACTTCACAGGAAGCTATTTTTTCCATAGGGCACATATAAAGCCACCTCTTTCTCTACTGGAAAGTTCTTTTTCTTTTTCAATATTTATTTCTTCCTCATCAATATTTGGTGGAATAAATAGACATTCCCCCGTATCAATTAAATGCTCTGGATTTAGGGATTTTAAATCATCCATAGTCTTAAAGTCTGCATGGCTAAATACTGAATCTTCTCTAAAAGAATCCCTTAAGTATAGCTCTCCCCATTTACTATCTTTATTTATAGTTCCTATAAGGATTTGAGAACCCCTTTTAGCCACCCTGAATATTTCATTTATAGCTTTTTGAGGCTCTTTGATAAATTCAAAGGCAGCCATAGAAAATACAGCATCAAAACTTTCATCTTTAAAATTAATGTTATATACATCCATATTGTAAAACTTAATATCTAGATTTTCTTCCTTTGCCTTTATTTTTGCCCTTTCTAGCATCTCATTAGATACATCTATACCTATTACTTCACATCCCATTTTGGCAAGTTTTATACTGAAGTTTCCCGTTCCACAGCCAATATCAAGGACCTTCATTCCTTCAGTAGGTTTAAAAAGTCTAAATGCTAAATTAGTTTCTACTTCATCAATGAAATTGCCCATTTTAGTTTTGTACCAATCATCATATGATGCTGCTTCTTTATCAAAAACAGCCATTTCACCACATCCTTTTATAAAATCTCCATAATATGTTTTTTGATATCATTGAATTCCGGTGTCGTTATAATATCACTATTCCGAGGCTGGAGTATATCTACTTTAAGTTCTTCTTTAACATTGGCAGGCCTATCGGATAATATATATATTCTATTTGATAGAAATATTGCTTCTTCAATATCATGGGTTATAAAAAGTACTGATGCACTAAGATTTTCAAGGACTTCCATGAGCCAATACTGCATCCTTTGTTTTGTTATGGCATCCAGTCCTCCAAAGGGCTCATCTAAAAGAATTATGTCCTTAGAAAACATATATGTTCTCATAAGTGCTGCCCTTTGTCTCATTCCCCCGGAAAGCTGGAAGGGATATTTATGTTCAAATCCTTCTAATCCAAATATCTTAAAATACTCACTTACCTTCTCTCTCGCTTCTTTTTTACTTACTCCTTTAATAATTAAAGGAATGGCTACATTATCAATAATTTTTTTCCAAGGAAGCAAAAGATCCTTTTGATACATGTAGCTTACCCTTCCAGTTCTTCCTGTATAGTCTTGTCCGTCAATGATAATTTTACCTTTATTAGGTTTTAATAATCCTGCGATTATATTAAATATTGTACTTTTACCACTTCCACTTGGCCCTAATAATGACACAAACTCATTTTCCTTAAGGGAAAGGGACACATTATCTACAACCGATAAATCTTCAAAACTATGGCTAACTTCTCTAACTTCTAATTTAACATTATTGTGGTAAGAATTCATTTGTAAAGGCCTCTTCTGCATTAAATTCATTTTCTAAAAGCCCCTTTTCATACATCCAATTTCCGAAGTTTTCCCATATTTCTAGCTTCATTTCTCCCCATCTTTCTGAATCTTTTTTATATTCTTCAGCTAAATATTTTTGACTAGCTATGGCAATTTCTCTGTCTGTTTCTGGTGCATGCTTTAATAAATCTTCTACTGCTTCTTCTGGAGACTCTATTGCAAATTCATATCCTTTAGTTGCTGCTCTTAAAAATCTTTTAATTAATTCTGGATTATTATTAATTATGTCTTCATTAGCAATAAGTACTGGAGTATAGAAATCAAGCTGTGGGTCCACATCTTGAAGCTTTATAAAATCTATTGGAAAATCTTTAACTTCAGCTGCTACTCCATCCCAACCATAGTATATCCATTGGAAATCAACGTCTTTCTTTACATTTGTAAAGAAATCTGCACTAACTAAATCTATAATTTCAAGCTTTGAAAAGTCTGCATTTTCCTTTTCCATAAGGGCCTTTAGGAAAGCTGTTTCAAGCTCAGTTCCCCAACCACCATAAATTTTACCTTCAAAATCCTTTGGAGTCTTTATTCCCTTTTCCGTAGGTGCTGCAAATCCTGATGTGTTATGCTCAATAATTGTTGCTATAGCCTTTATAGGTAATGGATTTTCTGCTGTTCTAGCATAGGTCACTTGCTCTTGGAAACTTACTCCTATATCTCCTTGACCAGTTGCAACAAGGGTGTTAACATCTGTGTCCGCTGGCTGTATTATTTCTAAATCTATTCCCTCTTCCTCAAAGTATCCTCTTTCTAAAGCTGTATATATTCCAGTGTGATTTGTATTTGGCAGCCAATCTAATACAAAGGTTAGTTTTTCAAGCTCCTTTGCCTCTTCTTGTTTTTCATCATTAGCTTTTTCCTCTACTTCATTTGTTTGAGGCTCCTCTGTAATATCTCCTTGACATCCCATAAGCATTGAAGCCATTAAACTAAGTATTAATACAAATAATCCTAATTTCTTTAGCATTTGAATTCCTCCTTCTATTTTTCCTTGCTCCAAGGCATAAGTAATTTTTGTGAATATGAAACGGTTTTAAATACAATCATACTAAGTGCAACAATTATAATTATCACTGCAAAGACTTTGTCTAATGCAAAGGATTTCTTAGCCCTAATCATATAAAGTCCAAGTCCTACCTTCCCTCCAAGCCATTCTCCAATAACAGCCCCCATTATGCTATAGGTAGCTGCCACTTTAAGACCTGAAAAAAAGCTTGTTAGGGAAGCTGGAAACTTGACCATATAAAATATCTGTACTTTACTTGCTCCCATAGATTTCATTAAGTTCAATAGGTCTGTATCAACAGATTCTAAGCCTTCCAATAAACTTACTACTATGGGAAAAAAACACACAATAGTTACTACAATTATTTTAGGCAATATCCCAAACCCAAACCATATTGCAAATAAAGGTGCCAGTACTATAATAGGTACAGTCTGAGAAATAATTAATAATGGATACAGGGCCCTCTTTATAAATGGTACATTATCCATTAGAATAGCAAGTATTAAAGAAAATAATATTGCTAAAACAAAACCTATAAGGGCTTCTTGCAAAGTTGCTAGAATATGTACCTTAAGGTCTGATAATATCTTAAAAAAAGTACTTACTATGTCGGAGGGAGAAGGCAGAATATATTTTTCTACATGTCCTCCCTCTGTGACAAACTCCCATACTGCAATAAGTATTAAAATGAATGTGGTGGGTATTAATTTATCTTCTATATTTTCCAACTTTCTCATCCATAGTCACACCTTCAGGTTTATAGTCAATCTTAACTACTGATAGCACTCTTGTAGCCCCTTCCTTAACACATATATCCTGGGCCTTTTTAACTATCTCTAAAAGTTCATCTAACTCTCCTTCCATAGTAGTTTCCATAGGTCCTACTTCATATTTTACCCCACAAGAATCGATGTAATTAATAACTTTGTCTACTACATCGTATATTTTCTCATCAGGTACTCTAGGTAACACTTGTAAACTCACATTAATATTTGCCATTTGATTCCCTCCAATTATTAGTTAAAATATAAAACCCTTTATCCTAAGCTGGATAAAGGGTAGTATAGTCAAAATCAAAACATTTAATTAAACTATATGCTCCCTTCGCTGGCATTATCCAGTTCAGGTGAAATGGGTCGAAGCAGTACATCTTCCTCTCAGCCGAATTAATTCAGCTCCCCAGCTTTCATATGTCTTTTATCTATATTTTAAACCTATATGAAAAATAAGTCAATATTAAGGCCTCAACAACAGAGATTTTACACAAAATTTCCAATGTGAAATTTGATTTTACTAAATATAAGTTTTTAAACAATTATTGGTTTATTTCAATTATCTTCTATAAATAAATCTTTCATCTCTTATATTTTCTACAATATCTATCTGAAGCATGCCTTTTTCCACAAATAATCTTAATACACCGAAAAAATATAGTTACACTAAATTAAATGCTATTTATAAATATTAATACAGTTTCTACACTTGTAGGGCTATGAAGAAAACAATGATTTAAATGCCATTTTGTTTTTATCCGAACTATCATTTTTAGGTTCAAACATTTCTTGACCTAAAATAATACGTGTATTTCATGAGAAATCTCTGCAATTTATTGATAATAATGAGCATACCATCAAGAACTCGTTACGGACAGCTTCTCTTTAATAAAATTTTAAAGTAGTGATAAGTTTTATCATAAATCAATCTTTGGAATCTAAAATCATCTAATCAATTATTAGATATAGTAATGTCTTTATTAGTCCTATTTTCTAACCCCTCAAGCATTACCACAAAGAAACGGTAATAATTATACATCTTAGGTACATTGTAGATTAAATTTAGTTTAGATATAATTAAGTGAACCCAGTGAAGAAAATAAAAATGTACTAATCAACGGAGGTAAATATCGCTATGGAAAACTCAAAAATTTATAATAACCATGAATTAATAATTGATTTTTCTACCATCACATTTGGTAGCCTGCTTATGGCTTTAGCTGTAAATCTATTTATTAAAGAACACTCTTTAGCTCCTGGTGGTATAACGGGGTTTTCAGTAATTATGAATAAGGTCTTAAAAATACCAATAGATTTTATATATTTAGGTATAAGCATCCCTTTACTTTTATTAGGAATTAAATTTTTAGGCAAAACTTTTGGAATCAAAACATTATACATAACTTGCATGTGCCCTCTATTTATAAGGATAATACCTCAAGTTCATGTTACAAATAATTTCCTTGTAGCTAGTATAGCAGGAGGATTTCTAGTAGGCTTAGGAATTGGAATATCCTTGTTAAAAGGTGCAACTACAGGTGGTACAGATTTAGCTGCGTCATTATTAAACAAATTCATTCCTTCAATAAAAATACCTATTTTTTTATTTATACTAGATGGTTCTGTTGTAATTAGTTCAGGTATAGTAAGCCATGACTATAAAACAGCAATATATTCTATGATTTCTCTATTAATTATTATTAAAACAATTGATTTAATGTTAAAAATATTTAAAGTTCAATAAGAGAAGTACCTAATAAGGTATTTTATTAAATTCTACAAATTTGAATTTGGTACAACTAACTTTACAAATTAATCTAATGGAGGTGGTATTTAATGAACAAAACCTATAAATTATTTGTAACTGACCTAGATGGAACTCTGCTAGACAATAACAAAAATATTAGCAGGGAAAATCTTAAAGCTCTAACAGAACTAAAAAAACTGGGAACAGAAATTATGATTGCAACTGGAAGGCTAGATACTATGGTAAAACCATACGTAAAACAACTGAACATTAAAACTCCTGTTATCTCATGTAATGGAGGATTAATAAGAAATATATTCACAAACGAAACTCTATATATTAATGATATGGAAAAAAAATCAGTAGTAAACACAATAAAAATATGTAAAAAATATAATGTCCCTTTCTTATTGTATGGAGAGAAAACTATATATGCTGACAGTATGTCTTCCAAAAGTGAATATATTTTAGAATATAATAAAATTCATAATAACGAAGATAAAATACCCTTTGAAATAGTAGATGATATATATGAAATTATAAAAAGAAATGAAAAGTTAATAAAAGTACTCATAATAACCGAACAACCTAATTTATGTTCACAAATAAATAATGAACTAAGTAAAATTGATAATATTGAATCATACAAGTCAGATAAAATTTTACTAGATGTAATGAACAAAGGTGTGTCAAAAGGAAATGCATTAAAAAAATACACAAAGGAAAAAGGAATTGAATCATATCAAATTATATCAATAGGCGATAATTATAACGATATTAGTATGCTAAACTTTACCGGTCTATCTATAGCTGTAGAAAATGCTGAAGATATAGTAAAAAAACAAGCAGATTTCATAACAAAAGATAATAATAACCATGGAGTAGCTCACGCTATATATAAAATAATTAATCCTTAACATTGTTAACAATATTTTTGTGAAAACATAGTACAGATTATATAAAATCTGTTATTCACCAGATAGTATTAAAAACTATGGACATTAATAATGATTTGAAAGGAGTTTTTATATGAATAATTGTATAGTAGCTCAATCAGGAGGTCCTACTTCTGTGATTAATGCAAGCATCATGGGGATTATTAGTAAAAATAAAGAAATTAAGCATTATGATAATGTTTACGCAGGAATAAATGGAATTGAAGGTATTTTAAATGAAAATATTGTTAATTTGTCAAATCTATCCATGGAAGAAATCAATTTAATTAAGTATACTCCTTCATCTGCTTTAGGTTCATGTAGATATAAGCTAAAGCCATACGAGGAAAGTAATGAAGAATATGAAAAACTTTTTAAAATCCTAGATAAATACAATATTAAATCTTTCTTTTATGCTGGTGGAAATGATTCTATGGATACAGTTTATAAGCTAAGCAAATATGGAGAACTGCACAATAAAAAAACTAAATTCTTTGGAATCCCAAAAACAATTGATAATGACTTGTTAAAAATGGACCACTCACCTGGATTTGGCAGTGCTGCGAAATTAATTGCTACTACAGTACTAGAAAACTATCTTGATTCAGAAATTTATACACAAAAAAGTGTTTTTATCCTAGAAACAATGGGAAGAGATACTGGATGGTTAGCTGCTAGTGCAGCTTTAGCAAAAATTGATTCTAAACAAGTAGCAGATTTTATCTATCTGCCTGAAGTAATCTTCAGTATTGAAAAATTTTTAGATGATGTGAAAAATAAGTTAAAAAATCAAAACCATGTTTTCATAGTAGTTGCAGAAGGAATCAAAAATGAAAACGGTAAATTTATAAGTGAAATTTTTAAAGAATCTTCAATAGATAAATTTGGTCATATACAATTAGGTGGTGTATGTTACTATTTAAAGCAATTACTTCTTGAAAACTCAATCGTACCTAAAGTCAGAGCTCTTGAAATATCAACAACCCAAAGATGTGCCATGCACTGTGCATCTCAAGTGGATATTAATGAATCTTTTAATATAGGTGAAACAGCACTTCAATATTCAATTGAAGGCAAAAGTGGAAGTATGATAGGAATAAAAAGAATTAATAATTCCCCATATATTTCAAAATGTTTTGTACTTGACGCTGCTAATGTTGCCAACAGCACAAAATACTTCCCTAAAGAATGGATTAATAAAGAAGGTAATAATGTTACTCAAGAAGCAGTTAATTATATTTCTCCATTAATTATGGGCCAACCTAAAATTAGTGTTGAAAATGGTCTCCCGAAGTATGTAAAATTGTCAAATTTAATAGCAAAAAGTTCTAAAAATAAGGAGTTGAGAATATGAATTTTAATTTTAGTCTCCCAACAAAATTACATTTCGGTATAAATAATATTGAATTACTTCCTAATATCGCTAAATCCTATGGTAGAAAATGTTTATTAGTTACTACTAAAAATGTCCCTCCTCTTGACGAACTTTTTTCAAGAGTAAAAAAAATCTTAACCAACAATAAATTTGAAGTTATTCATTTCGATAAAGTTATTCCAAATCCAACTATAGAAATCGTAGAACATGGAATCAAGCTTCTTCAAAAAAACAATATTGATTTTATTTTATCAGTAGGTGGAGGTTCAAGTATTGATACTGGTAAAATTATATGTTTACTTAATGAACATACTGAAATTGACTGGAATCATATTTTTAATACCTATACCGACCCACATGCAACATATAAAACCGTATGTGCTAAATATATACCTCATATCGCTATACCAACTACGGCAGGAACTGGTTCCGAAGTAACACAGGCAGCTGTTATTTCTGTTGGTAAAAACAAGAATACTATATTTCATCAATTAAATTACCCTGACATCGCTATTCTAGATCCAAATTTATTAGTAACTCTACCCAAAAGATTAACAGCTTCAACTGGGTTTGATGCTTTCTGCCATGCTTTTGAAAGTTATATAAATCCATCTGCTTCTATGTTTAGTGAACTAGCATCCATCGAAGCAATAAGAACTATTAGGAAATATTTACCTAAGGCAATAAAAGACTTAAAAAATGTTAATTACAGAAAACAACTAATGTATGCTCAAACTTTAGCAGGAATTTCTTTATCAAATGCTGGGGCATCTACACCACATCCATTAAGTGAAGTCATAGGTGGAGTTACAGGAATAAGTCATGGTGAGGCTTTGGCTCTAATATTTCCACAGTGTTTACAACATCAATATAAATTAAATATTACAAAATTCGCTACTATAGCTAGAATATTTGATGAATCTCTAATAACAACCTCTGATGAAAAAGCAGCATCAAAATTAAGTAATATAATTACTGATTTTCTCAAAAAAATTGACCTTTATTACAAATTTGAAGATTACAAAATAACAAATGAACAATTTGATGCAATCATTAATTGTCCAGTACTTAATTTTCTTCCATTTGGTAGCAAAGAAGATCTACAAAATATTATTATTGCCGCAAAACAATCAAGATAACAAAATAAATTAAAATTTATACACAATAGAGTGCTTGATTACGATATACAATCGGAACCAAGCACCTTAATTTTTTTGAAATCTTTGCTCATTATATAATCTACTGTATATTTTAAATACCTTTGTTGAAGTCTTCAGGATTATATCCAATTTCTTTACTTATACTTTTGATACTACCATACTTCTTAATGTATTTTTCTCATACTTTGATTTTTTCTTCTTTACTAAATTTAAGTTTTCTTCCCATAAAAAAACTCCAAAGTAGATTTGTAATTTGATTAATTACAATATCTACTTTGGAAGTATCATATCAATTTTAATAACCTTGTTTTTTATATTATTATTCTATTTCCAAAATGACATTATCTCCTTGCTCGACTTCTCCAAGAGTCAATACATTAACATGCTTATCTTTTAGATTAGTAATTACTACAGCTGTAACTAAGGAAGGAACTTTATCTTTTATCTCATCAATGTCAACATCAAGCAATATATCTCCTGCTTCAACCATATCTCCAACATTAGTATGAAGCTTAAATCCCTCACCATTTAGCTTAACCGTATCTATACCAAAATGTATTAATATATCATATCCTTTATCTGATCTAATCCCAATAGCATGTTTTGTAGGAAAAATCGATACAATTTCTCCCTTTACAGGAGAATACACTCTACCATCAGTTGGTTGTATGCATATCCCATCTCCCATCATCTTCTGTGAAAAAACTAGGTCTGGTGCATCAGTAATTACTCTCACAATTCCAGTCAATGGAGCTACCCAAATTAACTTTTCTTTTTTGTTAAAGAGTTTTTTAAACATCCATTTCACCACCTAAAACACTTACTCCAAATTATACTTTTTTGCAGCTAAATCTATAGCTTGTCTACAATGTTGTACCCCTGAAGCAATTCCATCTTTATCTTTAAATATTGCAGATGAAAATACAACTACGTCTGGATTACATTCAATTAAAGGCTCGATATTATTATGTCTTAATCCGCCGTCTATAGCTAACTCACAGTTTGGATTTTTTTCATCTATTAATTTTCTTGCTCTTTTTACAAGATCAATGACACTTCTTCTCCAACCCCAATTATCTTTCCCATCAGTTTCATCTACACCATGAGTAACTATATGCAATCTATCGATATCATAAATAGATTCATCAACAAAACATAAAGGAGTATAGCATCCAAGTGTTAATCCAAATTTCATTCCAAATTCACGACAATAGTTAATAATATAAGCTAATTGTGCACCAATAAAATGCTCAGCAGGCAAAATCAACATATCGGTACCTACATCTGCAATTTTTTCAATAAATAATCTGTCACATGATTCAGTGTATAAATGACACTCAATAGGTTTATCTGTAACAGGCCTGATCCCTTGGATAATCTGATGACCTCCCATTAACTGCATATTTTTTAAATCATACATATCAGCAGCATCTGAATGAACATAATCAACACCAGCGTCTACTGCTTCTTTTACTACACCTGCAATATTTCCATAATCAACATGAGCTAAGCCTGCAGCAATTTTAATATGTTTCATATTATCACTCCCTCAACTTTTATATTAATATCTTAACATACAAAATAATTCTTTACTGTAAAACAAATTACCTCATATTACGGTACTTTTTTAACTTTGCATTATTTTGTTTCTCATATATTTGTTTAACTATCTTACCTAAATTATGAATATCTTCGTACACCAAAGCAGTAGGTAAAAGTACTGTCTTACTATCCAGTTCTTCATCAAGTTTTTGTGTTGTAATTATTAAATCTGTATCCTCAAAGTTAACATCATTAATCATTGACATAGGTATTACTTTTTTGATAGATACCTGGCTAAAATTATTTTTTATAATTTCTACCATAAGTTTAATTTCACTATAACTTGATGAATATACTATATAAGCAGAAATTGGTTTTTTGCTCCTTTCTATTGCTGCAGCAATATGTAATGCAATATAACCTACTTCTTCTATTGGAATCTCATAATTATAATATTCTTCAAATATAGACCTGCTTTTAAAAGCAATTTCAAATTCGTCTGGATAATTCTTTCTGATATCCTCTACAAAATCATTTTCAAAATCCAACCCATATTTAATCTTATTAGTTACAGATTTTAAATGATGAAAAATTCCATTATAAAAATCTTTCTCATCAGAAATATAATATCTTTGTTTTGTAAGTAAAATAATCTCTTGAGCAATAATTCTATTTATAGCTAACATTTTCTCATTTATATTCCAATTACCATCGTCAAAATGAGTTCTCGATACAATAGTAATACCAAATAAATAACCTACCTCTTCTGTAGACACAGTAATATCAAATTCCTTCCCAATTTCTTCAGCTATTTCAAACATCTTATCAAATTCACTCAATTTTTTAAGTTCATATAGAGTTGATTCTTTCATAACTACATACTTGCCTTTCATCATTCTTGAAATTGCTATACAATATTTAATAGTCAATCTTATTAGATCATTTAATGTAAATTTGATGTTTAATTTTCTTTGTAATTTTAAAACAATCTTATTAACTTTTTTATAATCAACTCCCAAAACATCTTCTTTCTGAGAATATGAAAAATAATTGACTGAAGCATAATTAGCATTATTAAAATTGTTAATAATCCCTATCATGTCAACGGTTTTATCATATTCCTTACTTAAGAAAAAAAGGTCAAATATTGCTTTTCTTATTCTTTTTTCTCCAGCTTCAATTGTAATTCTCTTTTTATTATCACATATTAAACATATATCTCTTTCTAACAACCATTGTTTTACTTTTTCTAAATCATTGTAAACTGAAGGCCTACTAATAAAAAGCTCATTTTGTAAAGTCGATGTAGTAATGTTTTTGTCACTTGTTAATAATTCACTTAGTATATAAAGCTGTCTATCAAAAGAAGTATATTGAGTACTTACTTGTTTATACGATTTAATGTTTGAAATCATTTTTAACTTTGCTTTTTCAGTTCCCTCAATACGAATACCAACGCCTGGTTTTCTAATAAGTTTCAGATTATTATCTGACAATAGTCTTCCCATACCATTCAAATCGTTCCTAATAGTTTTATTTGAAACATTTAATGTTTTTGCAATTGAAGAAACTGTTATATATTTATTACTATCTAACAAAATACTAATAATTTTCATAATCCGTATATTCATGATATCACCTCGCTACTTAATAAATACATTAATTATCAGCATAGTAATTTTATGGTTTCAGCATATATAAGCAGAGCTTTAATAAAATTATGGATATTAATATTCTCATTAGGTTTATGTGAGTTGGCTATATCCCATGGAAATGTAGGCCCAAATGCAACACCATTGGTCAATGTCCTTGCATAGCTAGATGCACCCTTTGATAATAGCTCAGGAGTTTCACCAGTAATTGTTTTATAAGCAGCCCTAAGTGCATTAATCAGTTTATTATCTGGTGATAAATAATGTAAAGGCATATGTTTAATAGTAAATAACTTTAAATCATTTTTCACTCCTATGTCTTTAAGCTTATTTATAACAGTATCGTAATTAATTCCCTTTGGATATCTATAATCAAAAGAAATAACATAACCTTTATTATCTAATATCACATATGAAAGATTACTTGTAGTTTTTCCAGTTTCTATGTCTTCGTGATATAATCCAATTTTTTCTCCATATAAAGAATCAACAAAATAATTATTCAAAAAATTAATTAACACTTGTGATCTAGAGTCCAACCCTTCTATATCTTTAAAATCCTTAACAAATTTAAAAAGTGCATTATCCCCTTTATGAGGATTTCTAGCATTAGCTGATATACCTTCATAAATAAATGTTATATTATTCCCTTTCATAAAAGTTTTTACTTTAGCTGGTAGTAACTTTATTAATTTATCTTGCGACCGAGTTTTAACACAAACTTCAACACGAGAACATACTCTAGTAATATCTCTATTAGATTTGATAGATATAATGTTATAAAGCCCATCATTATTCTCGCTTTTTTGTCCTACATATTTATAATAGCCGATTCCTTTTTCACAATTTACTATTGGAAAATCTCCGTCTGGTGAAAATCCATATGTTGGCATCTCATTATACTTAAAATAGTGATCCATACATTCCCATGTAGTTTCTTCTGCTCCTCCAAGTATAATTCTAATTTTTTTATTTGGCTGATATCCTAATTCTTTTAAAACTTTTAATACATATAAACAACCAATCATAGGTCCTTTATTATCATTCACACCTCTCCCATACCAAAAACCATCCTTTTCAACGAGTTTAAAAGGATCACTATTCCATTTCTCTATATCATGTATACCAACAGTATCTAAATGCCCTAGTATAGATAAAATCTCTGATCCTTTCCCATACTCGATATGCATGGCATAACCATCAAAATCTTTTACTATAAATCCTTCTCTTTGTGCAATTTCTATCATTTTATCAAAGCATTTTCTAATACCAATACCAAAAGGAGCCTTTTCCCTCTTTGTATATAAATCTCTTTCAGAATTAATTGCAATTAATTCTGAAAGATCTTGTTTCATATAATCCTTATAATATATCAATCTTTCTAATACATTGTCTAGCAATAATATCCCTCCCTATATAATCTTAGTTTTTCTTAACATTTCTTCTTATATCTTAGAATTTCATGATGCTTTAAAAACATATTTTATAGATATGATATCTACGTATCATCTACTAGATAAAAGTTTTTGAGTATAGTAAACTAAGCGTCATTATTTTGATTTCTTTGGGGTAATACCCACACCTCCTATGGCAACAAACCTCCCATATCTAACAAAGTATGTTCTTTCACTTGATTAATTTTATCATTTTGTGTAAAATTCATTTATACATACATCCCTAAAGTAGTTTTGTCATCCCCTCACAAGCAATTCTATTTTACTTGGAAGTATTATTTTTTGAAACTTCTTTTTTGTTAATTACACAAATGCTCCTTATAACATTAATAATACTTATGTAAAATTATTGCTACCTTCTAGATAATCTGCTAGCCTATGGATAATTGCATTACATACACTCATTCACATCTCTATTTTTATTCATTAAATTGTAGCTACAATAATCATTCATACATAAAAAGCATTCTAAAGAGAATGCTTTTTGTTATACAATAATATTTAATCTATTTTCAATTCATCTTTAACATCAGTAGCAATCGAAATGACTTTTGGACCATAAATTATTTGAAAACTTTTGTCATTTCTTACAACACCTTGAGCTTGTACTTCTTTAACCCAAACTGAATTTGGTGCAACTACTGAAGGATCTTTAACAGTAACCCTCAAACGTGTCGCACAATTTGTTACACTTTCTATATTATCTTTACCACCTAAATGACTTATAATACTTTCCGCTAAATTTGATGTTTTTTGACTTTCTATATTCTTTTTTTCTCTATAGTCACTCTTTGTAAACAACTTGATATTTTCTTCCTCATCATCTCTCCTACCTGGTGTAAGAATATTAAACTTAAGTATCGCCCATCTAAATAAGAAAAAATATACTGCAAAATAGGCTGGTACTAAAAACAATAATGATAATGCATGTACTTTTTGAGGTTGAAATAAATTTGGTATCATAAAGAATAATGCATGTCCATTAATAGAAACCTTCGTTATTTCAGCTAATACATATGCAAGCCCTGACAATGGAACATGAATTAAATAATATAATAAAGGATTTACAAATAAAAATGTATATTCAATAGGTTCAGAAATACCTACAAACATTACTGTTAAAGCAGCAGGTATGACTATGGAAGCTACCATTTTTTTCTTTTCAGGTTTAGCTGTTGCATAGATAGCTGCGGCAGCACCTGGAAGCCCACCTAGTTGAAATAATAATCTACCTGTAGTAAAGTTATGTGTTATATATCCTGTCACATCTGGTGCAGCAGACTGACCAATTATAATATTCCTTACACCTTCGTAAACAATACCATTAATTTCTAAGCTCCCCCCAACACGTGTGTATTCAATAGGAAAAGCAATCAAATGGTGTATTCCAAATGGCAATAAAGCTTTGTCAGCTGCTCCAAATAGAAAAGTTCCAAAAATTCCAGAACTAGTTATTAACTTTGTAAAACTTTGTAACCCAGAAGCAAATATGGGCCAAACATAATAAGTGATAATTCCTAATGGAATTGAAAATAATGTCACCAATATAACTACAAATCTTGGTCCACTAAAAAAAGAAAAAATATTAGGTAATCTTTTCTTGTACCATTTATTATGAACGCTTGCAGTTACAATACCAGTCAAAATTCCACTAAAAATACCCATATCAAAAGTAAACATCCCAGCTATGTTTTTCCATAATGCGTTAAAGTTCTGAGCTTTTTGAAGTTGCCATCCCATACTATCGACTAAATAGCTAACTGTAGTTGTATCGGCATTCCAACCATGGGATCCAGCATATGAACCAATTACACTATTGAAGCAAAAAAACATTATCAGTCCACTAAAAGCAGCCCAACCTTTTTCTTTCTTAGCTAGTCCAAACGCAATTCCAACGGCAAACCAAAAAGGTAAATATGTCATTATCATAAATCCAATATTAGAAATACACGTAAATATTGTATGTAAAAATGTACCTTCATTCAATAGATAATTAGTAAACGAACTTGCAATACTTACATAAAACCCCACTAATACGAGTAAAACAATTGGAATCATCATAGAACCTGCAAACGATTGCAATTTATCTCTCATAATAATTCATCCCTTTCTATTTTAAAAGTTAAAAATCTAGGAGATTTAGTTATGTTTAATACCCTTAGTTATAAACCTAACTACAAAAATATACAAATATATATTGCCTTATAAAAAATTATAAAAATATTAGCAATATATCAGACAAAAGAAATCGTGGGTTCTTCCATTTGCTAATACCTTACTTTAATCCAAAGCATACTCACGCAGACCACTTATTTTTCAAAGTCAAATTTAATGCTAAAATTTATCACTTATCACTCTATTGCCAAAATAATTTATTTATAATACTACAAAGCTTAGAAGTTTCACCTCTTCCTTATAATGATATTCATATTAATTGAGATCTCAATTGTACAATTTAAATAATCATATTATAACTCAAGTTATAATATGATTATATCTTATAGAAAGATAGTCAAAAACACTAAATATTAAAAATATTTTGCCACAATAAAATGGTACGTTTTTTACCCTTAACATGTTTATAAGTTTGTAAATCATATTTAATTTTTTCACCCTTAAATAAAAAAAGATATCAAGTTTCTAGGCGAAGAATTGGTTACATTTTGAAAAAATATGGTTTGATATCTAATTATACAGTTAAACAATAAAAGATTTATGAATCAAAGTACAATGAGAAAAATATTGAAAATATAATTAATAGAGAGTTTCATAGGAAAGGAACTTTAGAGGTGGTAGTAAGCGATTTAACCTACGTAAATGTTAAGAGTAAGTAGAATTATATATGCATATTATTAGACCTATACAATTGTGCAATTATCGGTTACGCTGCTAGTAAGAATAATGATGTAGGTCTTGTTTATAAAACCTTTACAAAGGTTAATAGACCTTTTAAAGACACTAAAATATTACATACTGACAGGGGCAATGAATTTAAAAATAGGGTTGTTAAAACTGAATTTGCCTTTAATAGAATATTTTAAAGCTTTGAGGAATTTGAATAATTACTATTTGATTATGTGAACTGATACAATAACCACAGGATTCATGGACCATTAAATTACCTTATCCCTGTGAAATATAGAATATTAATGTCCGATAAAATAGTGTCTTAAAAAGGGTTGACAATCCAAGTTTTAATTTTTCTATAGTTATTACCTTTTTTCTTGACAATCCACTCTTTATTTACTTTACATCATTTAAATACAGACAATGGGTCTTTTACAATATTAAGTCGCTCATCTCTCTCTCTTAATATCCTAGATAAATGTAATTGTCCCTTTGGTATGAATATGAGGTCTAAAGGTATTAGAAAAGCTAAAGTTCATTCATTATTACATTACATAGCATTAATAGCAGGAACAATTCCTTTAAATTCTAGAAAATCTTTTAGTAAAGCTACTTAACAACATATAAATTTCAAATTAATAATTAGGAGGTATCTACAAATATCTAAAGTTAAATAGTAATTTAAAACCTCATTTCTAATGAGATATCTCTATGTTAACTTTTTTAACTTTTAAAATATTAATTATGTAATTTTCTCATTAAATTGAATCTCTTGATTTTCTACCTTATCACTTAATATCTTAATCTCATTCTTTATGAGATTTATACCTTCTATACTTTGCTTGTATCCATCATATAGTGCTTTATGATTCTCCTCCATTTTATTTTCTAATCTTACCATATTCTGTTCCATTTTCTCAAATCTTTCATCTACTCTTTTAAATCCTTCTTGCATCTCATTATACATTTTGGTAAGTAATTCGAAGGTTTTATCTTCCATTTATTTCCCTCCATTATTTTTATAAATAAATCATTCTAATATATAAACATTTAAATCCAAAGCAGACCCTTAGTCATTTTTTTCTTTTTGCTCTTTATTAATTTCATCCATCCTATCAAGTATTATGTTATAACCATCAGCACCATAGTGAATACAGCGATTCACTCTACTAATAGTAGCAGTACTAGCACCTGTTACTTCTTCTATATAATTATAAGTCTTATTTGCCCGTAATAGCTTTGCAACCTGCAGCCTTTGAGAAATGGATTGTAATTCCTTAATTGTACAGATATCTTCAAAAAATCTATAACATTCTTCCCTATTCCTTAATAACAATATTGCATCAAAAAGCTCGTCCATAAACTCAGAAGATAACTTTGAATCATAAGTCATAATCTTCACTCCTAAATTTTTCTCTTTACCTATATTTTATATTACCACAGAAGCAATTTAAATAGTAAATTCCAAAATTTTCTGAATTAATATTTAAGTAAATATAGTAAATACTATAATTAGATTTATTTAATTTCATTTAAGGAGTTGAAATATTGATGAATAAGCATAAACATGGAAATGATAGGGAGTATAATAGTGCAGAGGAAGCCATGAATCTTATTGATAGAACCTATAATTCTAAGGACTTTCCAATAATTGAAAAAACTCAAAACGCATATCTTATGCCTTGGTCTCCCCAAAGAGATGTGGACATGATAGATAGTGCTAGATTTTATACAGAAACTAATGATAAGACCCAAGAACTAGGTATAGAAGGTATACCAGCCAGTCCTGAAAGCAAAAAAAATACAAATAAATTTAAGTAAATTTTATGGGATCAGTTTTGATCCCATAATTTAATTAATACTTTACCACATATAGCCCTTCATCTTCCTTCCATTCTGCATAGAGGACATCTTCTATTTTATTAATCCCTAAAGCTTTAATTTCTTTTTCTAGCCACTGCTTATCAAAACCCATCTCCTCAATATTATCCCAAATGATTTCTCCATCCATTATAAATGTAATTGGTAGGTATACTGGTTTATATGGAAGATTCATATCCTCCATAGTTGGCATACTATATTTTGACTTCTTAAGTACACTCATAGCTCCACTTGGTTCTAAAATAGCATATTCAATTTCCCGAATAGAAAAGGCTTCCTTCTGCCTAAGAAGAGTGAGCAATTCATTTATATCGATTTTTTCTTTTTTAAGTAGCTCATAATCTATCTTACCATGCCTTATAAGTATAGCTGGCTTACCTTCAAATATACTTCTAGTCCCCTTTAGCTTTTGGGTTATCTTTTCAATAATAAACATTAGTAATGACCATATACTTAAGGAGTAAATGATATAATATATATTGATTTCCTTATCATATATGGCATTACCAACCATTTCTCCAAGTACTAATGCGGAAATAAAATCAAAGGGAGTAATTTGACTTATTTGAGTTTTTCCTAATACTTTAGTTATAATTAATAATGCTATAAACCCTATGGTAAGCTCGATGGTTAAGCTGATAAAGTGATTTATGTCCATTTTGCCACCTCTCTTTCCATCTTACATTTTTATTAAATTCATTCATTTTTATCCATATATATTATTATTTCAGTTATAATGTAATAGTATTTATTAAATAGTTTTATATGGGAGGAGTTTTATGTACGATACTTTTGGTAATTATTTCAAAAAAAGCTTTAGGACATTGGTAGACAGTCCTGTTCTATTTATTCCAACACTATTTAATTTCCTTTTATCCTTAATTCCAATGATGATATTATTTTTAGCCTTTAGAGATTGGTCTGCTATTGAATTGGATTTTAATCAATCAGTATTTGTATCTTTTATTTTTGTAAGTATTATTATAATAGTACTTTCCATATTTATACAGGCTGGTAGATTTGCTATGATTAAGCAACGGGTTATATATGATAATGTATCCATGGAGGACTTTTGGTTTGGCATCAAAAAATATGTGGGAAGGATATTTGTTGGACACCTACTGATTTTTGCGGTTTTAATATTATCAGCTGTAATTATTGTTCCTATTATTATAGTCATGGGTAATAGCATTGGTATGTTTAGGATTGGTTTAATGATTTTACTTATAATTACTTTAGGTATTTTCTCTTTATTTATTAGCTTCTGGCAGGTAATACTTGTTTATGAAGACTGTAATGTATCAAGGGCCTTTAGTTTAAGTATAAAATTTGTTAAGAAGAACTTCTGGCTAGTATTGATAGTTAGTATTATAAGAGGGATATTCACTGAGAACAATAGACGTAACAATAAGTCTAGAAATAGATTTACAATAGGTGAAAACATTAATTTTGATTTGCCTTTTATGCCCCAATATCTAGGGGTTATAGGGGCAATTGGTATAGTAATTAGTCTTATAAAAGATATACTGACCCTATTCTTTGATGTTTTATTCTTTGAAATATATCATGATAGGAGAAAGGGGCTTTTTGAAGATAACATTGATAAATTAAGTGATGGAAATAATTATTCCATAGATTTTGTTGATGATGAAACTCCTAGATATGAATAAGAAATGGGCCTTGAAAACAAGACCAATTTCTTATTCAATCTTGACCAATTTTACCCCGGCTGCAAAGAATACTATTCCCATTACCAAAAGAATAATAGATGGCATAATGGCAGCTTTAAATCCTTCACCATATATAGCTATTCTACCCATACCCATCACCGCCCATTTTTGTGGAGTGAAATTTGCCAAGAATAGAAGTACCTTTGAGTTAACTATTTCAAGGGGCCACATACATCCTCCTATCATAGCTGTACTAGTTAGTATAACAGGTGTTATTGAGGCCAGCTGTGCATGGGTCTTTACTATACCTGAAAGAAATAATCCTAAACAGGTTACTGCAAATACAAAGCTCCCCCCTATGGTTAGTATCCCTGCTATACTTCTCCCCCAATCTATATTAAACAAATATTTCCCAGCAAGTATTAGAACTGCTAGTTGAATAGCTCCCATAAAATAGGCGGCTATAAGGCTTCCACCAAGTATTGACGCCTCCGATACTGGAGACACTAGCATACGATGCCATGTATTATACTGCCTGTCATTTAATATGGTTCCTATTCCAAATACCATAGTATACATAGAAAAGAATATTGAAAATCCTATGGCATAGTGTTTTAAATTGTCAAATTCATTATTACCTTCTATATTTATTAGCTGACCACTTACCTCAATAGGTTTATTATATTTCCACGCAGAAATTATTTTATTATAGACCCTATCAAACATATTATCTGTAATAGCCTTATTTTTACTAATATAATCAGTAGTAATGTTAGCTATTTTAATATTTCCTAAGATTTTAAGTGTAGTGCTTGATACTATATTTTCTAATACTAATATATCCATATCATCTTTAATCTTTATTATTCCTATGGTTGGTTTTTTACCCTTCTTTATCTCTTCTTCAAATCCCTTCTCTATAACTAAAGCCGTAATTGCATTTCCTTCATCTACATCTTTAATTGCATTTTCATAACTACTCATAACATACTTATATTCATTAAAATTTTTTAGTTCCTCCTGTATCATTATAGAGTATTTGCTTTGATCTTCATCAACTATAAGCACAGTGGGTCTATATGTTTCCATGGAGCTTCCAAATACGTAGGTTAGCCCTAAAGCCATTACTGTCATAATTATAAATATTATATACTCATCCCTTAGTCCAAGCATCCTTAACTTTATTATGCTTAGCATTTTTCCACTCCTCCCCCCTATTTAATATATTTATAGCTATAATAGTAAATACTAGAGTCATCCCTATCAAGATCAATAGATACGAAATTATCTCATTAATACCATATCCCATCATTATTTTAAGATAGGCCTTTAAGGCAACACCATTTAAAGATAAATTACTAAGACCCTGAATAAATGATGGCATTATATCTACTGGAAAAAAACTACCTCCAAATAAAGCCATTATTTGAATAAAGGCACTCTCAAAGCCATTGGCTATGGTATAATTTCCTATTTTATAGGTAATGGCTGCTATCATAATCCCAAGACCAGATACAGCTAAGGCTGCACATATGCTTATCAATAATGAAAGCAGATAATTTACCCAATCAACCTTTAAGACTATTGATGAATATAATATAATCACACTAATTTGAAATAATGCAAATACAAACATTGTAAAAAACTTTCCTAATACTATCTTCCATCTTTCTGTTCCAGCCATTATCATTCTCTGATAGGTTAAATCATTTTTTTCTTTAAGTAGTGATTTGCTTCCATAACCAGCTGTAAATAATATAAACATTGTCATCATGGCCACTGAATAGTAATCAAAACTTGAGATATGATTCTTGCCATTAACTTTTATATTATCTATATTTATCCCAGATTCTTCATTGTTCTCTCCAAAACTCCTTGAAAGCTCTTCTATTTTTTCAATGGATTCTAAACCTAGGTTCTCTTCCAGGGCCGTTTCAATAAAGACATTTTTCCCAATTATCATAGAAGAGATTGCATCTGTAAAACCTTTAACAATACCTTCACTTACTTGATAGCCTATATACAGATCGGGATGACCAATTACCTTTATATCTACTTTATTTCTAAAGGGAGTAAAGAGATTTATATGCATATCATAGATAAAATTCTGAGGCAGAATTATTATTGCAGATATCTTTTTATCCTCTAAAAGTTTCAAGGCTATTTCTTCATCCTCTATGGAATACTCTACTATTTCTTTTAGATCATCATTTTCTAAAAATTCCTCAAAAAATAATTTTTCAATATCAACTTCCCCTATACTTTCTTTTATATATTCAATTTGTTCTCCATCCATATATTTACTAAATAATCCTAAGGTTACATTTTCTTCAATTTTTTCTTCTTCACTTCTGATATCATATTTTTTTACTATGGCCAATTTAACTTTACTATTATTTGCATCATATGAAAAACTTGAACCCAGTGCAAAACTAAGTATTGTGATTAGTATGATAGGCATCATTAGCATTATAACTAATGCCTTTTTATCACTGAATATCACCTTTAAATCCTTTGCAATCATATGCCATATTTTCATTAATACTGCCCCCTAATCCCTCAAGGCTTTACCAGTAAGGTGTAGGAATACTGATTCTAAGTTTGGTTTTTTTACATCTATAGAAACTATATTGCTATTGGTTTCACTGGTCTTATTTATTATATCTTTAAAAATATCCTCTGTATTTTCTATGGTAAGTATAACTCCACCATCTAAAATATCTATTTTGTTTATATTATTAATTTCCCTTAATTTTTTTATTAAATCCCCATGTAATTGATCAAATTTTATATTTATTTGTTTTTGACCTTTAATTATATTTACTAGTTCCTCCTTAGTTCCTGAAGCAATTATTTTTCCCTTATCCATAATACTTATACGTTTACATAAGTATTCTACCTCTTCCATATAGTGGCTAGTGTATATAATAGTCATACCATTTTTGTTCAGCTCCAGTACAGTATCTAATATATGGTTTCTAGATTGGGGGTCTATTCCTACTGTAGGCTCATCCATTATTAATAGCTCAGGTTCATGCAAAAGAGCTGCACCTATATTAATCCTTCTTTTCATGCCACCGGAATAATTTTTCACTTTATCCTTAAGTCTATCCTTGATACCTATTATTTGTGCCACATTATCTATTCTTTTCTTTAAAAGACTTCCCCTTATACCATAGATATTTCCCCAAAATTTGAGATTTTCATATCCCGTTAATGTTGGATATAGGGCTATTTCTTGAGGAACAATACCTAGTTTTTTCTGTATAGCCCTTGGTTTCTTTAGTATACTTTCTCCCTTATATAATATCTCCCCCTTTGATGGCTTTATAAGAGTTGATATCATTGATATGGTTGTAGATTTCCCTGCTCCATTGGGCCCTAGTAGTCCAAACACCTCTCCCTTAGCCACTTCAAAGCTTATTCCATTAACAGCCTTTACCCTTTTAAAGCTTTTATAAATATTATCCACTTTTAAGATGGACATTTATTTTCCCCCCTATTTTTATTTGCCTAAAATATCTTCAAATATCGAAGGCATCTCTTGATTCATCTTTTGAAAATCAATGATGTTTTCTCTATCTATAGTTGGGAATTCAAAATCCTGTTTCTTATTTATACTCCATCTATTGATTTCCATTGAATACTTTAAATCCTTTAATTTATTTGTTTCATTTGGAATAAAGCTCATACTAGCTTCTAAATCTTCTTTAACTATATATCCATCTATGTCTATATAGGCATTATAATTAACTGCCTTTATATTACTTGCCTCTATTAGTTCCTTTACCTCTTTAAATTTTTCTTCTAAGCTAATTTTTTCTGTTTCTTTAGTCTTTTCCTGTATTATTTTATTAACATTTTCTTCAAGATTAGGATCCTTAGATAGTATATCTATTGTCTTACCCAATAATATCTTAGTCTCTTCACCAGTTAACTTTATAGTATAATGGGTTACCTTCACTTCGCCATCGGGGGTAGACATAACACTATCTTCTCCTGAAAATACATTCTCCTCTTCTAAAACACTAAGCCACGTATCTGTTATTTCCTTCTGGGTATTTTCTGATATAAACCAATCCTTCACATACAACTCATCATTTTTATCTATTTCCTTATTGGAAGCTTGGAAAATTCCTTCATCAATCATTAAATATTTTCCAATCATAGGCATCTTTATATACATTTCTTCTCCATCCATATATATCACCATATCAAAGCCTAATCCCCCAAAATTAAAATAATTTCTAGAAATCATTTTGTTTTCTTCCTTGTTGAAGGTTTCATTAAAGTTTGTTTCGACTTTTTTAAAATAATTTTGGTACTTAATCTCTTCTGGAGTTAAACCCTTTGTATCAAAGTCCATTTCGGTAATATTATTTACACTTATTTGTCCCCTATTTATTTCCTGGGTTTTAGCTACTGCTGCCTTAAAGTCTTCTAAATCATTTTTATTGCATCCTGAAAGTGATATTATTAACAGTGTTATCAACAAAATCGTACCTATTTTTCTCATAAATCTCCCTCCATATCTTGTTTATCATCTCTATGCTTATATTGTATTAAAATCTCAATTTTAATTCTTGTATCTTTAGTCACCAATGTTAGATTTCATATATGACTTTTTGCATATTTAAAAAATGCTCCCTAATTTATAGGAAGCATTTTTAATATATTACCTTATTTAATTATTACTCTATAACATCTAATATTTCTTTGCGCACCATGTCCACGGAGGGTACATAGGATTTTAGAAGTTTCATTTTGCCCTTCAAGCTATATTGTCCCAATGAAGCTGGAATCAATATGCTATCTCCTTTATTTATAACCTCATAGCCATTGTCATACTCTATTTTTCCATTTCCTTCAACACAGGAAAATATATAAAATCTTTCTTCATCGCTACTTTCTGTTGCTCCTTCTGATATATCATATAGCTCTAAAGAAAACTCTTTACAAAGACATAAATAGATTTTTTCATACCCTTCTTTCTTGCATCTAAGTCCATCTCTCTTATTTGAACTTAAGTTTAAATCTATTACATCCAATGCCTTTTGAGTATGGATTTCCCTTCCTCTACCGTAATCATAGATTCTGTAAGTTGTATCACTATTTTGCTGAATTTCAAGTATTATAAGACCTTCGCCTATAGCGTGTACAAGTCCGCTTTTTACAAAGTATACATCACCTTTTTTAACTTCTACTTTATTTAAGTATTCTTCAATATTACCATTTTCAAGACCATTTTTTATATCTTCCTTTGTAACTCCATCTTTTGTACCTACAATGAGATTTGCACCCTCAGAAGCCTCTACTACATACCATACTTCTGTCTTTCCTAACTCACCCTCAACTTTTTTTGCATATTCATTGTCTGGGTGTACTTGTACTGATAGGGCTTCTCTAGAATTTATCAGTTTAACTAATAGAGGGAATTTTTCATCATTTATTTTTGTTCCTATTATTTTAGAGCCATGTTCTTTGATTAAATCCTCTAGGGTTGTGCCTTTAAATCTTCCATTAGCTACTATGCTCATACCATTGTCATGGCAGGCAACGTCCCAACTCTCACCAACATTTCCTTCTATTAAATTATCTCTGAATGATTCTAAATCTCTTCCTCCCCAAATTTTTTCATAATACAAATTTTCAAATTTCAATGGATACATTCTAACCATCCTTTATAATAATTTTTATTTTATTTATTTTTATAGACTAATATTATTATAATGTATTTTTACATAATGTCATATTAGCACAACATACTAAATTTGTGAATATAAATTTGTTTATCTTTAAAGCTTATTAAAAAGCAATAGTCCTTTATCTTATCTCACTGATACAAATCGAATATTGTTCTTTACTTGTATTTCTTTAGTATATTGAGCCAGTACAGATTTCATAAGATAAACTTTATGATCTATCTGTAAGGTAGCCTGTCCCTCATCAATACATAATAGCTCCGATAATTCTTTATCAATATTTATAGCACTTATATTTTTCAAGTCATGGCTAATTATGTAACCACATTCTTCTTCCATATATTTTAATATGGACCCTTTAGCTTTGTCTTCTGAAAAATCCTTGAAAAGATATTGTGGCATATAGGTTTCCTCCAATACTTGAGGTATCCCATTAATTCTTCTTAATCTTTTATAATGATATAATTTTTTCTCTGTCCTTAAATTGAACATTTCTGATAATTCTTCAGAAGCATCAATCTCATTAAATTCTAAAATAATGTTTTCGATATTATCATCCTTATCAATTCTCTCCGATAAGGTGGTTAAGTTTTTTTCTTCATAGAACTCAGGGGGATTAACAAAAATCCCTGATCCTTGTCTAGAGTGTATATACCCATCTTGTTTTAATTTAGCCATGGCTTTTCTTATTGTAGTTCTACTTATGCCATATAAACTACATAACATTTCTTCACCTTCAAGACCTTCCCAAGGCTTATATATTCCTTTTTGTATTTTATTTTTTATATCTTTATAGACCTCAACATATTTCAATTCCTACAACCTCCAAATTAATAGTCATAAATTTATAATTACCCATATGTTACATCTTTTTTAATAATTTATCAAGTCATATAGTTTCTTTACATTTTTTAAATACTATAGCTTATTTCTAAAGGAATTCTACTATTATAATTACCTAACTCAATACATGTTATGCATTATTAATTATTAATAATTTGTATTTACAAATTTGTTGTGATGTGATATTATGATTTTGTGAAAAACAATAGAATTTGGAGGGATATTGATGCGTTTGGAAGATCTAATCTCGGCAAAACTGATTAAAGTTTCACTCAAATCTAATACAAAGGAGGGAGTTATTCGGGAACTTTCTTAAATTCTATATAAAGAAAAAAGAATTTCAAATTTAGATTCTTTTATTGATGGTGTAATGGAAAGAGAAAATCAGATATCGACAGCCCTTGAAAACGGAATTGCAATGCCCCACGCTAAATCTGATGTAGTTACTCAACCTTCCATTGCTGTTGGAATAAGTAAAGAAGGTATAAACTGTGATGCTCTTGATGGTAAACCTACAAAGATTTTTTTCCTAATTGCTTCTACAAAGGATGCAAACGATTTACATGTGAAGAGTTTATCTAAAATCACAGCTAAACTGTTAGATGATGAAATTAGAAAATCTATAGTAAATGCTAATAATAGTGTAGAAGTATTTAATCTTCTCACTAAAAGTACTAATCAAACTCACAGTGTAAAGAAAAAAGGTAAATTTATTATAGGTGTTACCGGATGTCCTGTTGGGGTTGCCCATACTTATTTAGCTGCTGAATCTTTAATTAAAACTGCAAATGAAATGGGAATATCAATAAAAGTAGAAACAAATGGATCTATCGGTGTTGAAAACGCCCCTACTAAAGAGGAAATTGAAAAGGCAGAAGCTATAATAGTTTCCTGTGATAAACAAGTGGATTTAGAGAGATTTAAAGGTAAAAAAGTTATCATTACAGGTGTAAAAGAAGCAATTGATCATCCAGATAAACTTATAGATAAAGCATTAAACGGTAATATCCCTATTTACCAAGGTAATGGTAATCAAGAAGCTTCAGAAGGTAATTTTTCAAATGAAGCAAGTGGACTTTATAAATACTTAATGAATGGTGTATCATACATGATCCCCTTCGTAGTTGTCGGTGGTTTATTAATAGCCCTATCCCTTGCATTAGGTGGAGAGCCTACACCTGCAGGACTACAAATACCTGAAGGCAGTTTCTGGAACAAGATTTTAGATGTTGGGGTTGTTGGTTTTAATCTAATGATCCCTATACTAGCAGGATTTATTGCCTTTGCCATCGGTGATAGAGCTGCTTTAGCACCAGGTATGATAGGTGGATGGATAGCAAATAACGGTTCATTCTATGGCGCAGAAGCTAGTACTGGATTTATTGGTGCAATTATTGCTGGTTTTATAGTAGGTTATCTTGCAAAATGGATTAAATCATGGAAATTCCCTAAGGCCTTACAGCCATTAATTCCTATTATGATAATCCCTATCTTATGTTCCTTAGCAATAGCTTCATTATTTATATTTGTTATAGGTGCCCCTATAGCATCATTAATGGATTCATTAGTAAATATGTTACAATCTCTATCTTCTGGAAGTCTTGTAATCATAGGAATTGTTATTGGATTAATGCAAGGTTTTGATATGGGTGGCCCCTTTGGTAAAGTTGCTTTTATGTTTAGTGTAGGACTTATTGCCAGCGGTCAAACTCAATTTATGGGAGCACAAGCTGTTGCTATACCTGTTGCTCCATTAGGAATGGCATTAGCTACTTTTATAAATAAAAATGTTTTCAACAAAGAAGAGATTGCAAACGGTAAAGCTGCTTTAGCTATGGGTTTAGTTGGTATATCAGAAGGTGCTATTCCATTTGCAGCCAGTGATCCTTTAGCTGTAATCCCAGCCAATATGATTGGAAGTGCCGTAGCTTGTGTACTAGGATTCTTATTTGGAATTACTGATAATGTTGCCCATGGTGGTCCAATAGTAGTTCTTTTAGGAGCAATAAATAAACCATTTTTAGCTTTATTAGCAATGTTAATTGGTTCATTGGTTACCGCATTTGTGGCAATAACTTTAAAGAGATTTATTACTAGAAAAACTTCTAATGCTAAATAATACAAAGATTATTGGATTCATATTAAGCTGTACTAATAAAAAAATTATATAAAAACAAAAAGGCTCCTTCTTGGTTTTGTTATTTCTAACGCTTCCAAGAAGGAGCTTTTTAAAATTATTTTATAACTACATATTTAACAGCTAAATCTACTTACATAGGATTCTTTAATCTAGCCTATTTCCTTATTGTAAAGTATACCATTCTTAAGTTCATTTTCTTTGAGGAAACTTCTCCATTTTTCTATTATTTCCTTAGAAGGAACTTCATACCTTGTATGATGATTTATATATTTAAATCCATAGCTTTTTACCATATTATGATAGGGCAAAATATCCACATACCTTATATTTTTATATTTATTTGAAATATGACATATAGCTTTAAAATGTGTCTCTGTATCATTAACCCCAGGGATAATAGGACATCTTAATATAACACTTTTATCATAATTATCAAGTAGTTGAATTACTTTATCGAAATCAATTTCTTTCTTAATATATTTTTTGAATTTTGTTTTTTCTGTCAGCTTATAGTCCAATAGGTATTCATCCACAAAGTCCACTGTTTTTTCTATATAATTTTTGGGGTCATATCCACTTATGTCTAAACAAATATGAACACCTAATTTCTTTAGCTCAAGGGCCGTTTCACGAAGGAAATCTATCTGATTTATTGCTTCGCCTCCACTAAATGTAACTCCACCACCTGAGTTATCATAATAATCCTTATCCTTTAAAATAATCTCTATTAATTCTTCCTTTGAATACTCTTTTCCATATTTTCCATAGGCTTTCATGGGACAAATATCAATCAGATCAAAGTTTTGGTCATGTTTGTTAAAATCTATTTTTAATTCATTATTTACGACTTCAATACCATCACCCTTTACATATTCAATACATTTTTTGCATAAAATACACTTTTTAGGATTATGATATAATTGTATTCTTGGAGAAATAGATTCTGGATTATGACACCATGTACATCTTAATGAACATCCCTTGAAAAATAACGTTGTTCTTATCCCAGGGCCATCATTCACAGAGAATCTTTGTATATCAAATAATATTCCTGTCTTGCTCATTGAAAATTCCTTCCCTTCATCATTAAAGTTCTATGGAAAATTATCTTTTTACTACTGGTTACATGTTCTAGCCATAATTTCCCTTTGAACGTCATCTTCTAGATTAACAAATCTTGCACTAAATCCACCTACACGGACAGTTAAATTCTTATAGTTCTGTGGATTTTCATATGCTGCTTGTAACTCCTCTGGGCCTACAACATTTACCATTAATTGTGGTCCACCCTTCTTAAAGAATGTTGAAAACAGTGCTTTTATTTTTTCTCTTTCTTCATTGAACATTTTTTTAGAAAACTTTATGTTTTGTACACTACCGGCATGAATATCTGCACGTATTTTTGACAGTGAATTAAGCATTGCCGTTGGACCATTTATATCTGCCCCACTTTGTGGATTATTGGCATTACTCATGTAAAATCCTGCTATTCTTCCATCGGGAGATGAAGATGTAGCTCTTCCCCATTCTGTATTTACTTGGTTGTTAATTACCACTACAAGCCAGCTATCAAGTCCAATTTTAGGAGCTAAATTTGCAATTTCATTACAGGTATATTCATGAAGCTCCACAGCTATTGAATCGGCATAATCATCATCATTACCAAACTTAGGACATTGGATCATTTCTTCTTTTACATCCTCAAATCCATCAAAATCCCTTTCTAAAACTTGTTGTATTTCTTCTAAAGTATATTTTTTCTCATCAAATACTAATTTTTTAATGGCTGTTAAGGAGTCTGCTGTACTCATATTTCCATACATTTCATTGGTACCACCCAGGTATTTAACGCCTCCATCTAATACCATTTTTCCTCTGCCTATACAATCATCAGTTAGGATACTGGTAAATATAAATCCAACTTTTTGATTCATTATTTTATAGGAATATGCGTGGGCTTCTCCCGTTAGTTCAATATAATATTTTAGTAATTTCTTATATTCATCGAAAAATTCTTCAAAGGTTTTAATATCCTTCATTTTTTTCATCTTCAGATTGCCATATTTATATTTGTAATCCCATTGGTCTATCCCATCATGTATCATTATGGTTAAAAGTTTTAATAGGTTAATACAGGAATTTGGTGTACCTACACTTTGTCCTGAAATAACAAATTCTCCACATCCAAAGGGTACATATTGTTCAGCAGTTTTTTCATCAACCTTCATGCTTTTCATAACAGCAGGCACATTTACATCATCATTATATAAAATTGGATATGTTATTCCTTCACCAATAGAATCAAGGGCCATATTGTAAATTTCTTGATCCATGCCTTCATAAATCCTTAGAGTAAATTGTGGCTCTGTTAACTTAGCCCTTTTTGTTGCTTCAATTGCCAACTTGCAAAAAACATCGGCATTTTTTTCGTTCCTTCTTCCCTTTCCGCCTACAATGACACGACCATTTACATTTGTCCTTTTAACTTCAATTAATCTCCATTGTGATTCAATATAATCAATTGCTTCCTCTTCTGTAATAACATTATTTTTTAAATCATGAACTAGATAGTCTCCCAAATAATCATCCATTCTTCCATAGTTAACTACTCCTGCCATAGATGAATATAACCAAGCCAGTTGCATTGCTGAAATAAATGAATTTGGCTTATCCTTATAAATCCTTTTAAGTGCAACTAACAACCTCTCCATTTGTGTCCTTCTTTTTGGAGAAAGGGCCTCTTTTTCAAGTTTAGTTTCCACTTCATCAATATGATGTTTTATTACTTTCTGTAAAAGCTCAAGGGCTTCTATCATAACATCATATTCTTCTTGTGAGTTAGGATTAATCTCTCTTTTTGAATTTATTAAGTCTTTCAAGCCATTTATACCATTATCTAATAATAAATTATAATTCAAATACATACCACTAAAACGGGCAGTGACAATGGCTGGATATAATACATCAACAAATCGTCCTAAAATATTTTCTTGTAACCTATCCCTATAAAATACTTCTCTCGTATCATTTTCCTTCCAATATTTCTTTAAATATTCAATATCTTCTTTGTATTCATTTCCAAGATTCTCAAGTAATGAATCTAGTTTTTCAAACCTACAATAATGTCCTGGCCCTCCAACAGATGTAACACTACCAAAACCAATAGGCAATGCATCAAATCTACCTAAAATCAGGTCATCTTCATACATCGGTCTAAAAACCTTAGGAAATAATACTTTTAAACACTCAATCTCTCTTCTTAGTTTCTGAGTATCTGTATATTTGCTGTGTACCTTAGTATACTCTAACATAGTTTTTAACTGTTCTAATTCATCCATATACAAGGGTTCCTTTG
>CBETVX010000013.1:0-60068 GCA_965539935.1 uncultured Eubacteriales bacterium | reverse complement strand
AAAGTCCAATACTATCTAGAGAAAATATATTGAAGTGATTTTTTATAATCTCAACGGATTTCTTATAGGTAAATCCACCTCTAGGAAATTCTGTAATCAATATATTATCAATTTTCCTTAAATCATTAATTAATTTTTTACTATAATCATTTTCATTAGAAATTAAAATTTCCTTCGGGTTTATTTTTAAGATTTCATCATACAGCACTTTGTATTTGTTTTCCCCAGAAAATTGTGTAGTGTTTAATTCTCCAGTAGTAATATCACAATATGCAATTCCTATACCCTTTTCATCTTCTATGATAGTTAAAATATAGTTATTCAATTCATCATTTAACATTTCAGGATCTATAACTGTCCCTGGACTAATTACCCTTATTACATCCCTTTTAACAATACCCTTTGCCTTTGATGGATCTTCAATCTGCTCACAAATGGCAACTTTATAACCCTTCTCTATTAGCCTAGCTATATATGAATCAGCTGAGTGATAGGGAACTCCACACATGGGTGCCCTTTCCTCTAGCCCACAATCTCTACCGGTTAAGGCAATTTCTAATTCCCTTGAGGCTTTTAAAGCATCTTCAAAAAACATTTCATAAAAATCCCCTAGCCTAAAGAAGAGAATATGTTCTTTATATTTTTCTTTAATCTCCATATATTGTTTCATCATTGGAGTTAACTTCGCCATAAAACTTCCTCCTATAAAAAGCTATAACTTAACTATTTTATTATACCATAAATCATACTAGAACAAAGATAAAACCAGGCTTAAAACCTGGTCTTATTAGAATTTCCACAGCCGCCACATCCGCCGCATTTATGGGTAGAAACCTTTCTGCTAATATCATTTACATTTACCTCAATATAACTATCTAATGCCTGTTCTACTTCTTTTCTAAGATTTATAAAATCATTAAGGGACCTTTGTAAATTTTTTATAGTATCATTATTTGATATGTCATTATATATTTCTGCCATATCTTTTCTAATCTTCATTTCTAATTCTTTATTCTTGTGCTTTATTGCCATGTTCAATTTATCTTGTAGTGAGTTGTAATCCTTAATAAGTTTCTTAGTATCATCATTTTGGTTGTATTCTTTTTCATATTTTTTTAGTTGATTATATTCTTTACTTTGGGCCATTTTTTTTGAAATCTCTTTAGCCATTGATATAATATCCATTTTATTCCCTCTCTATACTTCTATTTCACCATAAAGTGTGAAACTTTTTGGTTCAGTTATTTTTACATTAATAAATTGACCAATTAAATCCTTACTTCCCTTGAAATGAACTACTTTATTTGTTCTAGTTCTTCCCATTAAAATTTCACTATTATTCTTGCTTTCCCCTTCAACTAGTACCTCAACAGTTTTTCCTTTAAGTGATTTATTCCTCTTAATAATACCTTCATGTAAAGTATTAAGTAATCTATTGAATCTTTCATGTTTAGTTTGATCAGGCACTTGATTTTCCATTTTAGCTGCTGGGGTTCCCTCCCTAATTGAATAGATGAAAGTAAAGGCATTATCATACTGTACCCTCTCTACTAAATCAATAGTTTCATTAAAATCTTCTTCAGTTTCTCCTGGGAAACCAACTATTATATCTGTAGTAATACATATATCAGGTATTTCCCTTCTTAGCTCTTCTATAATTTGAAGATATTTTTCTTTAGTATATTTTCTATTCATTAATTTTAGGACCCTATCACTCCCAGCTTGAACGGGCAAATGTATATGTTCGCACACTTTATCACAATCTCTAATAGTCTTTATTAATTTTGAAGTAATATCTTTTGGATGGGATGTCATAAATCTAATTCTTTCCAATCCATCTATTTCATTAATTTTATAAAGTAAATCTGCAAAATCCATATTTTCATCTAATGTTTTTCCATAAGAGTTAACATTTTGACCTAATAATGTTATTTCCTTAGTTCCATTATTCACTAGGTCCTCTATTTCATTAATAATATCCTCGGGTTTTCTACTCTTTTCCCTTCCTCTAGTATAAGGGACTATACAATAGGTACAGAAATTATTGCATCCATACATTATATTGACAAAGGCCTTTAATCCATACTTTCTAATGGATGGTAATCCTTCTATAATCTCTCCCCCTTCTTCCCAAACTTCAACTAACATATTATCCGCCTGTTTACAATTGGCCAATAATTCAGGGAATTTATGAAGGTTATGGGTTCCAAAAATTAAATCTACATGGGGATGCTTTTCCTTTATATGTTTAACTACATGATCTTGTTGCATCATACATCCACATATAGCAATAACCATATCTGGATTTTTTGCTTTAAGGGGCTTTAGTTGTCCTAAATTTCCATATACCTTTAGTTCTGCATTTTCCCTAACGCAACAGGTATTGTAAATAATCAAATCGGCGTTTTCTTTGTTTTCAGTTTCCACATAACCCATTGTAGAAAGCATACCTGCAAGTTTTTCAGAATCATGTTCATTCATTTGACAACCATAGGTTTTTAAATAATATAATTTAATATTCTTATTTTTCATTATAGACACCTCATTTTAATTCTCTATTAATTATTATAACCATCACTAGATATTATAAATTATAATCTTATAAAAGTCTTCTATAAAAATTACCAATACTAGCTTGAAAATAATAAGTTTATGTTAATCCACATTTATTAGAAAAGAATAATTTCCAGATGTTATAAAAAATACCCCATCTTTTAGGGGCATAGTATCTACTCTACTTATACATCGTAAATAACTTTTTTAATAACTACATTAGTCTCTATTGATAAATCACATATAAATGGTTCTAAATCCCTATCATTATATTTGAAAACTTTAATGACTGGTCTAAGTATCATCTTACTATTAATTTTCTCAACTGTTCCGATAAAACCGTTGCTAAGCTGTACTACAGTACCGACAGGAAATGGGATTATCTTTTGTAAAAAAGTCTTAACCATATCTATATTAAACAGTCTTCCTCCAGAACCCATTAGATACTCAATTGCTTCGCTAGGAGATAGGGCATTTCTATATGGTCTATCGGAAGTTAAAGCATCATATACATCAGCAATAGATGCTATTTGTGCTAATTTATTAATTCCATCTCCTTTTAGACCTTCAGGATAGCCTGAACCATCATATCTCTCTTGATGCTGAAGTGCAATCATCCTTACTCTAGCATTAAGATCTGTATGATCCCTTAAATATACAAATCCCTTTTTACAATGAGTTTTTATAATTTCATATTCTTCTGTAGTTAATTTATTTTTTTTATTTAATATATCTGAAGTAATAAATATCTTTCCAATATCATGTACCATACATCCTAAAGTTAAGTCATATAGGTCGTTTCTATTCAATCCATATCCAATACCCAAGGTTAAAGCTAGTACTCCTACATTAACACAGTGATTATATGTATAATTATCTAAGCTTTTTATATCAACTAAGCTAATTAAAAGCTCAGGCTGTGTAAAAATATCATCTACTATTGATTTTGCTATTTCTTGCATTTGTTCAATGTTTACTGTATTTTCTTGTTCCAATTTATTTTTTTTAAATCTATTAATATTTGGGGATTCCATCTGCTCAAAACCATTATAGATATTTCTAACTGTATCAATAGCTTTTCTTCTTATCTCTGGCTTAATGACATCTTCGAGTTCTTGCTGACTATAGTTATCTATTATATATATATTAAAAAAACCATGCTCTCTAATCTTATTAATATATCTTCTTGTTAGTTTAGTCCCTTTAGCCAGAAGTATTTTTCCTTGGTCATTAAATAATGTCTTTCCCAGAAAAACTCCTTCCTTAACAACTGATAAAGGTACAATCCTCAATTATTAATCACTCCAATACATATTAAATAGAAACTCTAAAAGTTGATATAATTTATTATACATTAATTAATCTTATTTATCAAAAAATAAAAAGCCATCGTCCTAATAAAAATATACACAAAAATTAGATTGATTAAATTTTGAACATTTTAATAATATTGAATATTGATATACATATTTTGCTAAATTTATGATATCATATAGATGAAATAATCATTACACTTAGGAGGTATCATAATGAACTTTTCTAAAAGAATTACAAACATGCAGCAATCACCTATTAGAAAACTAGTTCCAATTGCAGAAAAAGCTAAAAAACAAGGAAAAAAAGTTTATCATTTAAACATTGGCCAGCCAGACATTGAAACACCAAGTGAATTTTTTGATGCAGTTAAAAGTTTTGATGAAAAGGTGCTTAAGTATTCTTTCTCCCAAGGTATTCCAGAACTAATTGATGCATTAATTAATTACTACAAAACTTATGATATCCATTTCGAAAATGATGAAATTCTTATTACAAATGGAGGTAGTGAAGCTTTATTATTTTCTATTATTGCTGTAGCTGATCACAATGATGAGATATTGATACCTGAACCCTTTTATACAAATTATAATGGTTTCTCTTCATCAGTTGGGGTAAATGTTAAACCTATTACTACTAAAGCTATTAATGGATTTCATTTGCCATCTAGAAAAGAAATTGAAGAACTTATTGGTCCTAGAACAAAGGCTATTTTACTTTCAAATCCTGGTAATCCAACAGGTGTTGTTTATACTCCTGAAGAAATTAAAATGATAGCTGATATTGCCAAGGAATATAATTTATTTATTATTTCTGATGAGGTTTATAGAGAGTTTGTTTATGATAACCTTAAATATACAAGCTTTGGAAATATTTCTGAAGTTGAAGATAGAGTGATAATTATTGATAGTATTTCTAAACGTTATAGCGCTTGTGGTGCTAGAATTGGATCTATAGCAAGTAAAAATAAAGAGTTAATTAAGCAAATTTTAAAATTATGTCAAGGAAGACTATGTGTTCCTACCCTTGAACAAATTGGAGCAGCAAAGCTTTATTCAGTTTCTAATAACTATTTTGAAAACGTTTTCTTGGAGTATCAAAAAAGAAGAGACATTGTTTATAATGCTTTAAAATCAATTCCTGGAGTAGTATGTGAAAAGCCATCAGGTGCATTTTATGTAATAGCTAAGCTACCTGTTGAAAATGCAGAGGACTTTGTAATATGGTTACTTAAAGATTTTGATGTTGATAATGAAACAGTTATGTTTGCTCCTGCAGAAGGTTTTTATGCCACACCAGGACTTGGTAAAGATGAAATAAGAATAGCTTATATATTAAATGAAAAGGATTTAACTAAGGCAATGAATATATTCAAGAAAGCAATTGAAGAATATCCAAATAAAAAGTAGTAATTTCAAAACAAATTAAAGAGTGCTATTATCTAGCACTCTTTGTTTTATTTATTAATCCTCTTGTCTAAAATATCTTTCATAAAACTCACATTTTTCTATGGTACATACATTACATATACAATGTATACATGTTATCATTCCGCATTTTTTCGTCTTAGTATTTTCTATATATCTTTTTTCCATAGTATCTCCCCCTCCAATGAATTATTATAAATATATTATAATACATGTATTCTAATTAGTCAATTGTATACAATTATTCTATTATATTAAAAGACAAAAAAATATAATATAGATTAAATCTATATTATATTTAACTTGTACCGAATAATTTACTTATAAAAGATTTTTTATTTTCTAATCTTTTAAGTTTTTCTTTTAACATAGCTGTTTCATATGTTTTTTCTTTCAGTTTCATTCTTAATCTTGCATTTTCAGATATTAATGCATCTTTCTCTGTATTAGTAATATTTTTATCATCATTTAGATATTTGTTAAATAATTCTTCTATATCATTAGTTATATTTTCCTTTAAGCTTAAGATATTTATGTTTATTTCATTTCCTATGATCTCTTTGATATTTTGTAATTCCTTTGAATAATTATCTGGATTATTTTGATTATCAGGAATTAACTCATTTGAAATAACTAATTGTTCATTTTTTGTTACAGCTATTTCTTTATTATCTATTATTTCCTCTGGGGAATTAATAATGACTTTTATCTGCTGGTTCGATAGTCCCCTTTCTTTTAATGCCTTTATGTATAGATATTTTTCTATCTCTGTATAAGTATAATATCTATGGTTAGATTTATTTCTTGGAATAATAATATTAAATTCTTTTTCATAAAATCTTAAAACATGTTTACTAAAACCAATAATTTCGCTGGCCTCGGAAATACTATATTTTTTATTTTTATCTTTCAATTTTACCATCCCCCTTTTCCTTTAAAATAACTATTCTTTGAAAATATTCTAAATCCTCTGCTCTATTCATTTTTTTTTGAAGCAATTTCGGCCATTATTCGTCATATTAACCGTAATATAATGATATTTTTACATTAATAATGTAAAATAATATAATTTTATAATAAAAAAAGCTTTATGAGTATCAAATATACCCATAAAGCTTCAATTGCTAATACTATATTTTTTTATAAAAAAAGGTTCTACACACTTTAAAATTATATCTATGGGGCAAAATAATCTGCTCAGTACTTCCTACAAATAAAATACCATCTTTATTCAAAGCATTATTAAACCGTCTATATATATTTTCTTTAGCTTCTTCAGTAAAATATATCATTACATTTCTACATACAATCAAATCACAGTTTTTAGGATAATTATCATTAAGTAAATTATGTTTTTTAAAGCTTACACATCTTTTTATTTCATCCTTTATTTTATAGGAATTAGCAACTTTAGTAAAAAATTTATTTTTAAATTCTTTAGGTACGTTTTCAATACTTTTTTCAGTATAGATTCCAACTTTTGCTTTATTTATTGCTTCTTCATCTATATCTGTAGCCAATATTTGAATTTTATTTAAACTTAAAAAATTACTTAATGTCATAACAAGTGAATATGGTTCTTCACCTGTGGAACATGCTGCACTCCAAATTTTTAATTCTTTTTTATTTTTAAATAATTTAGATATTATTTCATCTTTTAATACTGTCCATTGTTCTGGGTTTCTATAGAACTCTGATACATTTATGGTTAAATAATTAATAAATTCACTATATAATTTGTCATTTTTGTCAATAGCATTATAATAGGATTGATAAGTACTAAAATTATTTCTTTTAATTAAAGACTCTATTCGTCTTTTCATCTGTCTTTCTTTATAATAAGATCAATTTATTCCAGTCTTTTTAAATATTAACTCTTTAAATCTTTCATAACCCTCCATTTTTTCCTCTCCCCACACTGTTTAACATTTACATCTATTATGTAAAATACAGAATCAATATTTGTATTCTATCATATTTTTCAAATAAAAAAAAGACCGTGTGCGGACACGGTTATGAGAAAATATAAGGGGGTCTTTGAAATTTTGTGAGGGTATTATTATCTTTTCCAAATTATTAAATATTATTCTTCCTTATTCTTTTTAGATTTAATTATGTCCCCAATTGTTGTATTTTCAAATTCTTCAACTTTTTCTTTATAATTTTCAATTTCTTCAGAAGCCTGAGCATCTTTTATGGATAAACTAATCCTTTTATCCTTCATATCAACATCTAAAACTTTTACATTAACTATTTGACCCTTTTCTAATACATCCGATGGCTTTGAAACTCTATCTTGAGATATTTGTGATATATGAACTAACCCTTCAATACCTGGCTCTAACTCTACAAAAGCTCCAAAATCAACTAATTTTACAACTTTTCCTTTTTTTATTTCGCCTACTTTATAGTTTTCATAAACCTTTAACCATGGATTTTTTACTGTATCTTTTAAACTTAAAGATATTTTTCCTTTTTCCTTATCGAAATCTTTAACATAAACCTTAACTCTATCTCCAATTTTCAATACATCAGAAGGATGCTTTATTCTCCCCCATGATATTTCTGAAACATGTACTAATCCATCTACTCCGCCTAAATCAACAAAAGCTCCAAAGTTAGTAAGTCTTTTAACTTCACCTTCCATTACTATATCCTTCTCTATGCTTTCCCAAAACTCCTTAATTTTTTTATTCTTTGCTTCTTCAATAACTACTTTATGGGAAAATACGGCTTTTCTTTTAGAATTATCAACTTCTATAGCCTTTACCTCTAATTCTTTTCCACAGTATTCTTCTAAATTCTCTACATATTTATCTGATAATTGAGAAGCTGGTATAAATCCCCTTATTTCTTTGTAGTAAGCAATTACACCACCCCTTACTGCCTCACTGGTTCTAACAGTAATGGTTTTTCCTTTTTTAGCTATTTCCTTTAATTCATCCCAATCTTTAATAGAATCTACCCTGCGTTTTGAAAGAAATACATTTCCTTCTCCATTATCTATCTCTATTACATAAACATCTATATCTTCACCTTCTTTAATATTTTCCTTAACATTGTAATTAGGATTATTAGATATTTCAGCTAAAGGTATTATACCATCTGACTTATAACCAATGTTTACGATAACTTCATCATCTGATACTTGTACTACCTTTCCTTTAATTATGTCTCCTTTCCTTGGAACAGTCATGATATTTTCCTCATTTTCCAGCATTTCTTTTAAATAGTTGTTTTCCATATTACTCGCCACCTCTACTCTCTAGTTTTTTAATAACATTGTTTATTATCCATTCTGGTGTAGATGCACCAGCTGTAATCCCTATTATAGAATTAGGTTCTATAGATTCCATATCTATATCTTCATAAGTTTCTATATGTTTAGAATTTTCACAATAGGTTTTTGCAATTTTATATAATTTTTGTGTATTTGAACTATGATAACCACCAATAACAAACATATAATCAACTTTCTTAGCTAATTTTTCACATGCCTCTTGTCTTTCTTTCGTAGCAAGACAGATAGTATTAAATTCTCTAACTTCTTTAGCCTTATTAGACAATTCATTTGTTATGTTTTCCCATTTTTCAAGTGTTACCGTTGTTTGAGATACAACACATATTTTATCAAAACATGGTAAATCTTTCACTTCATTTTCTTCATTAATTATTATAGCCTTATCTTCACACCAGCCATTTATTCCAATAACCTCTGGATGACTGGGATTGCCAATAATAATTACTTGATAACCTTTTTTATAATACTCTCTTGCCTTTTTTTGAACTTTTCTCACAAATGGACAGGTAACATCTATCAATTCAATATTGTAGGCTTTAGCCTCTTCGTAAAATTTAAAGGGTACACCATGGGATCTAATAATGACTATTGACCCTTTAGCTTCTTTTAAATCATCAATGCTTCTTATTCCTTTATTATCTAGTTGTTCTATTACTTGTTTATTATGAATTATTGGACCATAGGTGAAAATTTTTTTATCTTTTCTAGACTTAGCTATATCAAAGGTTTTATTTATTGCTTTTTTGACACCAAAACAAAATCCAGAATTTTCAGCAATAAGAATTTTCAATCTTTACCCTCCCATTGCTAACTATCTTTAATTATAGTTAGAATATCTTCTATTACATCTTCAATAGATTTTCCTGTTGTATCAATTAATATTGCATCATCAGCTTTTTTTAATGGATCATGTTTCCTTTCACTATCTAGTTTATCTCTTTGAGATAATTCCTTTATAATGTCTTCTAAAGAACATTTATAACCTTTTTGTATTAACTCTTCATATCTTCTTTTAGCTCTTTCTTTAATATCAGCAGTTAAATAAAACTTATACTTAGCATCTGGTAAAACTTTAGTGCCAATATCACGGCCATCCATAATTACATTGTTATATTTAGCAATTTCTTGCTGCTTTTTTACTAATTCTCTTCTTACATAGGGCAGTGCAGCAATTTTAGATACATTTTCTGATACTATTGGACTTCTTATTTCTTTGTCAACCTTCTCTCCATCTAAGAAAATACTATTATTATGTATTTCAATTTTAGTATTCTTTAATACTTCAATAATTGAATTATCATCATTAAATGGGATATTTCCCTTTAATAATTTTAAAGTAAAGGCTCGATACATTGCTCCAGTATCTATATATGTTAGATTCTTTATTTTAGAAATTTTTTTTGCTATAGTACTTTTCCCTGCTCCAGCTGGCCCATCTATTGCTATGGCTAAATTTTTCAACCAATATCACCTCCACAAAGTATAAACCACCAGGTATCTGGTGGTTTATAACCAATTTAACAGAATCAACCTTAAAAAGTTTCTTAACATACCCTGTATTAATTCTATTTTACTTATTTACATTAAAATTATATATTATATTTTTTTCTATAACAAGAGTAAGTTCTTAATCTTCAGTATTTATGGTAATATATTAAGTATTTTAAATTCTTTATCTTCTTTAGATTGCAAAATATCAACTAATCTATTATTTTCAACAGGATATATACTGTTAGTAAACTGAATAATAAATGTTATTAGTATAAAAAATATTATCATTTTTAAAAATATTTTATTTATGTATAGATATATTTCATTTCTATTTTTCATAATAAAATCCCTACCTTATAATAATATTTTTTTATAGGTGGTTAGTATCATTTAACTTTACTAATACTGGACCATATTCCCTTAGCTCAATTATATTTAAGGAAGCGTTATTTAACGTTATTTTGTAAAAATGCTTAAGATCTAATCCAAGGATTCCTAAAAGTATTGTTTTTATGGCAGTTCCATGGGATACAATAATTACATTTCCATTTTTTTCTTCATTAATAATTTTATTTACAGCCTTTAAACATCTATTTTGAAGTTTTACCAAACTCTCACCATTGGGAATTTGAGTTTTATGGGGCTTATTTCTCCAGGATAAATATGCATCGGGAAATTTTCTATTAATCTCATCTATAGTTAACCCTTCCCAATTTCCAAACTCAAGTTCCCTTAAACTATATAGCTTTTTAATACTTAAATTCAGCCTATCACCAATAATTTTAGCTGTTTCTGTACACCTATTAAGTGTGCTTGTATATATATTATTAAATTCTTTATTACTCCTTTTTAATCTGTCTCCTAAAAGTTCTGCTTGCATCAAACCTTTTTTTGTTAGCTTTATATCTGTACAACCCTGAGTTTTTTTTTCACAGTTCCATATAGTTTCCCCATGCCTAATCAAATATAAAGTAATCATTATGTTCTCCTTATTTTTTATATATTTTTTCCATATATATAAAATGTAAACCTATTTAAATAAAAACAAAGGCTAAAAAAGCCTTTGTTTTTATTTAAATAGGAAATATTTATTTGTTTAAATATACATTATATTCATCCCAAATATTTTCTAACTTTCTAAATTTATCTGCTGTTTCATTTTTATCTTTCATACTTACTCCAATAATTAATGCATTAATTAAACTCATAGGAGCAACTAAGGAATCTACAAACGAAGTCATATTACTTCTTGCAGTCAAAATGTATTTCGATACAGAAGAAACAGGAGAAGATTTATTATCTGTTATACTTATTACTGTTGCATTTCTAGAACTGGCAAATTTTAATGCATCCAAGGTTTTCTTTGCATATCGAGGAAAGGAAATACCTATAATAACATCCTCCTCTGATATATTTATTAATTGATCAAAAACATCATTGGCTCCAGATGGAACTTCATGAACATTATTTAATATAAAATTCAAATAAAATCCTAAGTATTGTGCTAATACTTTAGAACTCCTCAGCCCTAAAATATAAACCCTTTTTGCATTAAGAATACTATTTAATGATTTATTAAAAACTTCTGTATCTATATCTTCCATTATCTTAGTAATATTATCTAAATCTGACTGTATTACTTTTTTTACATAATCTTCTTTCAAATTATAACTATCTGATAATTCAATGCGCTGTACTGTTGTGAGTTTTGTTCTTACTAGTTCTTGTAATTCTTTCTGAAGCTTTGGATATCCTCCATACCCTAAAGCAATTGCAAATCTAACAACAGTTGACTCACTAACCCCAACCTTGTCTCCTAATTTGGAAGCTGTCATAAAGGCAACCTTATCATAGTGACTTATTATATAATCCGAAATCAATTTCTGACCTTTACTAAGTTTAGGATAATTTTGCTTAATCTTGGTAAATAAATCCTTCTTATAATTCTTCATATAATTCCACCTTGCCTACTAAATAATTATATTTATAATACTAGTTTATATCCTTCTTCTAAAGCTTTTCTATTAATTTCTTCTGTTCCCCTAGGAACTCTATTTAAAACCGCATTTTCTAAGGATTCCCTATTAACTACATCTGATAAACCCTGTATTACTCCTAATGCAACTATATTTGCCACCATACTTTTACCAATTTTTTCTGATGCGGTTTTAAGTATTGGTGCTGAAACGATTTTTTTAACATTCAGGTCCTTTGGTAAACTAACAGAGGAATCAACTACTAAAATTCCATCTTCTTTCATTGTATCTACATATTTGTCTAAAGCTACTTGTGTCAATGCCAATAAAATATCAGCCTTGTCAACTTTAGGATAATCTATTTCTTCATTACTTATGATTACTTCTGCTTTACTTGCACCACCCCTTGCTTCCGGTCCATATGATTGAGATTGTATTGCATTTTTTTCTTGTAAAATCGCAGCTTCAGCTAGAATTATACCAGCAAGGATCAAACCTTGTCCTCCTGAGCCTGTTAGCCTTATTTCAGTTTGTAAAGCCATACTATCTCTCCTTTTGATATTTTTCAACTATTTTCATATATTCATCAGTATACTCTGGCTCTAGTTTATTTTTAAACTCGCCAATTAAGAATTTACCTTCTATTTTTTCCTTTGGTAATTTTTCTGACACCTTCACATCAACGGCATTATCCTTTAACCAATTAAGCATATCTACTGCAGAACCTTTTTTATTCTTTCTTCCATAATAGGTAGGACATACACTAATCCCTTCAATTAAAGAGAAACCTTTATTCTTAATACCATTTTCAACAAGTTTTATTAATTGCTTAGCGTGATAAGCCGTTCCTCTAGCCGTATATGTAGCTCCGGCGGCTGCTGCAAGGGCTGGTATATCAAAGGGTTTATCAATGTTCCCGTAAGGTGCTGTAGTCCCAAACTCCTTAGTAGGAGTTGTAGGAGAATATTGTCCGCCAGTCATACCATAGATATTATTATTAAAAACTATAGTAGTTATGTTTATATTTCTTCTAGCAGCATGTATTAAATGATTGCCACCTATAGCTGCACAATCTCCATCTCCAGTAACAACAATTACTTCCAATTCTGGTCTTGCCAGCTTAACTCCAGTAGCAAAGGCTAAAGCTCTACCATGGGTTGTATGAAGGGTATTAAAGTCCATATATCCAGGTGCCCTTGATGAACACCCTATTCCTGATATTATACAAACTTTATCCTTATCTAACTTCAAGTTATCTATAGCTTGAACAACCGACCTCATCAATATACCATGCCCACATCCTGGACACCATATATGGGGTAATTTATCAGTCCTTAAATAATTACTTATCAATTTGCTAGTCATTATAATACCTCCCTAACTCTATCAATAATTTCTGCAGGAGTAATAATTTCCCCATTTGCTTTTCCTACATGTAAAACATTGCAGTTGTTTTTAACTACTCTTTCCGTTTCTAAAACTAACTGCCCCATATTCATTTCAGCTACTATTATTGACTTAACGTTTTTGCTTATTTCTAATACCCGTTCTTCTGGAAAAGGCCATATAGTTATTGGTCTAAATAATCCTACTTTAACTCCCTCATTTCTCAGTTTTTTAACTGCACTTTTAGCTGATCGTGCTGTACTTCCATATGATAAAACAATTATCTCAGCATCTTCAATCATAAACTCCTCATATTCAACTATATCATCTAGATTATTATTAATTTTATTCATTAGCCTATCTAAAAGCTCTTTAGCAACTTTAGAACTATTACTTGGAAATCCTGTTTCATCATGGACTAATCCAGTTACATGAAATCTATAGCCATCACCAAAGGCAGCCATAGGAGGTACTAGCTCTCCTTCATTAACTTTATATGGTAAATAATCTTCTTTATCTTGAGGTTTTTTTCTATCAATTATTTCTATTTCATTTACATCAGGGATTTCAATCTTTTCTCTCATGTGTCCTACTACTTCGTCAGTTAGCAAAATAACTGGCGTTCTATACTTTTCTGCTAAATTAAAAGCCCTAATAGTTAAGTCAAAGGTTTCCCTAACAGAGGATGGACTTAAAGCTATTACAGGATGGTCACCATGGGTTCCCCACTTAGCCTGCATAATATCACCTTGAGCTGGAGCAGTTGGTAATCCAGTACTTGGTCCTCCTCTTTGAACATTAACTACTACCAATGGTATTTCAGCTATGGCAGCATATCCTAAATTTTCTTGTTTAAGTGAAAAACCCGGCCCACTTGTAGCTGTCATAGACTTTAAACCTGCCAATGATCCTCCAATTGCAGCAGCGATCCCTGCTATTTCGTCCTCCATTTGAATAAACTTACCACCAACTTTAGGCAACTTTACAGCGGATATCTCTGCTATTTCAGTAGAAGGAGTTATAGGATATCCACCATAAAACCTCATACCAGCTAATATAGCTCCTTCGACACATGCCTCATTCCCTTGCATAAGTTTTATTTTATTATTTTTCATCATCATTACCTCCTAAATATATGGCATAGTCAGGACATCTTAATTCGCATAAACCACACTGAATACATTTATTAATGTCTTTAATTTTAACTTTATCATCCTCTATTTCTAGAACATTTTTAGGACAGAATTCAACACATATTCTACATCCCTTACATAGTTCTTTCCTTACTTTAAGTCTTTTAGAGTCCTTATTTTTTTCACCACTATTCAACTTAACTCCCTCCTCGTTATATCCTTAACTAAAGAATATCAATTTTTTTTAAATATTGCAATGAAAATTTCATTTTTGATGAAAAAAATATATTTTGCAATATATATTGCATACTTTATACTTATATTTTAGTATTATTGCTTTTAGTTATTATTGTATACTTTCATCCTGTATACATAACTCATTAAATTTTAGAAGGTTTAAAAAAGCACACATAGCATATGCTTTGTGTGCTTACCTTTATAAATCCCAATTTTTTAATTCTTCAATGAAATTATATTTTGTTAAATCATAATGTATTGGAGTAATTGAAATATAACCATTATTAACTGCAACCACATCGGAATCAGAACTTTGTTTTTCTTCAATTATTTCTCCGCCTAACCAATAATAATCTTTCCCCCTTGGATCATTTCTCTTTATAAATGAATTTTTATATCTCCGTATACCTAAGGTTGTAATTTTTACTCCTTTAATGAAATTGGTATTAGGAACATTAATATTTAATAGGGTATCAAAGGGTAATTCTTTATCCTTTAGATTTAATAATAGTTTTGAAATATAGTTCACTGCAAGATTGTAATTGATATCTCTACTTTCTGCCATAGATACTGCAATAGATTGTATCCCATGAATAGCACCCTCAATGGCAGCAGAAACTGTACCTGAATATAATACATCTGTTCCTAAGTTTGGTCCATCATTTATACCTGAAATAATCAAATCCGGTGTCTTCTCTAATAGAGCCTCCACAGCCAATTTAACACAATCTGCAGGAGTCCCATCTACAGCCCAGGCTTCTATATTTGTATCAAATAAGGAAACTTTATTGGCTCTTAGAGGATGATGCATTGTGATAGCATGACCAGTTGCACTTCTTTGTCTATCTGGTGCTACAACATACACCTCATATTCTTCATTTAATTTTACCGCTAACTTGTAAATTCCTTCTGCAAAAATTCCGTCATCGTTGGTAATAAGCACTTTCAAATTTATCTACTTCCTTTCTATGAAAATAGTATTGTAACTAATTTTATATTTTATTTATGATACTTTAGTCATATTATTCTATTTATAAAAAGTAATAGATATTGTAGAACCTACAAATAATAAATATTACAGATTAATAGGGAGTGATTTTTTTGATTTTATTAGATGATGCTGGAAGTGGAAGCCTAATAGGAGGAACTATTATTGGAGCTATGAGAGCTGAAACCAATGAATACTTTTTTGACATAATACCTTTAAAATATTATTCGCCTGAACTTTTCAAAAAAAAAATATATCTTGATCAAGTAGTAGAAATCACAAAAAATCTATTTGAAAATTTAAATGTTTCCAAGGAAGAAAAAGTATTAATATGTAGAGGCTATATGTTTGATAATCTAAGATATTGGCTAAAAGATAATAACTTTATGTATCAAAATGTAAAAATTGATGAGCCCCTTCAAAGTCAAGTAGAAAGAAGCTTTGAAGAATATACAATAGACTTAGGTTTTCCTCGTAGATTTATAAAATATACTAAATACCCATTTCATTTTCATAGAATACTGCGCTGGGTATATGCTGATTATGATAATAGAGTAAATCTTTGTAAAACAGGATGGAAAAGTTGGGAAAAATATGGTAATTTAGATGTTAAAATATCCTATACAACAATAAAACAATCAAAATATATATGTCTAAAATGTAATAAAAGGATTAATGATAATAGTTCGGTAAAGGTTATAAAGTTTATAAGTAATAGACCTCAAAAAATATTCCTTCATGCTAACTGCTAAAAGTTTTATTTCTTTTCTATAACCATGAGAAAAGGTGGTTTATTTATTTGATTTATAAACTCCATTTTAAGTACATTCATTTTTTTCTGGTCAACTTTTGTAAAATAATTAAGAAGCTCCTGTTTTTCTTTATATCCTTCTTCATGACCAGGATATACTACTATAGTAATGATACCATTTGGTTTCAACAATTTGAATCCTTCATCTATAGCTTTAATTGTTGTATCATATTTAGTTGTTATTTGATGATTTTTTCCAGGAAGATATCCTAAATTAAACATGATTCCAGCTATTTGTTCATCAATATATTTTCTCATATTCTCATGGCCATCTTGAATCAAATCTACCATATTGTTTATTCCATGCTCTATTAATTTACTTTTAGTCTTTTCAATGGCTTCTTTTTGAATATCAAACCCATAAACTTTTCCGTATTCTCCTACTAACTTGCATAAAAAAATGGTATCATGTCCATTTCCTACAGTAGCGTCAACTACTGTATCTCCTTCCTTAATGGCTTTTTTCATAATATCCTTAGCTAAATCTGTAGCTTTGTTTATAATTTTTGCTTGCACTTTTTTGTCCCCTTTCTAAAAATTAGAAGATCTACATGGCTTATTAAAAAAATCTTCTAATTCAACTGAATATATTTCTAATTCTCTTTCAGAATACAAATTATGGTGTATTTTATTGTTAGTATCTATTCTTTTAAACCCTAGCTTTTTTATAAAATCTAAATTTTCATCATTTACTAATGTAAATGTCTTTTTATAACCTCTAATTTTAATCAAATTAAGAATCCCTCGAATTAGTCCATCCCCTATATACTGTCCCCTAAATTCTTCTTGTATTAAAATAATATCTAATAGGACGTCCAATTCTTCCTGGGATTCAATTGCCATTTTTGTATAACTTGCAAAACCAATAATATTATCATCTAATATAACTACCATAGAATCATTTAGTCTATCTTCTATATCTACGACTTCAAAATTAGTACTTTTAAGAAACTTCCTTAGCTTATGTATATCCTTTCCTTCTGGTATTTTTATTTCTAACATTTTCCCAATTCCTCCATTGATAATATTTATTATTGTAAAGTTCTGTTTAATTTTTCATCAAATTTTAAACTGTTTTCAGATAATTAATTTCACTTTCCGTTAGATATCTCCACTGTCCCTTGGGTAAATTATCTAAAGTAATTTTTCCAATGGCAACTCTTTTTAACTCAAGGACTGGATGTCCTATTTTATCCATCATCCTTCTAATTTGTCTGTTTTTCCCTTCATGAATAATAATTTTTACAATACTACAGCCATTTTTTTTGTTAATGAGCTTTATTTGTGCAGGAGCAGTAATATATCCTCCTATATCAATCCCATTTTTAAATCTATTCATTTTACTATTTGATATTATCCCTTTTATCTTAGCTATATATGTTTTCTTTATTTGACTTTTAGGATGTGTAATTTTGTGAGTCAGGTTTCCATCATTAGTTAGTAAAAGTAAGCCTGAGGTATTATAATCTAACCTTCCAACTGGATAAACTCTTTCTTTAATATCTTTAATTAAGTCCATGACAGTAGGTCTACCAAATTGATCAGATACTGTAGTTATATATCCCTCAGGCTTATTTAATATTATATATTTTTTTTCATTTTCTATTGATAGTCTTTTGTTATTATATTTGATAATATCCCTTTGAGGATCGATTTTCACACCCATTTCTGTTATTATTCTATCGTTAACTTTTATTTTACCATTTTTTATTAACTCTTCTGCCTTTCTTCTTGAAGCTATTCCTGACTTTGCAATAAACTTTTGTAATCTCATACTTAACTTCTCCTTTTGCATTTTGCTTTTATTACATCAAACAATTTTTTCTTCAAATATATTTATTAGATCTAATCTTTCTATTTTCCTTCTTAATTTTTCTTTCTCTATAATATAAAGATTTTGTCTCTTCATTCTATCAAAATAAATTGAACCTGCAAAGGTATATCTAGTTTTTAATCCTTCTTTAGTTTGTATCATTTTGTTAGCAAAGGATATTAGATCTCCTATTGCGAGACTGACTGGTAACTCTAGTAGTTTCATTCCCTTATCTACCCTAACACTATTATGTCCTGCTAAACTTCCTGTTATTATAGCTTCTGTATGCCCTACAAAAAGTCCTGATTTTTCTCCAGCACATAATAAATTCTTTACGCCTTTTACTTTCATGGAATTATCTCTAGGTGCGATAGATAAATATCTAATAGAATTGCCTATTCCTCCTGAATATGGATCTTCAAATCTCGCATTTTCTAAACCATTTATTTTTCTAAGTTTTTCTAATGGATAGAAAGGAGCCATCAACTTGGCATGACCAGTATCTAGGAGAATAATATTTTCTGCAAATTCTTTTAATGCATATTGTTGACATACTTTCATCTTCAGTTTATCTTCATTAATATCTTCTTTAGGTACTGGGAGAACTACTACTCCCTTTTCATTGAGTTCAGAAACTATCTCAGAACTTAATGAGTCCTTATTTAATTTACAGGACCCACTAAAGGCTCCATATGACCCATCACTTCTTTGGCCTAATATGTCTTCTACACCAGCCTTCATACTAATACTCACCCTTGGACCAAAGGTAGGACATCTTAAAATACACATTGCACATCCATTTCCATATTTTAAGCAATTACCCATTGGTCCTGTGGAACCGGTGGTTTCAATAAAAACATCTCCTTCCACAACCTTATCATTATGCAAAATAACAGACTTAATCGTATTATCCTCTATCTCCACATCAATAACCCTTGATCTAAGTAATATTTTTATTTCTTTTTCTATAATATATCTTCTAACCATAGGTTCTATTTTGCTAACATCATAAAGACTAGCATGTCTATGGCCAGGAAAATCTATATTTACATGTCTTGAGGCTTTATCAGTTAATCCAAACAAATCTCCCGCTCCTAACAAAATAGCTTCTTCCGCTGCTGTATACCTACCGTTATTTCTCATGATTCCCCCTACATTACCTAAGCCCAAAAGCATATCTGTTCTTTCAATTAATGTCACATCTGCTCCTGCTTTTTTTGCTGTTAATGCGGCTGCACAACCTGCCCAACCGCCACCTATAATTACTACCTTTGTCACTTTATTTCCCCCTTTCAACTATATATGGAATATCAATCTGTCCTTTACATGCTTTAAGTACTTTCTTACCTACCTTAATTGAACAGGCTCCACATATTCCTTCTCCACAACATATCTCTTTATTATTTGATAATGCAAGTTTCATATTAGGTGATAATTTATTTATTATGTTATAAATAACAGAGTGTTGTTTATCTGACCCTCCACTATAGCATAGGTCATAATGGTTATTTCTAATTAATTCCTCTATCAATATTTTTCCTTTTTCTGATGTAATATCAGCCTCAATTGTTATCATATCCTTATTTTCTATATATGGATGAATAAATATTTTTTCTAATTTTCCTTTATCAGCAATGAAAGTAACATTATTATTATTTTTTAGCAGATAATTTGAAACTAATACAGCCGGTGCTAGAGCAACACCTCTAGCAACTATAAGTGCATTTGATTTCGTAACTGTCTTTAGTCTTTTTAGCCCTAATAATCCATTCCAATAGGGGCCCCGAACCAATATTTCATCATCTATTGATAATAATGATTTAGTTTTACTACCTATTATTTGAACAGCTACATGTATTTCACCGTTATAATCATCGGAATACATAATTGACATTGGTATATCAAAATATTCTGGTTTTTTACCATTTCTTATGAATATATAAGAGCCTGGTTGTTTTAATTGTCTAGCTAATGTCTTCATAACAGAAATTTTAAAAATCAATAAATTATCTCCTATTTTATATTTATCAATAATTTTTGCATTATAAGTTTGTCTAGCTGTTTTTGCTTTTTCACCATTAAAAAAATAATTTTGGAATATACAGACCCCTCTCCAATTGCAATCACAAAAACTTCTTCCTTGTAAATGGGAACAAGTTATACAGTCACCTGTTTCTGCTAGATAACAGGGACAATATTCACTTCCTGCATCAATACATTCATATCTAATTTTTTTAGTCAATATAATCCCTCACTTTAATAAAAATGAACCTATAATAATAGAATATTAAAATAAAATAATTCTGTTACTAAAAACAACTGAATTTATATTGTTATAAAATAAAAAAGTCCCTTAAATTAGTATTAAGAGACTTTTAACATCATATTTACTTAAAAAAATCTAAAATATAGTCTAACATTTTTTTCTCTTTTACTGAATCAATGGCTATCAAATTTGTAGTAGCCATAAGCTTATCATCTAAGTATACTTTTGCCTTCCCTAAAATAGTTCCTTTAGTAATAGGTGCTGAATAAATTGTTTCTGTTTCGTAAACTATATTAATTTTTTCTTCTTCTTCTTTTGTTAAAGGAAGAATTATGTCTTCAGCTGATGCTAAATTTATTTTATCCTTTTTCCCTTTATCTACATCTACACTAAATATTGGTCTATTCTTTTCAATAGCTTTATATGGATTATATTTTTCAAAGGCATTATTCATTAAGTTATAACAATCTTGAAACCAGTTATAATCATTTAATACCACAGCTATTACTTGCATTTCATTTCTTGTTGCCGAAGTGACTAGACATCTTCCAGAGGCTCTAGTATATCCTGTTTTTACCCCATCGCCTCCTGGAAACTGCTGTAAAGTTTTGTTTTTATTATAAAAAACTTTGTATCCACCTTTTCTATTTGAAACCCACTTTTTAGTAGAAACAATTTCCTTAAATTTATCATTGAGCAATGCTTCTCTAGTAATCAATGCTAAATCATAGGCAGTGGTATAATGCATATCATCATGAAGTCCATGGGGATTTGTAAAATTTGTGTTGTTAGCTCCAATGGATTTTGCTTTTTTGTTCATTAGATTTGCAAATTCTTCAATGGATCCTGCTATATGGTATGCAATTGCAGTAGCTGCGTCATTTCCTGACCTAAGCATCAATCCATAAAGTAAATCTTCTAAAGTAATTTCTTCATTATGCATTAAATATATAGATGATCCTTCTACCCCAACTGCCTTTGGATTTATCTTTACTACATCTTCTAAATTCCCTTCTTCTAAAGCTACCAAAGCTGTCATTATTTTTGTTGTGCTTGCCATTGGTCTTTTAAGATGAATATTTTTAGAATATAAAATTCTACCGGTTTTTACTTCCATCACAATAGCACTTTCTGCTGAATTAGCATATAAATTAAGTGGAAAAATTAATACAAGCAAAAGGGAAATAACAATTATATAAACAAACTTATTTTGAAACAACATTTTATCACTCCGAATATAGTTTAATCACAGCTGCATTTTTTATTAGGAATTGTTAAGTCTAGGCTTCTTTATTTTTTTCATCAATTTCGTCATCCTTATTTTTCTCTTTATTTTCACCAGTCTGAAACTTATCAATAAGTTTTGATGTTAATCCAATTAAATTATCAAACATATTAGCTCCTTGGTCTACAGGAAGTAACTTCATATTTCCTTTTCCTACTATCATAAAGGCAACTGGCTGAACCGATACCCCTGCTCCTGTACCACCGGCAAAGGGAAATTTAGACTCATCTTCGTAATCACCATCATTAGATTGCTTATCTTTATATTCTCCCCCACCAGAGGCAAAACCAAAGGATACCCTGGATATTGGAATAATTGTTGTTCCATCAACGGATTCAACAGGATCTCCTACTATGGTATTTACATCTACCATATCTTTCAAACTTTCCATTGTTGTTTTCATTAATGCTTCTATTGGATGACTACCCATATCATTCACCACCTTAATTTTTTTATCTTATGAATCTTATTTTTAATAATTTTATTCCTGCTATAATAATATAGCCTATTTTAATATTAAATATACAATTTAGCCTTGTATTTAAAGATATAATATCAAAGTTAGGTATTGTCTTAATTTTTATATCCTCAAAATTCACCCCTATATTCTTTAAATAAATTATGAAGTTGGTCTTAAGGATATCAAGTATGCCAGTTAACAATCCAGTACATGCTGCATTTTCCATTCCAATTTGTGAAACCCATGAAAAGTATTCCCAATTAGTATGGTCCACTATATATGTACTTAGCCTTTTATATTTTTTTAAAATCACTTTTCCTTCTTTTATTTTTTCAGCTAATCTAGTGACACTAAACTTATTATTTTCTTCATTTATTATCCCCCTATCTAAATTAGTATCATTTTGTATTTTTAGATTGATTTTATTCTCTTCTAAGTCCACTTCAAACAATGGATATTCAAATTTTAACTTTATCAACCCATACAATAATTTTAGTTTGACTATTAATTCATCATTTTTTTTATCTTTTAGAATTTTAATATTAATAGAAATTGGAGATGAAATTATCACAATAATTATAATTATCACTATAATAGTCACTATTAGCACCTCTTAGTAAAGCAATATCTTATTTGTTTCTGTATCATTTCCAAATTTATGATATTATAAACATAGTACATATAAGGTTTAATGTATATTATTCAAATACTATATTGACATTTTTAAATTTTTATATATATTTAATATATGTAAACAATAAGTTTAATTATATTAAATCATTCAATTATTAATAGAGGTGATACCTTGAATATTGGAGATAAAATAAAGAGACTAAGAATACTAAATGCATTAACTCAAGATGAACTTGCTAATAGATGTGACTTAACCAAGGGATATATTTCACAAATTGAAAGGAATCTTACTTCTCCTTCCATTGCTACTTTAATGGATATCTTAGATGCCTTAGGAACAGATATCAAAAATTTCTTTAATGAGAAAGTTGAAGAGAAAATTGTGTTTACTAAAAATGATATTTATGAATCTCTAAATGAAGAATATGGATTTAATATTTCGTGGCTGATTCCTAACGCCCAAAAAAATGCCATGGAGCCCATATTATTAACTATTAATCCTAAAAGCAAAACTAAATTAGATGAGCCCCATAAAGGTGAAGAATTTGGATATGTTTTAAAGGGAAGGATAGTACTAGCACTTGGCAACCAATATTATAAAGTGAAATCTGGAGAAAGTTTTTATTTTGAATCAAATAGAACCCATTATATCGACAATCCGTATTCTAAGCCTGCAACTGTCCTATGGGTCTCCAGTCCTCCATCTTTTTAATCCTATTTTTGTCTTTGTACGAACTAACATGCAGGGTAGCAGTTAAAGTTATATACAGTTAATTTTAACAATAATATTTTAAAGAGTAGGTTATTTAATCCCTACTCTTTATTATTTAAAAAGTCTACACTTTGAAAATTCTCTATCTTAGGCAAATCCTCTAATGATTTAAATCCAAAAACCTTTAAGAACAATTCAGTCGTTCCAAAGATTAGAGGTCTACCTGTTTTTTCAAGTCTTCCCTTTACTTCAATTAATTCTCTTTCTATCAGTGTATTTATGGCTTTATCGCTTTTAACACCTCTTATATTATCTATTTCATGTTTAGTAATAGGTTGTTTATAAGCAATAATTGCTAATACCTCTAAAGAAGGTTGTGATAAGCCTTTACTCACGGAACTCATACATAATTTTTCAATGTATTGATAATTTTCCCGTCTAGTACATAATTGATAAGAATTATTAACTTCTATTAATTGAATTCCTCTCATTTGTTCATTGAATTCTTTTTTTAAATCAATAATATTACTTTTTATTTTATCAGTTGGTATATCTAATGCCTTAGCTAAATCTTTAATTTTGAGTGGCTCCCCCCATGCAAATAAGAGGGACTCAATTGCTGATTTAATTTCTTTATCATTCATAGAAATAATTCCCCCCCTTAATTTGAAACCCTTAATATAACTATTTCTCCAAAGGTAACGGTTTGTTTAATGTTTACTTTTTTTAGTTTTAGCAGCTCGAGAATAGCTAAAAAAGTAACAACAATTTCTAACCGAGTAGTTTTTGTGTTAAATAGCTCTTCAAAGTATATTTTATTTCTAGAATTAAGTAAATCATTAATTAGATTGATTTTTTCATCAACCGTATATACTTCTCTTTTTAATTCCTTAAAAAATTGTTTTCTGTTATTATCTATTTTATTCATTTTCTTTAATAGTCTGTTTATGGCATCAACTAAAATTTGTTCTTCTAATTTTATATCTTTTATTATTTCTTTTTTATTAATGTACTCTTCCAATTGTTCTTGAGGTTTAAAATAAACTTTTCCATATTCATTTTCTCTATCCTTTAGGAACTCTGCTGCATTTTTATATTTTTTATACTCGATAAGTTTCATGATCAAGTCTCTTCTTGGATCAACTCCATCAACCTCAAACTGTAGTTGTTCTTCCACAGGATTAGGCAATAACATTCTAGATTTTATTTCTAATAGTGTAGCTGCCATAACCAAAAACTCACTGGCTACTTCCATATCTAAACTTTGAATTCTATCAATATACTCTAAATATTGATCTGTAATTTCTGATATTGGTATATTGTATATATCAATTTCATTTTTTTCAATTAAATGAAAAAGTAAATCTAATGGTCCTTCAAAGGTTTCAAGTTTTATTTCATAACTCATATTAAACACCTACATTAATTAAGTGATATTTGTGTACTTTGTTTTAACGGTTGCTACCGCTTATCTATTATATCATATAGCTCATACATATTTAATAATATATTTATTTTACATAAAACAATTATTGAATACCTATTCTTTTCTTGCAATAATTTAAGAAGGCATATGCCTTCTTATTTACAAATGTTCCTCAATATTCTACCATATATGTCTATTATTGATGCTTTTTTAACTTCATTTTCAGTTATCAAATCAACTTTTCCCACTTGTTTTCCATTGTTATCTTTAGCAATTATCTCCCCTACCTTTTCTCCTTGATTAAAGGGAGCTTTTAAGGATTCTGGCAATACAATCTCTTTAGTAATATTGCTTTCTTCACCTTTTTTTACTAAAGCATTTAATTCGTCTTTAGCTATAATATTAACTTTCTCATCTTTTCCTTTCTCTACTTTTAGTTCTTGAATAATTTCTCCTTTTTTACATATAGGAACAGAATTGTATACCGCAAATCCATAATCTAATAGTTTTTTTGATTCTGAAAATCTTATATTAGATGTTGGAGATCCTAATACTACTGCAATCAAAGTAAGGTTATTTCTTTTTGCAGATGCTGCTAAACAATACTTAGCTTCCTGAGTAAAACCTGTTTTTATTCCATTTGCTCCTTGATAAAATCTTATTAATTTATTTGTATTTGTTAGTTCCAGTGTAGTCTGATTTTTCTTTCCTACTTTCATTGTTGACATCCAAATAGTAAGCCAATCGTGAATTTGGGGATGTTTTAATAATTCTTTTGACATAATTGCAATATCATAGGCAGAAGTATAATGTCCTTCTTCTGGTAGTCCATTTGTATTCTTAAATTGAGTATTTTTCATCCCTAATTCTTGAGCTCTTTCATTCATTTTTTTTACAAATAACTCTTCAGTTCCTGCAATATGTTCACCTAGGGCTACACATGCATCATTTGCTGAGGCCACTGCTATACCCTTTAAAAGCTGAGCAACTGTTTTAACTTCACCGGGTTCTAGATATAATTGACTGCCACCCATTTCTGAAGCCCTTTCACTAATTATGACTTCATCATCCAGTGAAATTTGTTTAGACTCTAGAGCTTCCATAGCAAGTAACATAGTCATTATTTTTGTAACACTAGCTGGAGGTAACTTTTCGTGAGGATTTTTTTCATATAGTACTTGACCGGAACCTGCATCCATAAGAACAGCAGATTTAGCATTGACATCAAACTCCATAGCATAAATATAGTTCGATGTATTTATTAATAGCATCATTACTATAATTATTATAGTGGTAAAACTATATATCTTTTTTCTGTTCATTTATATTCCTCCTAACATTTTGTCTTAGTCTTATATTTTCCACTGATATGTTAGGTTATGCATTTTAAGAACAATATTAAAAGGCTGTAAATTTTTACAATTACAGCCTTTTAATATGTAAGTTGATTATTGTTTTCATTTATATGTTATGTACAGTTTCTTATTCTTATGATATTATTTCATATACATATTCTAATTTTTCACATTTATCGGTTCCTATCTCAAAAGCATCCACTGCCATTAATTTAGCATCCTCACAATCAACTAGATTAGTATGTAAAACACAAATTGTATCTCCCTTTTTTACTTCATCACCAATCTTCTTCTTAATAGTTAAGCCAGCTGAAAAATCTATACTATCATTTTTTGTTTTTCTTCCAGCTCCTAAAAGCATTGCTGTTATACCAATCTTCTCAGCATTTATTGATTGAATATATCCATCATTCTGAGCTTTAATCTCAAAATGATGCTTAGATTTAGGTAATCTATCAGGGTTATCAATTATTTCAGGATTACCCCCTTGTATTTTAACTAATTCTTTTAATTTTTCAATGGCTTTACCAGATTTTATAATTTGTTCTAATTCTTTATAGGCAGAATCAAAATCTTCAAAAGCTTCACCAAGAACTGCCATTTGAGCTGCTACTGTTAAGGCAACTGTAGTTTCATCCTCTGCTCCTTTACCTCTTAATACTTCTATGGCTTCCTTTATTTCATTTGCATTTCCAACCTCATGTCCTAAAGGTTGATCCATATTGGAAATAATAGCTACTGTCTTGCGATTTAAGGATTTGCCTATTTCTACCATAGTCTTTGCTAAAGCCTTTGCTTCATCTAGAGATTTCATAAAGGCTCCTGAGCCCACTTTAACATCTAAGACAATGGCATCTGCTCCAGAAGCAATCTTTTTACTCATTATAGAACTTGCTATTAATGGTATACTATCTACTGTAGAAGTAACATCTCTTAAGGCATAAAGTTTCTTATCTGCTGGAGTTAGGTTTGCAGTTTGCCCTACTATAGCCATTTTATGTTTATTAACATTGTCAATAAACTCTTTGGTAGTTAATTCAGTTCTAAAACCTTCTATTGATTCTAATTTGTCAATAGTTCCCCCTGTATGACCTAAACCTCGTCCACTCATTTTTGCTACTGGTATTCCTACAGAGGCTATTAAAGGAACAACTATTAAGCTTATTTTATCTCCTACCCCTCCAGTTGAGTGTTTATCAACTTTTATTCCTTCTATTCCAGATAAATCAACCTTTTCTCCTGAATTTACCATGGCTTTCGTTAAGTAAGCAGTTTCGTCCTTGTTCATTCCATTAAAATACACTGCCATCAAAAAAGCCGACATTTGATAATCTGGTATTTCTCCTTTAGTATATCTATCTATCATAAATTCTATTTCTTCTTTAGTGAGATCTTTTCCTAGCTTTTTCTTCTGGATAATATCTATCATTCTCATTTATAGGATCACCTCTCGTAATATGCCTTTAACTAACTGAATAAATTTAGGTCTTGTTTTATTAGCAGTTTCTACCACAAAAGAATGCTCTAAAGGCTCAAGTCCATCGGCTATAGCCATATCAGTAACACATGAAATGCCTAAAACCTTAAGTCCTGCATGTCTTGCCACAATAACTTCTGGTACTGTAGACATCCCTACAGCATCTCCTCCAAATCTTCTCAACATCCTTAATTCTGCTGCACTCAAATAATTTGGACCACTTATTGCTACATATACTCCTTTTTTAGTTTCTATATTTAATTTATTTGCAACTTCTGTTCCCAGTTTAATTAAATCTTTATCATATGCAGTGGACATATCAGGGAATCTAGGCCCAAGGTCATTATCATTAGGACCAATAAGAGGATTGTCTCCAGTAAAATTAATATGATCATTAATAAACATTAGGGCTCCAGGATACAAGTCTGGATTCATACCTCCACAGGCATTAGTTACAAATATTAACTTAACTCCTAATTCTTTCATAACTCTTACCGGAAAAGTTACTTCCTTCATGCTATATCCTTCATAATAATGGAATCTTCCTTGCATTGCTATTACTTGCTTTCCTTCAAGTTCCCCAATTACAAGCTGTCCTTCATGTCCCTCTACAGTAGATATAGGGAAATTAGGTATGTCCTCATACTTTACAATAATAGCATTTTCTATTTCATTTGCTAAACTTCCTAAACCTGAACCTAGAATTAATCCTATTTGAGGGGTAATATTTATTTTCCCTTTAATATAATCAGCAGATTGCTTTATTTTTTGTTTCATATCTGCTCTCCTTTCTATATTTCTGATACTATTTTTTTAACAAGTTTAATGAATGTATTTCTTACTTTTGATGCTGTTTCTACTACCTCATCATGATGTAATGGTTGGTCTAAAATCCCTGCTGCCATATTTGTTATACATGAAATACCTATAACTTTTAAACCACAGTGGGCAGCAACAATTACTTCAGGAACTGTTGACATACCAACTGCATCACTTCCTAAAAATCTTGCCATTTTTACTTCAGAAGGGGTTTCATAGGTTGGACCAGTAAAGAATGTATATACCCCTTCCCTTATATCAATATTATTTGTTTTAGCTATCTCCTTTACCTTAGCAATCAAATCTCTATCATATGCTTGAGAAGTGTCAGGAAATCTCGGTCCAAATTCCTCAAAATTTTTACCGATTAAAGGATTATCAAATCCAAAGTTAATATGATCAGTTATTAGCATTAAATCTCCAGGTTTATATTCTTCATTTACACCTCCTGCTGCATTTGTAACAATTAACTTATTTATTCCTAAAGCTTTCATAATCCTTACTGGCAGGGTAACCTCTTGCATACTATATCCTTCATAATAGTGAAATCTTCCTTGCATTGCTATGACAGATTTACCATTTAGTTTACCGATTACAAATCTACCTTCATGTCCTTCTACAGTAGACACAGGAAAATTAGGTATATCATTATATGGTATAAATGTACTTTCTTTAATTTCATCTGCAAGTACACCTAGTCCAGAACCTAAAATTAATCCTATCTCAGGTTTAAAAGGTATCTTGTCTTTTAAAAAATTAGTAGTTTCATTAATTTTATATAATAAGTCTTCCATATATAACTATAACCTCCTATTCAACAATTAAATCTTTGAAGCTTTTTCCGATTACTGGTTTTTCAATATTTAATATATCAGCAATAGTTGCAGCAATATCTGCAAAGGTTTCCCTAGTTCCCAAATTGATACCTTTCTTAATACTTTGTCCATAAACTAGAATTGGAGTAAATTCCCTAGTGTGGTCTGTTCCTCTAAATGTAGGATCATTACCATGATCAGCTGTTATGATTAACATATCCTCTTCTTTTAAGCTTTCTATTATTTCAGGTATTCTTTCATCTAACTTTTCTAATGCCATTTTATAACCTTTAGGATCCCTACGATGTCCAAATTTTGAATCAAAGTCTACTAAATTTGTAAATATTATGCCCTTTGAATCTTCTTTCAAAAACTCAATAGTCTTATCTACACCATCCATATTACTCTTTGTATGTACTGCCTTCGTAATTCCTTTGCCATTAAAAATATCCTCTATTTTACCTACTGCTATTACATCATACCCTGCTTCAGATGCTATATCTAATATTGTTTTTCCAAAGGGATCTAGTGAAAAATCCTTTCTATTAGGAGTTCTTGTAAAGTTACCTAAGTCTCCAACAAAAGGCCTTGCTATTACCCTAGCTACCTGATCCTTTCCTCTAAGAATTTCTCTTGCTATTTCGCACATTTTATATAATTCTTCTAAAGGTATTACCTCTTCATGGGCAGCAATCTGAAATACACTATCGGCTGAAGTATATACTATAGGGTTTCCAGTTTCAATATGCTCTTTTCCTAATTCTTCTATAATTACTGTTCCAGATGCAGGTTTATTTCCCAAAACCTTTTTCCCAGTTTTTTCTTCAAACTCTTTAATTATATGTTCAGGAAATCCATTAGGATATGTTTTAAAGGGTTCTTTTAAATATAATCCCGCCATTTCCCAATGTCCAGTTGTTGTATCCTTTCCATTTGAAATTTCATTAGATCTTCCATATGACCCAATTGGTTTTTCTATTTTTGATACTCCTTTAATTCCATCAATATTTCCTAATCCTAATTTTACTAAATTAGGTAAATTTATACCATCCATTTCTTTAGCAATATTTCCTAAAGTATTGGCTCCCTTATCTCCAAATTTTTCTGCATCAGGCAATGCACCTATTCCTACGCTATCCATTACTAAAATAGTTATTCTATTTATCAAAATTATCGCCTCCCTATTTTTATTATTATTAATTTACCCATATTAATGTTTTTTTCACAATATATTAAAAAAATCTCAAAATAAAAGGAGCCCTATTTTAGGCTCTCGGATGGGCTTTATTATATACATCTTTAATTTTTTTCTCTGTTATCTGCATATAAATCTGAGTAGTAGATATATCAGAATGTCCTAACATCTCTTGAACTGATTTTAAATCTGCACCATTTTGTATTAAATGGGTTGCAAATGAATGTCTTAAAGTGTGAGGGGTAATCCTTTTATTGATCTTGGCTTGTTCTGTATATCTTTTGATTATTTTCCAAAACCCTTGCCTCGTAAGCCTTTTTCCGTAATAATTTACAAACAAAGCATTCTCATCTTTTTTTAGTAATTGGATTCTACAATTATTTATATACTTATTTAATGCTTTTTTGGCCATTTTCCCAAAGGGAATAAATCTTTGTTTATTATTACCTTTACAAGTAATGAAACCCATATCAATATCAACGTCATCAATATTTAGCCTAACCATTTCTGATACACGTATTCCAGTTGCATATAATAGTTCTAACATAGCTCTATCTCTGACGCCCATTTTAGTATTATCATCTGGTTGATTCATGAGCTTGTCTACTTCACTTAAACTTAGAATACAAGGTAATTTTTTTTCTGTTTTTGGTGATTCAAGGTTGATAGTAGGATCAGTATCTACAATACCTTCATTTAATAAATATTGATAAAAGGACCTAATGGAAGCTAAGCTTCTTGAAATTGTAGAAGTGGCCCTTCCTTTTTTTTGTAAATATAATAGATAAGTTATAACAGTAGTTTTATTAACTTTTCTATAATCCATCTTTTTATTTTCTATTAAGAATTCTATAAATTGTCTTAAATCCCTACCATAGGATTCTAATGTGTTCTTTGAAAGTTCTTTTTCATTCTTAAGATATTGCAAAAAATCATTTAATATATTTGACATTTGTTTAGTACCCCTTTAGATATCTATTATAGACATATCAATTCGTGGTTCTCATTGTTGCCCAGAATAATAATACTTTATTATTTATTCAACACCTACTAACTAAATTCCTTTAAAATAAAAGAAAATTTTTAACATATGTTATAATTTATCTGATTTTATATAACTATGTTACATATAATTTGACAGAAGTTTAATAAATAAAGGGGATATATAAGCTTCTACAAAACATCCTAAACTAATTATTAAATAAATTATGGAAATTGATGTACTATAAATAAAGAATTGATTTAGTATATTGCCATATCCATTTTTTCTCCTACTTTTTATAAGCATAATTGAAAAACTAATACTTGTAACTCCAATCAGTATTATTCCTGGAACAATCAATATATTTTGTGGTAACATAGAAAAAATTGAAAATACTAAACCCTTTAATTTCATCTGCTTAATAAAAAAACCAACTGTAAATCCTATTATAAATCCTCTTATTAAAACAAGCAAGAGAATAATTGGTATACCAATTATCGTTACTCCTAAAATCCATATTAATAATGCCATTTTTAAATTGCTAATAAGTGCTTGTTTTAGTATTAAATAATTATTTATTTCTTTTGTATTTAAAATTTTAAAAAAGTTCTCTATATAGTCTATTAACTCTTTATTTTCAACATCTGATAATGCCTTTGTTATAAAAGCTCCTGAAGAAATGCCAATCATAAAAAAAAGTAATACAGTAAAATATATTAACATGTTTTCCTGTATATGTTTCACAATAGATCTATTAATATTCCTGATCAAAAAATTACCCCCTTTCTAGTACATGCCTATTAAATTAATATGCATAGAAAGGGTCTTTTATGTCTAAATATAATTTTATAGTTTTAAAAACTGTTTAACAGCTAATATTGCTACGATTGTTTTTCCATCTTTGATTTTACTTTCTTCAATCATCTTTACTAATTCTTCAATTTCATATTCTTCAATTTCAATATATTCATCTTCATCGGGATTTTCCGTATATTTTTGAAGATTTCTAGCTACATATATTGTAATAACTTCATTAGAAAAACCAGGTGAAGTATAAAATGTAAGTAAATATTCTAAATCCTCACATTTATAACCAGTCTCCTCCAACAATTCTCTTTTCCCACATTCTAAACAATCTTCTCCAATTTCTAACTTGCCAGCTGGGATTTCTAATAAAAAATCTTCTACTGCTTTTCTAAATTGTTTTACCATGACAATTTTATTGTCTTTTGTAATTGGTACAATTGCCGCAGCACCAGGATGTTCTACTACTTCACGCTTAGAGTATTTTTTATCAGGTAATTCTACAGTATCAACCCTAAGATTAATAATTTTGCCTTGATATATTTTATCTGATTTAATCGTTCTTTCAATTATCATACTTTTCCCCCCTACTGCTTATGACATAATGGAAAAGATAGATGATTTAAAGCTATTTCAGCATTTATTCCAACAGTAATAAAATATTCTATATCATCTTTTATATCCCTTCCCATTGTATTCATAGGCAGATATGATTTTTTTAAAATATCTATTGTCTTTGTATATTCATAATAGATTATATCATGTTTATTTGCAATACTAGATTCTTCTATTTGTTTATTTATATAATTCAATCTTTTTTCTTGTAGTACTGGAATTCCAACTTTAGCCCTCGTCTTGCTTATCTCACTTAAAACTGTTAAAGTATGATGACTTATTCCATAATGTCTACTCCTTGTGTCTTTAAAACTAATCCTTGGTACAAAAATAGGTGTGCCACCTAAATCATTTACGGCATCTATTATATGTCCTTGTTCAATTCCAGTAAAACCATATTTTGTTCCAGTACCTACAATTCCAGGTCCCATTATCACTATACATATATCACACATTAATACTTCTTTAGCCATGATTAGGGCATTGTATATATTTATACACTCATAATCTCCTCCAAAGGCATGACCAATAGTAATTGTAAAATCTAGGTATTTTTCTTTTTTTAATAAATATACATTTTTACTAAAATCTATAGGTAAAGCTCCACCATCAGTCATTATATAACAGACCTTTATATTTGAATCCAATTCCTTTAATACTAAGGATAATGGAATAAGCATACTATGAAGACCACCAATTATTATGGGCATATTATCTAATGATGTAAATTTGTTAAATATATGATGATATTGGCTTTCTTGCTCTTCACAACTATTAACTTTAATTTGAAGAGGAGTGTATCTCAATTTCATTATATGCCCAGTTCCTTCATTATAAGCTATTGGATTATCTAGATTTGCTAAAACATAATGATATCCACCGGTTCCTAAACCTAAATCATTGGCACTAGTATTAAGCAATACTCTATTTTGGGGATAAATCTCTCCGATCAACTGTCTATAAGCTATGGCTTTTTCCACTTTTCCATTTATCCTTACCTTTGTTTCAATAGCATTATTTCTTTTATCAACTATTTCCTCCACTATTCCTTCCTTAAGATTTATCATATATATCTCCTTCTTTTCTTCCAAAATTATCAATATAATTTAATATCTTACTATTATATATTAGCTTCGAAATAGATTTTTTCTCAGTATAAATATGAACTATTAATAAAAATACAAGTAATGTATATTTGATAGCCTTAGGCAAATAAACTGATATTATACCTAGAGTCATGCCTATAACATTTGATCCTGTATCCCCTAGCATAGTCAGTCCCTTAAGATCATATGGAAGATAGGCTATAGTTACACTAATTAAGGTTATTAGAATAATTTTCATTTGAGTATCTAAATAAAATAACATGATAATAGAAAAAAACATTAAAACTTTTAGTGCCCTACCTGGTCTAAGATCTAGTAAGTTTATAAAATTAGTAAATAAGCTAATTATGAAGAAATTAACAATAATATCACTAATATTATCAGATAAAGTACTACTTATTATAAAGGATATAGCCCCTCCTAATATAGCCTTAAGTCCACCTGTAGTTAATCTTCCTTTAAACATCATAAAAATATGCCCTCTAAAACCTTGAACATTTTTATTTCCTAATAAATCATCAATTATTCCTGCAAAAGCCATACCAAAGGTTCCAATTAAGAATACAAATATAATTTTTTCTCTTATGTCTTGTAAATAATTAAGAAATAGTATTGATACAAACACATTATTTATTACATATATAATGCCCATACATACGGGAATTGCTACACCTTTGTAATTAACTTTAATGCAATTAGATTGAATCAATAATCTTTCAACCATAGGTATTGTTATTTTGGCAATAATATAAGAAAGGAATCCTGCAAGTAAAATCATATATTAACCCTCAATTCTTTTATAAATAAGAGTATATAATATTTGGTAAAATTGTCTTCCTCTATGTATAAAACCATTAATATCTCTTCCTGTTTCCCTATGTTTCATATCTACATCAACTTCTTTAACACTATATCCTTTATTTAAAATATCAATTAACATACCAATTTCTACACCAAATTTTGAAGGTATTTTTTTTATGTTTTTTAGCACCTCAGCTTTAAATGCTCTTTGCCCCGATAGACAACTATCTATGACTTGTCCTGTAAATAATTCAACTCCTTTTTGGGCCATTTTTTTTACCAACCCGAATCCACCCTTTTTTAAAGCTGGTTTGAATCTAGCAATTGTTACATCTATATTTTCATAAAGTATTGGAGCAATAAGCTTATCAACTTCAATTGCAGTATTTTCTAAATCAGCATCAATAAAAACAATAATATCTTCTTCATACGAAATTGTTTTTAAACCTAAATTGAGGGCATTACCCTTTCCTATATTTCCCTCACTACTAATTACATCAACACCGGTTTTCATTGCAATTTCTCTTGTATTATCTGTAGAACCATCATCTATTACCAATATTTTGTTTATATACTTTGATTTCTTTAATGAATTTACTGTATTAAAAATTCTTTTTTCTTCATTATAGGCAGGAATCAGTGCAGTTATTTTTTTCAATAAACTAACTCCTTCCTTTCATTGGGTGAAATCTCCTTTGTTTTATTTTCTCTCAATAAATGTAAAAGAGTTTTAATTTTTCCCATTTTACTATTTGCACTTTTTATTACTTTTATACCCATTTCCTCATAATGTCCAGTAATTATATTATTGTTATTTAATGTATTCTCTACAACTATAATAGAATTATTTAAGTTTTGTAGTTGATCTATGAAATCTCTATATATTTCAACTTCATCTTTTTCATAACCATTAATTGAATCTAACAATAATATCACAATATCAATAGAATCATCTGAGATATTCTTGTATATTTGCTCTTTATAAAAGTATGATTCATTTATTCCATTAATATTATTACCATTAATAATCTGCTCAGTAACCTGTGCACCGGTTTTTTTTAATTCATCGGCCAACTCACTTAGATTATTTTCATCATAGTTTTTAATAAGCAATATATTTAATCCTTCCAATCTTATACTGCTTAAATATTCTTGTATATTTTCAATCAATTGTTCATAATTTTTCTTTTCTTCCTCTAATTCCTGAATTTTATTTAAAAGATCATAGTTCTTCTGTCTAAATGTATCAAATTCCTCTTCAATTTGTGAAACAAGGGCTTTCTGCTGAGATATAAATATCTTTTGACTATCCATAATAGCTCCTATAAAAATACCAATCCCTAATGATAAAAAAATAGCAATGACAGTAATAATGAAATGTCTAATATTTATTACCATAATAATCCCTTCATTCCCAAAATAATCTTTATACGCAATAATACTAATTTAAAAAAATTTTGACTTAAGGGTGAAAAAATTGAAATAATTCCTATTGGCATTAATGAAGCCAAAAACACACTTAGTATATATATTGGCTTGATCCTTTCTTTATATAATTTATTAACTCCCTTGGCATCAACTAGTTTTGATCCTACCTTTAATCTCACTAAAAAGGTACTAGCCATTCCTTTTCTTCCTTTTTCAAGAAAATCTATCATATTTGTATGGGTTCCTACTGCCACAATAAAATCTGCACCTTTTTCATAGGCCAATAATAATGCAATATCTTCACTAGTTCCAGATACTGAAAACAATTTGCATTTAAGACCTAGTTTTTCTATTCTCTTCATACCGGGAGCATAACCATTACTATAGGCATGCACTATAATTTCTTTACAGTTCAGTAAACACCTATCGGAAACACTATCCATATCTCCTATTACAATATCCGGTTTATATCCAAATTCTAATAATGCATCTCCTCCACCATCTACTCCTATAAGAATAGGTTTCATTTCTGTTATATAAGGTTTTAATGCTGCTAAATCTTTTTTATAGTCCCTTCCTCTTACAACTACTAATACGTGTTTTTTTTCAAAATTCAGTGAAATATCAGGAATTGAAATTTTCCCTAATATTAAATCTTTTTCTTTCTTGGCATACTTTAATGTATTCTCAATAAAATTATCTAGTTCTTTTTCAAGATTATTGTTTGATTCCCTTATTTTTTGTGTAATAATTTTTTCATTAATAATTTTTCCTTTACAATAGAAACTATTATCTTTGTAAATTTCATTGTTAATTATTTCAATTTTGCTACCTTCTTCAATATCATCAAATAGGGATTCATTATTTAAATCAATTAATTTGATTCCTGAATTCAGTAATATTTCTGGCCCTTTATTGGGATATTTTCCACTAATTGATTCTTTTACATTAAGAATAGCTTTAGGTTTTTTTTCTACCAAAGAAAGAGCTGCAATTTCATCAATATCTTTATGTTTTATGAGGGCTATATCTCCATATTCTAGCCTTTTAACTAAATTTTTAGTTTTTGTATCTTTTTTAACACTACCACTTAAAACCATATGTACCTCCTCAAAGGACGATTTATCCATAGTATTTCCAATACATACAAAAAAATATTAAAAAAAGCTCCTATGTATTAAATAGGAACTCCATTTTGAGAATTCATCATCCTAAATATCCAATTATTAATGTCCTTTAATATTCTTTCTTCTTCTATATCATTTATTAATTCATGGGATAGATTCTCATATATTTTTATTTCTTTATATTTTGAAGAAATATTTTTAGATGATTCTTTATAAATAACTTTATCATTTGCACCATGAATTATAAAACATGGAATATTATAGTTTTTTAGATTATTATTAAGCCAATTCATACCATTTATTAAAAACTCAACATGAAATTTTAAAGTGGCATAATTAAGAAGCAAAGTATCTTTTTCTGAATCCTTTGCAATTTCTTGATTTTTCATGAAAAGCCTCCATAATCTACAAGTAATCTTATAATTAGGAAATAGGTAATAAAGTGTTTTTATTATCATTCCCAAAGGACCTTTAAGCAATGGTGGCTTAATGGAAGCCGGTGCAGATAAAATCTGTCCATTTAGTTTTTCTCCATATTTTATTCCATATGCAAGGGCAATAAATCCTCCTAAACTAAATCCAAACATAAAAATAGGAATATGAGGATGATTAATTTTAGCTTTTTCTACAATAACGTCGGTATCTTTAAATAAATAAAAAAAATCTTTTATATATCCTCTTTTTCCTTCTGATTTACCATGACCCCTATAATCATATCTATATACACCATATCCATAGGAATTTAGTTTTTCTTTAAATTTATCATATCGACCTAAATGTTCAGTAAATCCGTGGAGTAAAATGATTATAGCCTTACATTTTCTAGGAATGTCCTTTGCATAGTACAAATAAGTACCATCGAAGGATTCTATCCACTTTTTTTCTGTTATGATATTCTCCATGGAGGTTACCACCCTTTTTCCACTAGTTACAATTAACCTTCTCAATCTAAAATTTTAATATTTCCTTTATTACTCAATATAAATTCAATTAAAGTTGACATACTACAACAAAATATATTATTTTATTGGGGGGGATTATTTCTCTTTATAATTTATTTTGTAGAAATCTCTCTATTGCCTCGGAAATTATTACCCCATTTATTTTTGAGTCTAATATTATTTAAAGTAAACCTTTTATTATTTTTTGCATATTTAGTATCCTTCTATTCATTAAAAAAATATCTTGCCAGTAGGTTTTAAGCAAGATATATAATAATATTAAATTCTATTTATTTTTCAATATCTTGAAAATTTCACTTACAACAAAAGGTATTATTGAAAAACTCAAAACTATTAACCATTGTTTTAGATTTAATATAGTTAAATCAAAAACTATTCGTAAAGTAGGTATTAATATTACACTAAGTACTAAAATTGTTGAGCAGAGGATGGCAAAAATTAAATATTTATTACTTAGTATTCCAATTTTGAATAAGGATTTTTCTAATGACCTTACACTTAGACTATTACCAAATTGGGAAAAACTTAAAGTTAGAAAAGCCATTGTCCTTCCAACTTTCACATCATTAACTAATCCAATATAAAATACCCCTAAAGATACTAAGCCTATAATCATTCCCTTAAAAAAAATTGACAATCCAAGGCCATTAGCAAAAATACTTTCATTTGGGTTCCTTGGTTTTCTTGACATAATATCTGATTCACTTGGGTCTACCCCCAATGATAGAGCAGGAAAGCTATCTGTAACAAGATTAACCCATAAAATATGTATTGGTTTTAGCGGTGTTGGCAAGTCCATTAAAATAGCTATTAACAATGCAACTATTTCACCTATATTACAGGAAAGTAAATAATGTATTGACTTTCGTATATTATCATATATTGTCCTACCCTCTTCTATTGCAGAAACAATTGTTGAAAAGTTATCATCAGTTAGAATCATATCGGCTGCTTCTTTAGAAACATCCGTACCAGTTATCCCCATGGCACAACCTATGTTTGCTCTTTTTAAAGAGGGAGCATCATTTACTCCGTCACCGGTCATAGCAACGATTTTACCTTTATTTTGCCAAGCTTTAACAATTCTTACTTTATGCTGAGGAGCAACTCTTGCATAAACAGAATAGTTTTCAATATTTGCCTCCAACTCTTCATCGGTAATCTTTTCTAATTCCTTTCCTTCAATAGCCTTATCATTTCCCTTCATAATACCCAATTCTTTTGCAATGGTCATAGCTGTCAATTTATAATCTCCAGTTATCATTACTGGTTTGATGCCTGACTTAATACATTTTTCTACTGCAACCTTAACTTCTTCCCTAGGAGGATCAATCATTCCTACTAATCCCACAAATATCATGTTATTTTCAATAGTTTCAGAGGTAACTTCATTAGGAAGATTCTCTAAATCTTTATAGGCTAATGCTAAAACCCTTAAAGCTTTTCCAGATAGTTCACCATTAACTTGTAAAATTTTTTTAGCCATGTCATTATTTAATTCTTCTTCTTTTCCATTTATCAAAATCTTTTCACATCTATTTATCAATATATCCGGTGCTCCCTTAGTTAGAACCCGATATCTATTTTTATATTCATGTATAGTTGACATAAGTTTTCTATCTGAATCAAAGGGTATTTCTCTTACTCTTTTCATTTCATTTTCTATTACATCTTTATACATACCTTTCCTTTGGGCTAATATTACTAATGCAACTTCTGTAGGATCTCCCATTGTTATTTTTTCTCCTGATTCTTCTTGTATTGAAGAGTCATTACAAAGAAGTCCTATAGTTAGTGCCAATTTTTTATCAGTATTTTTAATATCTACATCCTGAACATCCTGCAAACTATTATATGTATAAACTTTAGTTACATTCATTTTATTTTGAGTAAGGGTTCCTGTTTTATCTGAACAAATAACTGAAGCAGTTCCCAATGTTTCAACGGCAGGTAATCTTCTTATAATAGCATTTTTCTTAATCATTTTTTGTATTCCTAATGACAGTACTATTGTTACAATTGCAGGTAAACCTTCAGGAATAGCTGCTACAGCCAATGATACTGATAACATAAACATTTCAAAGGGTTCTCTTCCTTGAAAATAACCAATTAAAAAAATTCCTACGCATATGGCAGTGGAAATAATACCAAGCCATTTTCCCAATTCTTCAAGTTTTATTTGGAGAGGAGTTTTTAACTTTTCTTGAGATTTAATTAGTTTTGCTATTTTTCCTATTTCTGTGTTCATACCAGTTTCAGTTACAATTATTTTACCTCTACCATAAGTAACCATACTGGTTGAAAAAACCATATTTATTCTATCTCCTAAGGAAATATTATCTCCCTTTAAAGCATAATTTTTTTTATCAACTGGTAATGATTCTCCTGTTAAAGCAGATTCTTCAACCTTTAGACTCATACTTTCAATTAATCTTCCATCGGCTGGAACATGGTCACCAGCTTCTAGAATTACTATATCACCTGGTACTAGTTCTGAAGCCCTTATTTGTAATGTTTTCCCATTTCTAATAACTTTAGCCGTAGGTTTTGTCATTTTTTTTAAAGCTTCTAGAGCACCTTCAGCTTTATTTTCTTGTATTAAACCCAATATAGCATTTAAAAAAACTACTATGAAAATTATTACTGCATCCTTAAACTCCCCTAAAACTCCTGATATAATAGCGGCTATTAATAGTATAATTACCATTAAATTTTTAAACTGATTGAAAAACTTTTTAATAAGGGACTGTTTATTTTCAGTTTCTAATTCATTTGGTCCAAATTTTTCTCTTTTTTTTTCAACCATATCATTGCTAAGACCTAAATCAACGTTAACTTCAAAATATTTTGCTACTTCTTTAATTTCTTCTTTATACCATTTTCTTTCTTCCAATACTTAGCCCTCCTATTATTCAATTAAGCTAGATATAATTTATATATATTATTTCAAATATGTTATTAATCTATTATCCCTATATAGAAATTAATAAATTATTCTCTAAAATATAATTTCAATATATAATAAAAAATCCTCCCTTTCTAATTTAAATTGAATGGGAGAATTTTATGTTCATTACACTAATTAAGCGCAGTTCATTGCTATATAAATTGTATTGTTAATATATTAATCATACACAATACTTATTAATTTACCTTAAGAAATTTTCTGTTCAAGTCTTAATTTATCTGCAACCATAGCAATAAATTCGCTATTAGTTGGTTTTCCTTTTCCATTATGTACTGTATATCCAAATAGTTTATTTATAGTATCAATCTTTCCTCTACTCCAAGCAACTTCTATAGCATGTCTTATTGCTCTTTCTACCCTAGAAGGAGTAGTATTGAATTTACTCGCTATACTTGGGTAAAGTTCTTTAGTAACAGCGCTTAAATATTCAATATTTTCGATTACCATTCCTATTGCTTCTCTTAAGTATAAATATCCCTTTATATGGGCTGGGACACCTATTTCATGAATAATATTTGTAATCTCAGCTTCTATAGATACACCTTTAGGCTGTTGCTTCTCTGCATTTGATATACGGAACTCTTTAAGAGATCTACCTAAATCTTCATTAGTATCAAGACCACCCATAAGTTGTCTAATTCTTTTAATGAATACTTCAAAATCAAAAGGCTTAACGACGTAATAATCGGCTCCCAAGTTTATAGCCTTTTGAGTGATTCTATCTTGCCCTACAGCAGATAATACAATTACTTTAGGATTTTTTTCAAGGCTTAATGACCTCATTTTTTCTAAAACTCCTAATCCATCTAAATGAGGCATTATTATATCTAAAATAAGTACATCGGGTATCTCCCTAGATAATAAGTCTACGGCCTCAATTCCATCCTTAGCTACACCTACAATCTCTAGATCCTCTTGTTTACTCAGATACTCATACAGAATATCACAAAAGTCTTTATTGTCATCTGCAATTAGTATCTTTATTTTCTCTTTCACAAAATTACCCCCTTGAAATATATCTAACACGTTTTTTAATATATACTCATACAGATTAAGAAATTCGACACTGGTTATGAATATCCTTCTTTTTTTCTAAATTTTGCAAAAAAATAGTTGAACTATAAACATTCAACTATTTATAAAAATATTTTATCCAGTTTCAGCCAATTCTTCTTCTATATAATTATCTATTCCTGACTCTTTAAGCATCCATTCAATAAATATTCCATAACCCTTTGTAGGATCATTTACAAAAACGTGGGTAACAGCTCCAATTATCTTTCCATTTTGAATAATTGGGCTTCCACTCATTCCTTGTACAATTCCTCCTGTTTTCTCTAGGAGTTCTTTATCAGTTATTTTTATTACTAAACTTTTATTACTTATTTTCTTTTGTAAATTTATTTTTTCGATTAATATATCATATGCTTTAATCTCATTATCATCAGTTGTAGTAAGGATTTGGGCTTTACCTTCTTGAATCTCATGCTGTAAACCAATTTCCAAAGGCTTATTATATTCATTGCACTCTATATCATTATACATTTTTCCATATATGCCATAATTAGTGTTTTTTTCTAGTTTTCCTAGAGGTTCCGTTGTTTCTAAGAAAATACCTCTTATTTCTCCAGCTTTACCTTTTTTCCCTTGTTTAATGGATACTACCCTTGATTTTACTATTTCTCCATTACCTACTGATAATATTTTACCTGTATCCATATCTGATATAGCGTGTCCTAAGGCTCCATAAATTTTTGTATTAGGTTCATAAAAAGTTAAAGTTCCTACACCGGCTGTTTTATCTTTAACCCACAGACCTATTTTATAATCATTATATAATTTACTTTTTACTGGTTTAATATTAAAGGACATTTTGACACCATTTCTTATTGCTTTTATGTTCAACTCTTTGCCTTTATATTCATTAATTATTTCTATTACATGATCTGCATCTTTAACTTCTATTCCTTCAATTTCTATTATATTGTCTCCTATTTTTAAACCTGCATCATATCCAGGATTATAATAATTATTGTCTACCCCCTGGATTTCTTCTAAACCTACTACTAACACTCCTTTAGTATTAAGTTTCACGCCTATTGAATGTCCACCAGGTATTACTTTAAGTCTAGGAAGAACATCAACTTCTAAACTTTTAACAGGTAATATTCCTAGTATTTTTATTTCTAAATTTGTTTTTCCTTCTTTTAATGGCATGATTTTTACTTCACTACTTCTTTTTTCCTCTCCGCTATCATTACTTATATCAATTATATTATTTTCATTTCCATTATCTATCCTAAAAGGGTACTTGACATTTATAACTTGTCCTTTGCCTTCTAGCATATTAATTTGAGTAGGATAGGAGAGAAACTCAATAAAATTCAAAAACACTATACTAAGCAAAAGTGATAAGGCACAAAAAAGAATAACTCTATTATTCAGTTTCTTCAAAAAGTTCCCTCCCCTATAGAATCACTCCTTAATAATAAATTATCTTATTTAAAAAAAATTAAATAGGAGACTCTATTTATAATTTAGCCTAATAAATTAACCTTTATTCCATATAAAATATAAGTAAATTTGAATTTATTGGAACAAAAAAAGCTGTCAAAGACAGCTTTACTATTTTTATGAAATTAATTTATTTTTTGTTTTCGATGCAAGTTCTATCATTTCCTTAGCGTTTTTTATAGTTAAATTAGTAATTGTATTTCCTCCTATTAACCTACTTATTTCTTTTACCCTTTCATCTTCAGTTAATTTATTAATATTTGTTACTGTTTCATCATCGAAAATTATCTTCTCAATAAATAAATGATTATCTGCCATCACCGCAATTTGTGGTAAATGTGTTATACATATGGTCTGGTGTGTATTTGAAACCACAGCTAATTTTTCACCAACTATATTTGCAGTCTTTCCACTTATTCCTGTATCAATTTCATCAAAAATCAATGTAGGTATATTATCAATTTCAGCAAATACTGTTTTCATTGCTAGCATAATTCTAGATATTTCTCCTCCAGATGCTACCTTTGATAATTTCTTTAAAGGTTCTCCTGGATTAGTAGATATCAAAAATTCTATATCATCTATTCCATGCTTTGTTATAATAAATTCTCCATTTTTATTTAGTTTAGGATCAATTTTAACTTTAAAATTTGATTTTTCAATATTTAAATCTATAAGTTGCATAAGCATCTTTTTTTAAAAATCCTTTTCAATTTTTTTTCTAAATAAACTAAGTTCATTACTAAGATTTAGATACTTATCTTTATTTTCTTGAATTTTTAAGTTGATTTGCTCAATTTTGTTACTGCTATCTTCTAACTCTTTAAGTTCAATTTCTAACTTATCTCTATATTCTAATATTTCTTCAATAGAATTACCATATTTTCTCTTCAAACTATTGATAACATTTAATCTATTTTCTATTTCAAATACTTCATTATCTTCAAAAGTTATATCTTCCCCATATCTCCTCATATCAGTAGCTAAATCTTGAATTCTATAATAAATATCTTGAAACTCATTATGAAACTCATATAATTTTTTATCAAAGGATGATAAACTTTCAAATCTAGAAACTAAATTTGCAAGAATACTAGATAAACTATATTCATTATTTATTCCTTCAGAAATCATTTCATATCCTTCATGAATGGTTTTATAGATATTCTCAATATTTTTTAGTTTTTCATATTTAATCTCTAATTCATTATCTTCATTAACTTTAAGGTTGCAAGAATTGATTTCATTGATTTGAAATTTTAACAAATCAATTTTTCTTTCTCTTTCCTGTTCATCAATATTACCAATAATTCTTAGCTGATCTTGTAACTCCTTTATTTCTTTATATTTTTTTTCTACTTTATCTTTTATATTAGCTAGCTTATCATTACCATATAAATCTAACATGCTTAAATGATTATCGGGATATAATAAAGATTGATGTTCATGCTGTCCATGAATATCAATCAAATATTTGGATATTTTGTTAACAAAAGATAGCTGTGCTATTCTTCCATTAATTCTAGAAACACTTCTTCCTGTACCATAGACTTCCCTAGCTAAAATCAAAATATCATCTTCATAATCTATCCCATACTCGTCTAGTATATTTTTAATGTCAACATTACTAATATCAAATACAGCTTGAATAACTGCCTTTTCTTTTCCTCTTCTTACATACTCCCTACTTGATTTACCTCCAAGGGCTAAATTAATGGCATCTAATATTATAGATTTACCAGCACCTGTCTCACCGGTCATAACATTTAGTCCTTTAAAAAAACTAATATTAATTTTCTTTATTAACACAAAATTTTCTATGCTAAGTTCAAGGAGCATAAAAATCCCCCTTCTCTACTTCATAAGCTTTTTAAAATACCCTATTAACTCTTGTACATCCTCTTCTTTTCTAATCAAAACAAAGATTGTATCATCTCCGGCAATTGAACCAACTATATCTTTTAAATCTAATGCATCAATAGCTGCCGCAGCTGCATTTGCAGCACCAACCATGGTTTTTAGTACAATGAAATTCCCTGTGTAATCTATTGATAGAACTGTATCTTTGAAGACTTTAATAAGTCTATCTGAAACTAATCCCTCTTGATGTTTAATTGTAGCATATTTATATCGTCCATTCTTTGTAAGAACTTTTATAAGTCTTAATTCCTTTATATCCCTTGAAACAGTGGCTTGAGTTACATTAAACCCATTTTTTTTCAGGTGTTCAGCTAACTCCTCTTGGGTTTCAATTTCTTTATTTTCAATTATTTCAAGTATTTTAGCATGTCTGGAATATTTCATAATAATCCTCCCAAAATTTTATTATAACTTTCGTGAAAACGTTATTTTTTATTAATTTTACTATTCTACAAGATTTAACATTATCCTCTTATTTTTTATTTTATTTAACAAACTTTCTCATATCAAGCATATTATAAATTAAAATGGGCAGACTCTACAACTTTTTTTACCTCATCACTTATATTATAATTTTTTTCAGAAGGCGAATTAATGGTATATCCTAAAAATTCAATATTTCCTTGTGGTCCAGTTATAGGAGAAAAATCTAATCCACAAATTGTAAGTCCTAATTCAGTACATAGATTTAAAACCTTCTCTATAACTTCTTTATGAACATTACTATCCCTAACGACACCCTTTTTACCAACCTTTTCTCGACCTGCTTCAAATTGAGGTTTTATTAAAAATACTATTTCTCCATTTTTTTTAACTATTTCCTTTACCACTGGCAGCACTATTCTCAATGATATAAAAGACACATCAATTGAAGCAAAATCTATCTGATCTTTAATATCATCTGGTTTAATATATCTTATATTCGTCCTTTCCATACAGACTACTCTTTCATCATTTCTCAAGGACCAATCTAATTGACCATATCCTACATCTATAGAATATACCTTTTTTGCTCCATTTTGCAGCATACAATCGGTAAAACCACCAGTTGAAGCTCCCACATCCATTGCTATTTTATTTTTTAAATCTATGTTGAAACTATCTATTGCCTTTTCTAACTTCAATCCCCCTCTACTTACATAGGGTATTCCCTTACCTCTCACTTCAATCTTTGAATCAATATCAACCTTTGTGCCTGCCTTATCTATTCTTTGATTGTCAACAAAAACAATTCCAGACATTAAAGCCTTTTTTGCCCTCTCCCTTGAATTAAAATAATCCTTTTCTACTAATAAAACATCAATTCTCTTTTTATTTCCCATCTTCTACTCCTTTTTACGACTTTATAAGTTTTACTGCTTTTTCATATACACTATTAACATCCAAGTCATATTTCTCAAATAAAATGTCTGTATCTCCATGTTCAATAAATTTATCAGGAAATCCTAATATTTTAATTCTTTTATCATTAATATTATTTTTATTTAATAGTTCTAAAATAGAGCTACCAAAACCACCAATTACCGTATTATCTTCTAAGGTTAGGATGTTTTTTATACCATCTATACTTGACAATAATGTTTCACTATCAAGGGGTTTAACAAATCTACCATTAATAACAGTGGAGGAAATCCCTTTTTCTTTTAAAAGTCTAGAAGCTTCTAAGGCGATTTTTACCATTTTTCCTATTGCTATAATACATATATCCTTTCCTTCAGATAATATTTCAGCTTTTTCTTTAAATATGTCCCTTTCATTTATTACTTCATCAAACTTTGAACTTGTGCCCCTTGGATATCTAATAGCAATTGGTCCACTTTGGGAAAATGCATATTTTAACATAATCTGAAGTTCATTTCCATCCTTCGGTGATAATACTTTTAGATTAGGAATATGTCTTAAATATGATAAATCAAAGACTCCATGATGGGTTTCCCCATCTTGTCCAACTAGACCTGCTCTATCTATAGCAAATACAACAGGTAAGTTTTGAAGACATACATCGTGTATTATTTGGTCGTAACCTCTTTGTAGAAAAGTCGAATATACAGCGAATACAGGTTTAAATCCATTTGAAGCCAGTCCTGCGGCTAAGGTAACACCATGTTGTTCAGCAATACCAACATCAAAAAATCTATTGGGAAATTGTTTTGAAAATTCCTTTAAACCTGTTCCATCGGGCATAGCAGCAGTTATAGCCACAATTTTATCATCTCTACTTGCCAATTCAACTAAGGATTCGCCAAAATACTGTGAGTATTTCTTCCCTGATGACTTATTTATTGTTTTTCCCCTTTCAATATCAAAGGGACCTATTCCATGGAATTTATCAGGAGATTTCTCTGCATGATAATATCCTTTTCCCTTTTTAGTAATTGTATGAACTAATACTGGGCCTTTTATATTTTTTGCTCTATTAAGTACTTTAATGAGTTCATCAGTATCATGTCCATTTACAGGACCGATATAAGTAAATCCTAATTCTTCAAATAAATCTCCAGGTAATAAAAAGTATCTAATTGTATCTTTTGCTTTTTGAGCAGTATTAGCAACGGAATTTCCTATTGCTGGTATCCTACGCAAAATGTTTTCAACATCATCCTTAACTTTAAAGTATGTTGGGTCTGTCCTTATTCTATTAAGATATTTAGAAAGACCTCCCACATTCTCTGATATAGACATTTCATTATCATTTAACACAACTATTAAGTCAGTATTTAAATTTCCAGCATGATTTAATGCCTCTAAGGCCATTCCTCCTGTTAATGCCCCATCTCCAATAACTGATATTACATTGTATTTTTCTTCATTCAAATCTCTAGCTAGTGCCATTCCTAGTCCTGCTGATATTGATGTGCTACTATGGCCAGTTTCAAATACATCATGTTTACTCTCATTTCTTTTAGGAAATCCACTTAAGCCATTTAATTGTCTTAAACTATCAAACTTATCTTTACGACCTGTTAAAATCTTATGTATATATGCTTGATGACCAACATCCCATATAATTTTATCTATAGGACTATTGAAAACTATATGAAGTGCCAATGTTAATTCAACTACTCCAAGATTCGAGGCCACATGCCCTCCAGTTTTAGAAACATTTTTTAAAATAAATTTCCTTATTTCCATGGATAATCTTTTTAGTTCGAGCTTATTTAATTTTTTTAGATCCTGTGGACATTTTATCATGTCTAACATCTTACTCAATTTTTTCAGCTCACTTTCTAGATTATTTTTTCTTTCGTCTTTTTTCATTAGGGATTATATCAATCTTTAGTTTTAATTTTATCCAATATAAAATTTTAGCTACAAAAAAAACTATTTTTTTGGAATTTCTAATTGCTATTTCCTTGCCTAGGGCCTTTCCTCCAACAGTTATAGCAGCTACTATACCACTTAGCACTATACTTAGTATAGCCGTATTAAGGTTACCATAATATTTATTTATTTGTACTAATATTATGGCACCAGCTGCACCACTTATTATACCTGCAATATCCCCAATAACATCATTACAAAAATTGGAAACTGGTCCAGCATTTTTAATAAGTTTTATGGCTTGTTTAGCCCCATGAATTTTTTTAGAGGCCATTGCATTAAAGGGCTCTATTCTAGCTGTTGCTACAGCAATTCCAATTAAATCAAATACAACTCCTAATAGTATTATTATTAATAAAACTATAAAGGCTATATATATATTAAGATTGCGTAATAATGCCTCTGATGTGAAGCTAATTAAAATAGCCAGTAAAAAAGTAATTATAGATATATTAATAACCCATTTCAATCTATATTTTTCAATAATATATTTAATTTTTGATTCATCGGTTTTATTTTTTTTCTTTCCCAAGTTTTATACACACCTCATATATTAGTTATATTATTTAGTAACAATTATGTATAATAGCTAAAAAAAACTGATAGCTAATGCCATCAGTATTGTACACTTGAGGGTAGTATATTAAGTAAACTTTGCGGCATAGGTCTAGTAGGTTTTCCCATATAGATACTGATTTGTCGCCAAATCAGCGGTTTCCCTTTAAATCTATATTTATACTGTCACCAAGTATAAGACTAGACTACCACTAAGTCCGCACTGTAATCCCTAATATACCTCCATCATAGGTGGAACAGCCTAGGAGTTTTCCTCAACAGGCTTTCTAATTCCTAGCCTCTTTTGCAGAATAGGTTTAGAATAACAAAGCATCCATGATATGGGCCCATAACATAGATACCGAATATATTCGTCTACCTATTCCACTCAAGGCAGGCTACACTACATGTAGCAGAACTCCACCACACTGCAGGTTCATCCTAAATCATACAAATAATCTAGGTCTCCACGGAAAGAGGGTCAACGCCCACATGCCCTTGTGGATCGCCCCCTATTCCTTACTCCCAGCTTCAACCCCTGACTGGGCGTCACAAGCCAAAACCAGGAACTTCATCGATGTGCCCTTTGACGGATTTTTAGCCCCGCCTTCAGAATTAGAAGCTCTGACTAGAATACTGCACCACTCAAGTGTAAATGACATTATAACACATCTATATTGCTTTTTCAAATCATAATATTTGCCATTAGAATTCCAAGCAAAGCTCCCGCAAAAACTTCTATAGGTGTATGACCAACTAATTCTTTAAGCCTTCCTTCGGCAATCGGTTTATGATTTTGTTTATCTTCTAAAATTTTATTTAATATTATAGCTTGTTTTCCCACGGCTCTTCTAACTCCTGATGCGTCATACATAACAATAAGTGCATATACTAGTGAAATAGCATAGAGATTTGAATCCCAGCCTGTTTTTAATCCTACTGCTGTTGATAACCCCATAACCATAGCTGAGTGTGAGCTTGGCATTCCTCCTGAACCTACAAATCTATATAAATTTAACTTTTTATCAGTAAGTAGTGTTATTATGACTTTTAATGCCTGTGCAATGAACCAAGAAACAATCGAGACCATCAAAACATCATTGTTAAAAGTTCCATTAAAATATGACACCTAATTTCCTCCTCAACTTAATTTTGCCTCTTCTCCAAATATCTAGATAATTCCCTTAAGAAATTGGCTTCTTCGCCAAAACAATCTAGTGATTTTATGCTTTTATCAATTAATTCTTTGGCTATTTCCTTAGATTTATCTATACCATATAATACAGGGTAAGTTATCTTATTATTTTCAATATCACTTCCTACTTTCTTCCCTAACTTTTTCTCATCTCCAACTACATCTAAAATATCATCTACAACTTGAAATGCTAATCCTATACAATTTCCATATTGGCACAGTGCCTTGTATTGTTCTTCATTGGCATTCCCAATTATAGCCCCTGCCTTTATAGAAGCTTCTATTAAAGCTGAAGTTTTTTTATTATGAATGAATTCAAGAACTTTTTCATCAATCTTTTTACCTTCAGATTCTAAGTCTACTACCTGTCCTCCGATCATGCCATTTATACCTGCTGCCTTTGCTATTTCATACATTGCCCTAATCCCTCTATCATGGTTCATTTTATTATGGATTATATTTTCAAGCATTATTTCAAAGGCTGAGTTTAATAGCCCATCTCCAGCTAATATAGCTATTCCTTCACCATATATTTTATGATTAGTGGGCTTCCCTCTTCTAAAGTCATCGTTGTCCATTGCTGGCAAATCATCATGTATTAAAGAATAGGTGTGAATCATTTCCATAGCAGCTGCAAAAGGAAGAATTTCCCCTTCTCTTTCTTTTCCAGAAATCATATCATAAACCTCTATCATTAAAATAGGTCTCAGTCTTTTTCCACCAGCATCCAAACTATAACTCATAGCCTCCAATAATGTCCTATGGAAGTCAGTTTTATCTAAAAAATATTTCTTAAGTTGTTCTTCAACTATCTCTTTTCTTTTTATTAGCTCCTTTTTAAAATCCATATTATTTCTCTCCATTCATATTAAAAGATATTTCCCTATTTTCATCATCTAATAACAATAAAATCTTTTGCTCAGCATTATTAAGTACCGTGCTACATTTTCTATACATTCTAATTCCTTCTTCAAAATAATTTAATGAATCCTCAAGACTCAAATTCCCATTTTCAAGGGTTTCAACTATTTTTTTTAACCTATTTAAATCTGATTCAAAGCTATTATTCTTCAAATCTTTGCTTTCCTCCAAATTTTACTTCTCCCTTCTTTATATAGTCTACAGTACATTTAGCCTTTCCATCTGAAAACAATATATCAATAGAATCATTTACATTAATATCATTTATACTTGTAATTATCCTTTGGTTCCTATGGTTTTGAGTTATGCTATACCCTCTAGACAATGTAGCCAAAGGACTTAGGGCATTTAATTTTTCTCCTATTAAGCCTAATGATTCCTTAAATATGCTCATTTTATTATTTAAAACACTATTTAAATTGTTATATAAATGATCTAATGTTTGTTGATTTTCTTTTATTTTATATGATAAATATGTTGAAAGTCTTTCTTCACCATAATTATTAGTATATTCTTTTAAATAATCAATTTTATTTTTAGTGTAGAACTTAAGATTAGAATACAAATGCATTAAATAATTACCAACATCTTCTAAATCAGGTACAGAAAGCTCTCCAGCAGCCGATGGAGTTGGAGCCCTTAAATCAGCAACAAAGTCGGCAATAGTAAAGTCGGTTTCATGTCCAACCGCCGAAATAATTGGTTTATCTGAATTATAGATGGCGTCAGCTACTATCTTTTCATTGAAAGCCCATAGCTCCTCTATTGATCCTCCACCTCTTCCAATTATTATTAAGTCTATATCTTTAATATCATTAAGTTTAATTATTCCTTTTGCAATATTTTCAGCTGCATTTTCTCCTTGAACCAAAGAAGGATATATTAATATATCGACATAGTTGTTTCTCCTTGTTATTACAGATATAATATCCCTTATTGCAGCTCCTGTTGGAGATGTTACAACTCCTATTCTCTTAGGAAAGAAGGGAATTTGTTTTTTATTATCAGGATTAAAATATCCTTTTTCTTCTAATTCTTTTTTTAATTTCTCAAATGCCGCATATAAATCCCCTAAACCTTCTTTTTTCATATCACTTACATATAACTGATAGTCTCCATTTCTTTCATATACTGAAATATATCCCTTTATTACGACTTTCATTCCATCCTTAGGTAGAAAATCTAGACTACTAAACTCTCTATTAAACATCACACATTTAAGTTTACTGTTTTCGTCCTTTATAGAGAAATAAGCATGTCCACTAGAATGAAGTTTGAAATTTGATATTTCTCCCTTTATCACCAAATTGTTTAAAATAGGATCATTTATTAATATTCTTTTTAAATAATTATTTACTTCAATTACACTTAAAGTTCTAATCCGCATTGTATTAAACATGCCTCCAATGTATTTTCTATAAGCATTACATTTGTCATTGGGCCCACTCCACCAGGAACTGGTGTTATATATGAAGCTATTTTCTTAGCTTTTTCAAACTCTACATCCCCAACCAATTTACCATCTACAACATTAGTTCCTATATCAATTACTATTGCATCCTTTTTTATCATATCACCAGTAATTAGATTAGGTTTACCAGCAGCAGATACTACTACATCTGCATTTTTAATATATTCATTTAAATTTTCAGTTTTTGAATGGCAAATGGTAACAGTAAGGTTTTCCTTTAATAATAGTTCTGCTATTGGCCTGCCTACAATATTACTTCTTCCAACTACCACAGCATTTTTACCAACTAAGTCGATTTCAATGCTTTTTAAAAGCTTAAGAGCACCCTTTGGAGTACATGGAATAAATCCCTTTAGACCAGAATACATCTTTCCAATATTTATTGGATTTATGCAGTCTACATCTTTACTAGGTAAAATATTAGTGGTAACAACATTACTATCTATGTTTTTGGGAATGGGAAATTGAATTATTATTCCATGGGTTTTTTCATCACTGTTAAGTTTATTTAATACCTCTACAACTTTTTTTTCATCAGTTGAAGCCGGCAGATTATATATATTAGAATTAACTCCTGCTTTAGAACATGTTTTTACTATTCTATTTACATATACATGGGAAGCCTTATCTTCTCCAATTTGGACAATTGCTAATCCTGGAGTTATATCATATTTTTCTCTAAGATTATCTATCTTTTTCTTGATTTTTTCCAAATAGATTTTTGCATTTTCTCTACCATTAATTATTTTAGAGCTCATATAATTACCTCCATTTACTGGATTCCTAATAGGGCTGTACCAACAGCATTATCTGTACAGTATTCCTTCTTGCCAAAATATACATTAATATTTTCATTTTGAAGACTTCTATATAAATTATCTCTTATAAATTGATTTGATGCAACACCACCGACCAATAAAACATCATTAATTTTAGTGTTTTTAGCAGCATTCCCTATAGATTTAAACAATGATTTATAAATACATTCAAATAACCCTATGGATATATCTTCCCTTTTTTTAGAACCTATAATTTTCTTAATATATGTTTCTGCTCCTGAAAAATTTATATATGTATCCTTTACACTAACGGGTACTGTTATAGTCCCTAACTTCCCCGTTGTAGAAAGGTCATCAAGGCCTTTACCGCATGGGAACTCTAAACCCATCGCTACTCCTATTCTATCTATTAGCTGTCCTGCACTTATATCTAATGTTCCACCTATTATTTCAGTCTTATATCTTCCATTAACTCTTTCAGTTCTCAATATTTCTGTGGTTCCACCTGAAATATGTACTGTTATGAATCTATTATTTAGATTTGCATTAGCCGACCATCTTGCTGCTTCGATATGTCCCTCTTGATGACTACATTCTTTTACTGATATATTTAACAAAGCTCCTATACTATCACCAAAGGATTTTCCCGCTTTAAAAACAGGCATATAGGATCCCTTGACAAATCTTGGTGCATTACTATAACATATTTTTTTAATTTTAAAGGTATCTATTTCAGTTGACATTTCTTTAAAAAGAATGGGTAAATTATTTACATGTTGAAAAAGGGCTTCCGATTGCCTAAGCCCTTTTTTTCCTTCCTTTACTTCAAGAACTATTCTTTTATCAAATATTATTCTTTCATCTTCATCAACTATTGCAATGGATGTAGTATAACAACTTGTATCAATACCTAAGGTATATCTTTCCATTATAATAGCTCCCTTTTATTGGCTATAGCACCTAGGACACCATTTATAAATTCATGGGAATCATCGGTCCCATATTTTTTTCCAAGTTCTATAGCTTCATTGATAGAAACTTTAACTGGTATGTCTTTTCTATACAACATTTCAGTAATAGCTAGTCTTAAGATAGCTAAGTCAATTTTTCCTATTCTATCAATAGTCCATTTTTTCAAATTTTTATTGATAATATCATCAATATTATTCTTATTATTAATAAAATGTTCCATCATATCGTATACATACTCTTTATCTCCAATACCCTGAATTAGTTCTTCTGCAATTTCCTTTTCAAATATACCTTTCATATCCATTTGATAAAATATCTGCATAATTGTTTCTCTTGCAATTCTTCTAGCCATTTTTATCCTCCTATTGCATTTCATGTTTGTATATATTTTACACCAATATATTTATATATGATACACAGTATTATCAAAAAATACAAACTAACTCTCACCGGTGAGAGTTAGTTTAGATTTTTTAAGCGTTGATCTTTATTCTTCTACTTCTTCTTTCTCATCTTTCTCATTTTTGCTAGGTATGTTTACACCTTGAACATGAATATTTACTTCTACCACCCTTAATCCAGTCATATTCTCAACTGCATTTTTTACACTTTCCTGAACTTTCCATGCTACGTCAGGTATTTTAACGCCATAATTAACTACTACATATAAATCTACAGCTACTTCTTCTTCTCCCACTTCCACCTTAACACCTTTAGAAAGGTTCTTACGTCCAAGCATCTCAGATATATTTCCTGCTAATCCTCCTGCCATACTTGTAATACCCTCTACTTCTGCAGCAGCTAATCCAGCTATTATTCCTACAACCTCATCAGAAATCTTTACTTGTCCATATTCTAAATTATTTAAATTATCTATAAGTGACTTATCAGTCATAAAATTACCTCCATTTTCCTTTATTATAGTGATAATTATATCAAAATGTAATATTCTTTACAATTAGATAGATTATTTATTTTGGATTTTAACATTGTCTATAGAAATATCTGTTTCTCTAGTAACGATATCTAAAATCTTTGCAATATCTGCATTACTCATTTGATCTGCTTTTACAGTAACATATACGCTTTTATCAGTTATAAATACTACTGCATCTTCAAACCCTTTACCTTTTATTAAACTTTCTATAATCTTTTCTTTATTCATTATATCTATTAAACTCATTTTTTTATCAACTGCATTTTTTCTTGACTTTTCGTCAATCAAGTTATTATTAATTATTTCATCGAATCTTTCAATAGTTTGTTCCCTTTCTACCTCCATTTCTATTTTTGCCTGTAAAAAGTATTTTGATACATTGGATTCTCCATTTAATAGGGTTTCTTCAATATTGTCATTAGAAACAGATACAATATTTTCTATATCGTTTGCCATGCTATCAACAACTTCTGTTTCATCTTCTATAAGTGTTATTGATGAAGTCATTTCCTCATCATTAATATTTTCATGGATAACTACTTCTTCAGTGTCATTTATTGTTTCCAAAGCTTCTAATTGATTTTCTTCATATTCTTCAAGCCCTGAAGAATTTTTAATTAGTGATCTTTCATTAATCATATAGTTTAAATAGCTTATGGAAATTAATACAAATACTAAAGATAAAACAACTAACTTTCTTCTGTTAAAGTTAAATTTATCCAACATTTTCCTTCCCCCTCTATTTTTTCTCATATACCTTTACTTTATTACTTTTCACTTGAAATACAGTAGTTACAGCATCTATGAGATTATTTTTTATCACTGGATCAGAGGCTCCTTCTGCAACTACAATAACTCCTCTAACAACTGGTTTTATTTCTTTTATTACAATTGGTGAATTCTTATAGTCACTACTACTTACTGTTACTATATTTTCTGAAGTATTTTCTTGACTTATTATCCTAGTTCCCCCCTGTCTATCTGATTCTTCAGTGGTTTGTGTTGATTTCGTTACATTCATAGCAGGCACAACCTCTGCACTAGTTTCATAGGTTATCATTACATCTACTTGCCCAACTCCATCAATTTGTTCCAATATTTTTTCTAGCTGTATATCAAGGCTATCTTTATAATCCATAATATCCTCATTTTTATTTGCAAATGTAGTAACTAATTCTCTGTTATCATTAATAGTTTTTTCTTCTTCTGGGAAAAAGGAGCTCCAACTTATGAGCAATATACTACAAAAAATTATTATGGCTACTAAGTTTAAAATTACTTTTTTCAAATCCATATTTTCAATATTTTCCTTAAACTTATTAAAAAAACTCATACTAATCCCTCCTCATCTAATAATCTTTCTTTATTCCACTATAATATTTGATGTATTCAGACTATAAATACTTGATATATCTTCTTTAATGGCAACTTTTAGATTTTCATCTAGCTTATCTTCTTCTATCTTACTTCCTTTGTTAATTTGTTCATCTCCAATATCAATTTTAATTATTGGAATTGCCTCTTGTCCTTTAGGACTTTTATAATTTTCTAAAATAGTAACTTTAATTTCTTCAATATTACCTACCTCTTTTTCATTATCTAATTTAATATCAACTTCCAGTACATTTACATTGTATTTATTTTCAATTCTAGAAATTACATCTTTTTTGATTTTTTCTTTGTATAAACTCATCAATTGCTCTTCTTGAGTGAACTCAATATTATTTGATACAAATGTATATTCTTCTTTATTTAATGTATTTGCTATTTTATAAAATTCCTCCTCAATATTTGCTTTGCCATTTAACAAACTTATTATTGGATTCAATATTGTTATCATTATTACAAACCCTAAAATCAAATTAACAAATTTTTTCAAATTATTATTGGGAGTTATCATTTCTATAAAACTAATAAAAATTATTACTGTTACAAGATTTTTAATCCAGTTTTTTAAAAATTCCATCTCCTTAATCACCTACCTTATCATTGCAGTGATATTTCCAGCACCAACTACTGCAGTAACTGCAATAAAAAACATAATTGCTACTGTTAGAACTGTTCCAAATAATATTGTTAAAGAACTACTCATATCATTTAAACAGTCGACTATTTTAGTATCTGTAATTGGTTCAATAAGTGCAGCAGCAACTTTATAGATTAGTATAAGTGAAAGTATTTTTAGTATAGGAAAACTTATAATGAGCATAAGTACTATTAGTCCAACAACACCAATAGCATTCTTTAGCAGTAAAGAACATCCCAAGACCGCATCTATAGCCTCTGAAACAAAACCTCCAACTATTGGTATGAAGTTGTCCACAGCAAATTTAGCAGTCCTCATAGTTACACCGTCTGTACTTGAAGCTATAACTCCCTGTATAGATATAACCCCAAGAAATATTGTGAGTAATAATCCCATGAGTGAAATACAAATCTGTTTTAACAAGGAAGATAATTTAGATATTTGAATTTTAGATGTAAAATTGTTTACTATGGCTAAAATTGTTGTTAAAAAAATTAATGGTATTATTATATCTTTAATAATTGTACTGGATATTCCTATAGAAGCCACAATTACTGGTTTGAAAATTGCTGAAGCTGTAACATTTCCTACTGCAATCAGTAATGATAATAAAACAGGTATTAAGGCTTGCATAAAACTAACCATATTATCTATTGCCACTTGTCCAACTTCCATAGCTATTATAAAACTTTTAATCGATATTCCTATCATTACTAAATAGCACCCATAAAAGGCAGCATTACTGGCAGTACTTTCACCTAGAGATTTAGTTAGATTGCTTAATAAGGCACATAATATAGATATGAAAATTAATTGTGCTAATAATTTAGAATTAATAAATATTTCTTCAAAAAGAAGTGTGCTGATTCTATTAAATATTCCACCTACTGTATAATCTGTCTGTCCTTTTATTGTCTTTATTATCATGTCTTTAATATTCAGATCTTTTATTTGCACATATTTACTATTATTCATACTACTAACTAATTCTTCCATATCATTTATATCTAAAGAATCTAACTGTTCAAGAATTAATCTATCTGTTATTACATTATTTTGTGAGCTGTCTTCTAATGAATCTACTGTAATAATAGATATACAAAATATTATAATTACTATTAAAATAATTAAGCCCTTTTTCATGGCCTCACATCCTATGACATAAGTTTAATAATCAAATTAAAAATTGACATCAGTATTGGTAAAGCAAGAACCATTATTAGTACTTTGCCTCCAAATTCAATCTTAGAGGCAACAGAGTTTTCTCCAGAATCTCTACAAACTTGTGCTCCAAATTCTGTAACATAAGCGATGCCAATTATTTTAAATATTGATTTTACATAAATTAAATCTAAGTCCATTTTTTCTGTAACTTGTTTCATTACCTCTAAAATAGAGGCAAGTTTCCCAATAACTAGTAAAAAAATTATTATACCCGCAGCTATACTAATATGTATTGAAAACTCAGGTTTATTCTGTTTCACTATAAGGGCAAGAATGGCAGATGTGACTCCTATACCTACGATTTTAAATATTTCCATACTATCACACCTTTAATTAGTATAATTCAAACATAGTCCTTACACTGGTAAATAAATCGTTTACTAAATTTATTATCATTAGTAAAACTATTATTAGTCCTGTTATAGTAGTAAGCATTGCCATCTCTTCTCTTCCAGAATGCTTCAATACCATATTTAAAATAGAAATTAAAATTCCTACTGTTGCTATTTTAAAAATCATACTTATATCTAATGTCATTTTAATCCCTCCTAATTAAATAAATATAAT
>CBETVX010000012.1:0-62811 GCA_965539935.1 uncultured Eubacteriales bacterium | reverse complement strand
TGGTGCTACTGCTACATTAGTATCATTTTTTTTAAGTTCTCTTTTTACCATGTATATATCTCCCTTCAATTTTATGAATATTAACATATTTGACATTACTTATTTATAATAGTAATGTTATCAACTCAATAAAATAATTAGATACAAACTTGTAATTACAAATTAATTTTATCTTATTTGCCAGTTCTAGTCAAGTTGTATTCATAATAATAGAAATCTATAAACAAAGGATGCTCCCTAATTTTAGGAAGCATCCTTTGTTTATATTTAAGTCTATTTTATTCAGCCTTTAGTCCTGCTTGATTAAGTAGATTCCATGGCTTATTGAAATGGGGCTGGAAGAAAAAGTCCACAAAGGCTAATTCATCTATGGTCATTTTATTTTGTATTACTACTGACATTGTATTTATACATTGAGTTAAATCTGTTTTAGATATAATTTGAGCCCCTAATATTCTCTTAGAACTTTTTTCATAAACTACCTTTAATCTTGCCAGATCATAGGTAGGCATAAACTCTGGTCTATAATTATCTTCCACAGTAACTGTTTTAATATCTAGTCCAGCAGCCTTAGCTGCCTCTTCTGTAAGTCCAGTGGAAGCAATGCAATGTTCATAAATCTTAATACCTGATGTACCCTGTGTTCCCATATATCTAGTAGTTGGCTCAACTAAATTTCTAGCAACCAAAGTTCCCATGCGTACTGCATTTGTAGCCAAGGGAATATATCTATGTTCACTAGTGGGGTTATATATAACTGAGCAGCAATCACCAGCTGCAAAAACATCTTTCTCACTTGTTCTCATATACTCATCTACGATTATGGCTCCATTATCTAGCATATTAACTTTACCCTGTACTAATTTAGTATTAGGTTTAAATCCTATACACATAATTACCAAATCAGTATCGTACTGACCCTTATCTGTTATTACTTTCTTAACCTTACCATCTTTTCCTTCAAATCTTCTTACTTTCTCTCCTAATGCTAATTTTACTCCACGTTCTCTAAAGGCCTTTTCAGCCACATCTGTATACTCTTTATCTAAATATTTTGCAAGTATTCTATCCTGCATATCTATCAAAGTTACATTTTTCCCATTCATTTCAAAGGCTTCAACAAGCTCCACTCCTATATATCCTGCACCTATTACCACTACATTTTTAACATTCTTAGTCTTATCAATAATATCATTTGCATGATAAAAGTTTTTAGAAAGTAGTATATTTTCTAAGTCTATTCCTTCAAAAGGTGGAACTATAGGCCATGAACCAGTTGTAATTATTAATTTATCAAAGTTATCTTCAAACTCCTCATGGGTTTTTACATTTTTAACTCTTAATATTTTATTCTTCATATCTATTTCTTCTACTTCATGTAACATTTTAGTATTAACTCCTAGCTTTGCAAGTTCCTCAGGAGAGCTATAGAATAATCCTTGAGGATCCTTTATAACTCCACCTACATATAGGGCTATCCCACAGGATAGAAAAGAGATATTATCATTTCTCTCATATACTGTTATTTCTGCATTGGGGTATAAATTAGCTGCATTAATTATTGCTGCTGTTCCTGCATGGGTACATCCTATTACTGCTATTTTCATATAAATAACCTCCTGAATTTCTTGCTTTTATCGATATTGATTATCATCATCAATTATAATGTACCCCTTTATAATCTTAATAAACGTATTTTTAACAAGTATATTTTTTGCTAAAATTTCCATATTATACTTATTTTATTCTTTTATTCTTAAATCATTTTTTAGTGCAAATTTTGCACGCTGGGGTCTGTCCCTTAGTTTTAATTTGTTTAATATCTTTGTTATATGATTTTTTATAGTTCCCTCACTTAAAAATAATCTATTTGCTATTTCTTTATTATTTAATCCCTCTCCAATTAATGCACATATATCCCTCTCCCTTTCCGTAAGGAGTTTTACTCTACTGTCTATATCCTTAATTGTCTCCTTCTTTGATAGCCTTGAAAATCTATCTAAAACCTTTACTGTTACTTCGGAATCAATAAGGGCTCCCCCATTATATACTGTTCTAATTGCCTTTGCTATTTCTTTTGGAGTAGCATCCTTTAGTAAATATCCAGAGGCCCCATAGGCTAAAGCTTCATATATGTATTCATCGTCCTTAAAGGTAGTTAGTACTATTATTTTTGTATTTGGCATTTCACCCTTTATGATTTTAGTTGCCTTCACTCCATCCATTTCAGGCATCTTTATATCCATAAGTACGACATCGGGCTTATGCCATTTGCATAACTCATAGGCATCTTTACCATTATTGGCAGCGCCACATATTGTTATATCCTCCTCTTTATCTAGTATTAATTTAAGCCCTTCAGTTAATATGTCCTGGTCGTCTACTAAAAGTACCTTTATCATTCTTTCACCTCCAATGGTATAAATCCTTGGATTAGAAATCCATTTTGGGATTTGAAGGTTATTTTCCCTTTTAGTCTGCATATTCGTTCCTTCATTCCCTTAAGTCCATATCCATATTTAATATCTTCTGCCCCCACTCCATTGTCTGATATACAAAACTTTAATCCATCCTCATCATTTTTTAATATTATTTTTATTTCAGTAGCCTTACCATGTCTAAGGGCATTGGTCATGGACTCTTGAATTATTCTATATAAAGTGTTACCTATAATAGGTGGGATTTCGAAGACCTCTTCATCTATATAAAATGATATATTTATATTTGTTCTCTTTGAAAATTCTTCTATCAACTTTTTTATGGATTCTAAATTATTTTTTTGACCTTCTTCATTCCTTAGGGTTTCGACTACCCTTCGTATATTTATTAGTCCTTTCCTGGCATTACTCTTAGCTCTATTAATATATTCCATAGCCTTTTCTTTATCTTCTTCTATCATATGACCTGCAATCTCCATTTCCATTATTAATGCTGTCATATTATGTCCCAAAGAATCATGTATTTCTCTGGCAATTCTTGTCCTCTCTTCTACTTTACTCAGTTCCTTAACCCTTTCAGCATAATCTTTAAGTTTTTTATGGGCCTCTAAAAGCTCTTTGTAAAGGATTTCTTTTTTTTCTTTTTCTTCCTTATTATATTGAGCAAAATATACAATGATTAGTATTAGAATATTTACCATTAGGAAAAATACCATTTCCGATATATTTGCTAAACTGATCTCATAATATATAAGAAATATATATTTAATCTGTGATAGGGCAACTAATACTATTCCAATTATAAATCCTATATCCTTATTAAGTTTTAGTGAGATTTCTAACAGAGATATTATATAAAAAGAGTGAAAAAAGTAGTTGATAAGAAATCTAGAATTATACTCCAGTAAGTAAATAAGAATTATATCTATAAGAAATGAATAACTATAAAGATTAGTGTTCTTTCTTAATATTTGTTTTCTAACTATGCCTATTGCTAAATAAATTATTAAAATAGTTATTAATATGTATAATCTACTTTTAGTTGCATTTTCAAAATGAATTCCTACATAAAATATTATAGAAGAAATAATTAATTTGAAAACATTAAATATTACAATATGTTTTTCCTTCATCTTTTTCTCCTTTTATATAATATTTATATTTGGGTATTCTATTAAAAAACTATAAATCCTTTTAAAAAATACAAAATCTTCACTTAAAATGAATTAGATTTAATCTAGATTTTGTTGAAATCTATAATAAAAATTATATTTTATCCACAGTTTTATACTGATTATAACTTCCTATGAATTATAAAAAAACCCCGCAAAATTGCGGGATTTTTTATATTCCATCTTAATTAGCTATATATGCCATCCATATCCTCTAGTATATGCATACTGAATTGGTCTACTTTGACATTTTATAAGGCCACATGCCAATCTCTTTCCTGCATTTCCCGAGGGCTGGCTTCTATAGTCATCGGGACTTTCATGTATGATTATGGATTTCCCTATGGCATCGGCTGGTTTAAACTTATTAGTAAAAAAGGTCATAACAGCCTTTCCATTGTTAGAAAAGAGTACGGGAAAATCTCCTGCATGATTTCCGTGGGGCTGATTTTTTGGATTCCAATGTCCTCCAGCTCCTTGAAAGGGGTTTTTTGGATCACCTACTGTACAATCCCCATTCTCATGGATATGAAATCCATGGGGTCCTATGGGGGCTTGGTCTCCTTGAGCTGGTTTATATGGTGGAAGTCCCTCTATATAAACATATACCATAGTTCCTCCAGGGACTTCCTCCATCATAACCCTGCCTTTAAGTTTTGGAGCCAACGGTCCTCCCTTTATGTTGGCTATAGCTATCTTGCACTGCCTAAAATAATTCATATAATCCACCTCTCATAAATTATGTAGCATAATACATATTATTTAGAGAGGTTCTCTTTTATGAAAGTAAAGTAGTAGCAAGTTAGGTAATTTGTTTGCACAAATTCTATTTAATATTTTTTAATACATTACATAAGAATTCATATACCCTCTCAGTTGACGAAATACTTAAATGTTCATTTGGAGTATGAACATCATAGATATTAGGTCCAATAGAAATCATATCAATATCTCCTAATTTTTCTTTAAGAAAACCACATTCTAAACCAGCATGAATAGCTTCTACTTTGAGATCCTTATCATACATATCCCTATATACTTCAATCATTAAGTCACGAAGGGAAGAATCTATTCTATACTCCCACTCTGGGTAATCAGATATTAATTCCATCTTTGCACCGGTTAATTCACAGATATTTTTTATTCTATTATTTATTTCATCTTTTAAAGATTTAACAGAGCTTCTTACGGCACTATTAAATACAATTTCATTATCTTCAATAGTAAGTACCCCAATATTATTTGAACTCTCCACAAGTCCCTTTATATTGGCACTCATTGTTTGTACCCCATTTGGAATCAATCTAAGTATTGAAATAAGCGATTTCTTAGTATTTGAACTAAATATTTTTTCAAAATTATTTTCTATTTCTTCAACAATAACTTTTATTTCAGGATCTGATGTTTTAAACTCATTAGAAAATATATTCTGACATTTATTTACAATTTTCTTTAATTCTTCTCCTTCAGCTGTAAGTATTATAGCACTAGCCATCTTTGCAATGGCATTCATTTTCTCTCCACCAGAAATATTTACAATATCTAAATCAATTTTAGAATCTATAGCGTCTAGCAATCTTCCTATCAGTTTTATAGCGTTTGCCCTTCTTTTATTGATTTCTATACCAGAATGTCCTCCTAGTAGGTCTTTAATATCTAGTTTATATGCTTTTCTATCAGAGTCAGCCTTATTCCATTCAATTGGCAATTTTATTAAATTCCTAACCCCTCCTGCACAAGAAGCTAAGGCTACACCTTCTTCTTCTGAATCAAGATTAATTAAAATATCCCCAGATATATTTTTAGGATCTAGATTTAATACTCCTTCCATCCCGGTTTCTTCTCCAACAGTGATTAATGCCACAATCGGTGGATGTTCTAAATCCTTTGATTCCAATATAGCCATAATCATAGCAACTGCAATACCGTTATCTGCTCCAAGGGTTGTGCCCTCAGTCCTTATAAAGTCCCCATCCACTACAACTGGTATAGGGTCTTTTTCAAAATCAAAGTCTAAATCTTCATCCTTAGCACATACTATATCCATATGTCCTTGCAGTATAGTTGTAGGTGCATTTTCTTTTCCCTTTGTCCCTGGCTTACTTATTATTACGTTTAAGCACTCTTCTTGGATTACATCTAACCCTAGTTCTTTAGCAAATTTCACTAGATAATCACTTACCTGTTTTTCATTGCCTGAACCTCTAGGAATTCTAGTTAATGTTTCAAAATGTCTAAATACTGCCTCTGGTTTTAAATCTTTAAACATTTCTCTCATATCTAATTCTCCTTTATTTTAAAATAATTATTTTTTTCCCTTTATGATATTTTTCAATTATTAAATCCTTTTCTATCATTTTTGATAGTATATCCTTTGATATTATTTTAGGATCTTTAACCACTATTTTTTGTTTACTCCAAAATAATGAAGCCTTCGTTCCTTTAATAATTTCTTCAACTTCTTTAATTGTCAATTTCTCGTGGGTTTTTAGTGTACTAATAATTTTTTTCTCAGTCTTTTTATATAGTTTTTCTAACAATTCATGGTTTTTCCTTTGCTGCTTTACTATTCCCCAGCCACCTAAAAAAGCTATTGTAACGGCAACTAATAATATTTTTATTATAATTTCAACCATTTTAATTCCTTACCTTTTCTAAAGTTATAAATTTATTGTTTCTTAAGATGTTAATATAGGTTCCTAATCTATCATATAAGGGCTCAACTTTTTCACCAAATTCACTCTCTACTATTTGTCCTATTTCCTCAATATTTCTTTTTCCATCAATTAATTTCCACACAAAACTACCTAATTCATCTAAATCAATTTTCATAACCTTAGGAGTTTTAACAAACTTTCTAACTATTCTATCTAGAATACCATCCCTTGGTATTATTATCTGAACTAACCCTTCCTCGTTTAATTTCCATTCTTGAGATTTTTTAATAACAGGAACTAATTCTAAAAAATTATCATCTTTCTTTATTTTTCTCTTCATTTTAGCACCTCTTGATTATATATTTAAAAGGGGATAAACTAGTTTATCCCCTTTTAAAATATATTATGTTATTTCAGTCTATTTCTAATCCTTCTTTAATAGGGAGACCTTAGCAAGTGTAAATGTTAAAAGTCCGAAGAATACTAATGCTCCAATTTGTCCTAAATCTATTCCCAGTGAAGTATTTAATCCTGCCACTGCAAATAATGCCAATAGGATACCGATTAGACCTTCACCTGCTATTAAACCTGATGCATATAGAATACCATGCTCAATCTTAGCCTTGATACCCTCATCTTCTCCACCAGCTTTTTCTAGTTTTTTATCTAGTATACCTCTTAGTAATCCACCAACCATGATTGGTGTACTTAAGTGAATTGGAAGATATAATCCGATGGCTATTGGTAAAACAGGTAAGCCAAGAAGTTCTATGGCAACCCCTATACCTACACCAGTAAATACCAATGCCCATGGAAGATTGCCTCCCATAACGCCCTCTATAACAAGACGCATTAATGTAGCTTGTGGCGCTGGAAGCTCTGTTGAACCAAAACCCCATGCATTATTTAATAATGTTAATACAAAACCTATTGCAAGAGCCGATGCTAATGCACCTATTAATTCCCCATATTGTTGTCTGTAGGGTGTTGCTCCTACAAGGAATCCTGTTTTTAAGTCCTGAGAAGTATCACCAGCCATGGCAGCTATAATACATATGATTGCCCCAACGGTTAATGTAGCAATCATTCCCATTTGTCCATCATTACCAGTTGCTTTGAAAACTATAGCAGTAATGATTAGAGTTGCAATTGTCATACCTGAAACTGGATTAGATGAACTACCAACTAAACCAACAATTCTTGATGATACTGTGGCAAAGAAGAATCCGAAAATTGCTATTAATAAAGCTCCACCAAATCCAACTGGAATAACTGGAAGCATCATCATTGCTAATATAATAACTAAACTACCAATAAGAACAAGTTTCATTGATAAATCTTTTTCTGTTCTTAAATTAGAACTATCACCTACACTAGATGAGTAATCCTTCATAGCTTCCTTGAATGTCTCAACAATCAAAGGAAGTGATTTAATTAAACTAAAAATTCCACCAAAGGCAACGGCCCCTGCTCCTACATAACGAATATATGAATCCCAAATACCCCAGTGGCCCAATTCGCTTATTGGAACTGAAGCTGGATACATTATGATTTCACCCATTGATCCAATATTTGAAATAAGTGGTATTAGTCCAAACCATCCAATAACTGCACCAGCAAGCATATATGCAGAAATTTGTGGTCCTATAATAAATCCTACTCCAAGTAATGCTGGCATTACATCGGCACCAATTGCCGCTCCTTCATATCCAGGAATTGTAGTCTCAATTTCACCTGGGAATAAACCAAATCCACCTTGTATAAATTTATAAATTGCTCCTATTCCTAATCCAGTAAATGTTGCTTTAGCCTTTTCTCCACCTTCTTCTCCTGCAAGAAGAACTTCAGCACAAGCAGTACCTTCTGGATAAGGTAGTACACCATGTTCATTTACTATTAATGCTTTTCTTAAAGGAATCATAAATAATACTCCAAGAATACCTCCACAAAGAGCTATAGCAGTAATTCTCATAAGACTTGGAGCTCCTAATCCCCATTCGGTACTCCAAATGTAAAGGGCAGGTAGCGTAAATATGGCTCCAGCTGCTAATGATTCACCAGCTGACCCTATGGTTTGAACCATATTATTTTCAAGTATTGATTCTCTTTTTAATATACCTCTTATAATTCCCATTGATATAACTGCTGCAGGTATTGATGCGCTTATTGTCATACCTACCTTAAGTCCTAAATAAGCATTTGCAGCCCCGAAAATAATTGCCATTAAAACCCCTAGAAAAATTGATATTCCTGTGAACTCTGGCAACATTTTATCAGCAGGAATAAAGGGTTTAAAAGTGTCCTTCGTTTGACTTGCCATATTAATCCTCCTTTTTAAAAAAAATTCTGTAAATTAACAAAAAATTAACAAAGTCATAACAGTGATAGATATAAATGCATCTATAATTACACTATATACCACTCTATAGACATAATAAAGTGCAATGTCTATTTGTTACATTTTATTAAGTTTTGATTCATTTTAATTACTAAGCTTAGTTTTAATGAATCCTTTGTTATTTTACGTTCTCCATTATATCAATCAAAATTTTTAAATGTCAATTTTAAAATTTTATTTGAATTCAGTCAATTATCTTTGATATAATCTACCTAACGTTAGGTAGGGGGGTAATCACTTATGTCAACTAAAGATAAAATTATTCATTCAGCAATAAAAAATTTTTTAAATTTTGGTTTTAATAACACTTCTTTATCGGATATAGCAAAGGAAGTAGGTATAAAAAAGTCGTCTATTTATTACCATTTTAAAAATAAGGAAGAACTTTTTACTACTTCAATCATTCAAATTTTAAAATCTTTACAATATCAAATTAGCAATTCAATTGATACTCCGAAATCTTCTAGACACAAATTGGAAACCCTATGCTCTTCAATAATAGAATTTAATGCCCAATTATCAATAATTGCAGATAATACCTATTCCAATAACAGTAATCTACTTAATTTATTTTCTTCAGCCATATCAGTTTCTGAAGAACTAAAATTTGCTATAAATGATTATTATAGTTTCTTAAAAAATACAATTTTAAATATTATCAAATTTGGTCAAAAAAATAAAGAAATAAAAAAAGACATAAATAATGAATCAATTTCTCTACAAATCATTGCGTGGATTGATGGTTTATTTGTACTTTCTACTGTATATCCATCCTTCAATATTAATTCTATACGTCAAGATTTTTATGAAAATATATGGACATTATTATCGGCAGAAAAAAAACCCAAAAAGAACTTTTTTGGTAATAAAAAATCTTCTCCAAAAACTATTTCTTTGGGTACTAAATGGTAATTGCTCTTTTATGAAGTTAATGATAATCAAAATACAGAAAAATTTCTGTATAAATCTTCCTCCAATATCAATAAATCCTTATTTTTAAAACTTCTCTCACTCTGGGGAATAATATTGATAATTTTATTTTTTACTATGGTTGGCTTTTCACTTAATATATATATTTCATCTCCAAGTAAAAGGGCAGCTTGAATATCATGGGTCACAAATATAACTGTCCTATGGTCAACACTCCATAGCTTTATAAATTCATCTATTAGCTTAAGCTTTAATTTCATATCCAATGATTTAAAGGGCTCGTCCATAAGAAGTAAGTCTGAAGGATAAACAAAGGCTCTAGCTATGGAAGCCCTCTGCTTCATTCCCCCACTTAAATGATTTGGATAGTAGTCTTTATATTCTAGTAAATTAAGGATTTTTAAGTATTTATTTATTATGACTTCTCTTTCATCTAAGGGGATTTTATCCTTAATAACAAAATCTATATTTTCATATACTGTTTTCCATTTCATAAGTCTTGGATCTTGAAAAATATAGCTTATCCTTTTGTCTTCAAAACCTAATAATTTTCCTCCATCTGGTTTTAAAGTTCCTGATAAAATATTTAGAAGTGTGGTTTTACCACATCCAGAAGGTCCTAATAATACAATAATCCTTCTTTCTTTAAAATTCATTGCTATATCTTCAAGTACCTTTAAGTTTCCAAAACTTTTTTTAATATTTTGTAATTGATATGTCATTTCTTTCACTTCCATTTTTCTATTCTTCTATGAAGTCTACTAAGTATTCCTTCAAATACACTTGCTGTGATTATTGCGATTATTGTCCAAGCAAAAACTCCCGCTGTATTTAGATAATACTTTTCAAGCTGCATACTTTCTCCAATGGAATTCATTGATTGACTTAGAACCTCCGCTGCAATAACCACCTTTAAATTAAGTCCTATGGCAGTAGATGCCCCTGCCATAAAATAGGATAAAATCGATGGTAAATACAAATCCTTAATAACTGTCCATTTGGGAACTTTATAAACAGTAGCCATTTCAACTAAATCATTGTCTACATTTTCTATCCCCTCTACTATATTTGAATAAAGTATGGGAAATATAACTAAAAATCCCACTAAAACCGGGGTTTTATCTGAACCAAGCCATATAATTGATAGTAATATAATTGCTATAGTCGGCGAAGCCTTTATGACATTAACTACTGGTCTAAAAATATAATATATAGGTCTAAAAATTCCAGACATAATTCCCATGATAGATGCACATCCTACTGCAATAATAAAACCAATAATACTTTTAAATATGGTGTTAAATACTGCTATATAGGACTTGCTTGAGCTAATTATTTCTAATAAATTATGTAATGTAGCTTTTGGGGAAGGTAGTATAATATCCCAGCCTATAATAAATGAGAGGCCTTCCCATATAATTATCAAAACTAATATGGAAAAGCCCATATAAACTTTATCTTTCCATGTAGAATTCATCACTTGGAAGCTCTCCTCCTATTGATTCTGGAGAGAAGTTCTTTAAAACCTCTAGATATTCATCTATAGCTCCTCTAGCCTCACTTGCATTAACAAATCTTAAATTTGATCCTGGAATAGCCATTTCTGCAATTTTTGCACTAAGTCCTATATCTAGGCCCTCCACAACTGTTCCTGCCTCACTAGGGTTTTCATTTGTCCATTCTATGCTTTCTTTATATTTATCTAAGAAATCATTTACTAACTCAGGGTATTTATCAATTACATCATTTTTTATAATTAAAGAAGATTGAGGATAACTTTGTAGTCCAGTAGTTTTCTCCCACTCATTTTGAAGGTCTAGTGCCACCTTTACATCCTTATTTTTCATAAGTACAGCTGAAAGTAGGGGCTGGGGCATTATAGCGGTCTTACTCTTACCCGATATCATAGTTTGAGCAAGTTCTTGGGGAGATGGAAGATATTCTATATTTAAATCCTCATCTGGGTTTAATCCATTTTCTTGTGCTAAATATCTAAATACCATATCTGGTGTTAATCCCTTGCCTATTGTAACTACATCTTTCCCCTTTAAATCTTCCCATGAACCTATTTCTTCACTACTTATAATATATAGGACTCCCCATACTGAAGAAACTGCCAACTTATAATTGAATTTATCCTTACCATTGTTGTAAAGCTTTGCTCCTAGATTAGTAGATATAACGGCAAAATCAGCCTCTCCTGAGAGTAGTCTAGCTGTCATTAAATCTGGAGCATTTATTATTTCATAATCTATATCTGCTTCTTTAAATTCAGGCTCATCTTTAAATAATTTAGCCATGGTAATAGCAGTAGGTCCCGATAAAACAACTGCCTTTAAATTAACCTTTTCATCTACACTTTCTTCACCTTTATCTGTTGTTTCTTCTATTTCTTGATTTTCCTGATTTCCATTGTTCTCCGATGATTCATTTACATCGGACTGTGGAGTTTGAGTACATCCAGCAAGACTTAGCATAATTAATGATAAAACAAGTATTATTGATATGTATTTTTTCATATTAATCCTCCTTACAAAATTTATAATTTTACTATTTTCCATATTTCCACTCTCCACATCATACCATATTATACTAACCTATTCTTTATTGATTGTCCAGCCATATAGGCTGTGGAAAAGGCTGCTTGTATATTGTATCCCCCAGTATCTCCATCTATGTCAAGAACCTCTCCTGTAAAATATAATCCATCTATAATCTTTGATTCCATTGTTTTAGAGTTAACTTCCTTAAGATTTACTCCACCCCTTGTTACCATGGCTATGTGAAAATCTCCTAATCTTTCAATGGTCATAGGATAGGCTGTAAGCATTTCAATGAGTTTATTTCTTTTTTTCTTCCTTAAATTCGCACCTGTAACTTTTTCATCTATACCTACCAGCTCAAGTATTTTGTCAATAAATCGCTTAGGTAGAGAATAATCTTTCAAAATAGTTTTCACTAATTTTTTTCCTTCAATATTGATTCTTTCAATAAATTCTCTTCTAAACTCCTCTATATTATCTGTCTTTACAAAGTTTATTTTTATAATATCTCCAGGTAAAACATATCTAGAAAAGTTAAGTATTCCCGGTCCTGATATATTTTTATGGGTGAAAAGTATATCCCCAATAGTCTCCTTTATCTTTTTACCACCCCTCCATAGGGATATGGGAACATTATCAAAGGATACTCCCGATAAATCCTTAAATCTATAGTCTTTAATATATAGTGGTGTAAGGGCAGGAAGGGGACTTATTATACTATGCCCAAGCTTTTCAGCAAATGTATATCCATCTCCAGTAGAACCTGTGTTAGTGTATGACATACCTCCTGTGGAAATAACTAAATATTTACTTTTATACATTTTATCACCTTTAACCATTATGTTAAACTCTTTTTCTTTAGAAATATAATCTACACCTTCTACTATTGAGTTATATTTAATTTCTACCCCCTTATTTTCACATTCCTTTAGAAGTATATCTAAGACGTCCTTAGCCCTTAATGTGTTTGGGAAGATTTTACCATTCTCCTGTGTTATAAAATCTAGTCCTCTCTCTTTAAAGAAATTAAGCAAATCTCCATTAGTAAAGCTAAGTAGAGATTTTTTTAAAAATCTATAATTATCCCCATAATAGTTCAAAAACTCTCTTATATCTCCTGCATGGGTTATATTACATTGTCCTGCTCCTGATAATAAAAGCTTTTTGCCTGCCCTATCATTTTTTTCTAATATAAGTACCTTCCTTTCCTTAACAGCACAGTTTATAGCTGTAAAAAGTCCTGCGGGCCCTGCACCGATAATTATAACATCATAAGCTTGCATCGTATTACCTCCAAAATAGGTATATTCTTTCTTTATTATTATACATTTTTTATTATATATTAGAAAATTTATTTATAATCTAAAAAGGACTGCCTCTAGTCCATGACAGTCCCATTAGCTTGCTACTTTTGTAAATAATTTAATTACCATAGGCAAAACAGTTATGACAGTAACAAGTCTCATTAAATGAAGTAATGCAACCTTAGGCACTTCTGCTCCATAGGCTTCAGATATTAAAGTCATATCTGTTAATCCTCCTGGAGAACTACTAAATAAGGCTGTTATCATATCAAGGCCTGTTAGTTTTGAAATAATGAAGCCTAAACTTAGGCTAAATACGGTTAGTCCAAAAACTAAAATTAGTGCAGGTACTATTAAATCCTTTAATTCATGGACAGTTTCCATATTAAAGTTTAAACCTATCATTCCACCTACAACTATTTGTGCCATAATTTTAAAGTAGGGTGGAATATCTCCTTTACCTGTATTTATATTATAAATTGCAACTGCTATCATAGCTCCCACCAATGCTCCTGCAGGTATTTTGAGCTTTATTCCAATAAAACCACCTATTATTGCTATTATCAGTGTGTAAAATATTTTATCCATATTATCCCTTTCTATTTTAAGATATTTTATCCATTATTTTTCAATATTATATATTCTATTTTTCCTTTATAATTCCTTCTTTATTACAATAAAACACCCCCTCTTTTGAAGGGGGCTGATCTATGCAGATAATTTCTTTCCTTAGGTCTTCATTATTTATCAATATTTTTAGATTTTGTTATAACAGATAAGATATTATTTTTTATTTTCGATTATAGATAAAATATAATTTCCATTATGGGTTTTTAAAGTAAGTCCTGAAAAACTTTAGCAATGATTATTTTATGTTAGTTTAGTATCTATTCTTTTATTAATATTGCCCTTGTGGGGGAAGCTTCTACATTTTTTATCTTTAAGGGTAGAGCATGAAGAATATACTCTCCCTCTTCAATATCTTTTAGCCTCAAGCCCTCTAGTATTATTATTCCTTGACTTAATAATAGTTTATGGGTTTCATGATTTGGCTGATTTCTTTCAATCCCCAGGGAATCAATCCCTACTCCTGTAATACCAATATCCTTTAGATACTGTGCGCCACTTTTTTCTAAATATACAAATTCAAAATCAAACTCATTTGAAAGGGAATTTTTAGTTTTTAATAGAATAAAATCTCCCTTCTTTATATCCCTTTCCTTAAGTAAATCTTCAGTTATTTTATCCTCAACATATGTGAAGTCAAATACTTTACATTTCCTTATAAAACTACTTAAATCATAGCTTTCCATTGTTTTTCCCTTATCTATCATATGCAAAGGTGCATCTATATGGGTTCCTGTGTGCATTTCCATTGTAATGACAGATTCATAGGAATTGCCTGTAGAATGATCTTTAACTGTTTTTATTTTTGGTTTTTTTTGTTCCTTATTTTTATAAACCATCATATTTTCATGGATTTCCATTGAAATATCATAAATCTTCACATCTATCTTCTCCCTATAAATTATTAATCCAAAACCTATTATCTTTTTGTAATAGTAAGTCCGATTCCTTGGGACCCCAAGTTCCTGGGTCATAGTTTGGAAAATTGGGTTCATATTCCTTCCAAGCATTGATAATACTATCTATAAACTTCCAGGAGTATTCTACCTCATCCCATCTAGTAAATAGTGTGGCATCCCCTTTAATAACATCAATTAATAGTCTTTCATAGGCTTCTGGAGAATTCATTCCCACTTGACAGTTTTGACAATAATCCATATGAACTTGATTAATCATATCATAGGTACCTGGTTTCTTTGCATTGAATTGTAGGAATGTTCCTTCCTTAGGCTGAACTTTTATTACTAATCTATTTGGAGATAATTCCTTTTCTTTAAAATATAATACATCCCTCATAGTTTTAAATTGAATAATAATCTCAGTAGTTTTTTTTGCCATCCTTTTGCCGGTTCTAATATAAAATGGTACACCAGCCCACCTAAAATTATCTACATATATTTTCATGGCCATGAAGGTTTCTGTATTAGAATTTGGGGATACATACTTTTCATCTCTATATCCTGGTATCAATTCTCCATTCAATTCCCTAAGTTCTCCGTATTGTCCTCTAACAACATATTCATTTATGTTTTCTGAAGGTATTTCTTTAAGTGTCCTAAGTACTTTTACCTTTTCATCCCTTATTGATTTAGAATCCAGATCATTTGGAGGCTCCATGGCAACAAGACTTAGTAACTGTAGCATATGATTTTGCACCATATCTCTAATGGCTCCAGCTTTTTCATAGTATCTTCCACGACTCTCTACTCCTACTGTTTCACTTGAAGTTATTTGTATATGATCAATAAATCTATTGTTCCAAAGAGGCTCAAATAATGTATTTGCAAATCTTATAACCATGATATTTTGCAACATTTCTTTACCTAGATAGTGGTCAATTCTAAATATATTTTCTTCTTTAAATACATTTACAATTTTTTTATTAAGATATCTAGCGGATTCTAAATCACTACCAAAGGGCTTTTCAATAACAATTCTTCTCCATCCATGTTCATCATAATTCATGCCATAGCTATTAAGATTATCTACAATTACACCAAAATATCGTGGTGCAACTGCTAAATAATAAATTCTATTACCCTTTATATTATTTTTTTCTTCTATTTTATTGAGATAACTATTTAATTCTGAATATTTTTCTCCTTCAGCAAAATTCGTTCTTTTATAATATATTTTATCCTTTATTCTTTCCCATACTTTATCATCAATCTTAAATCTAGAAAATTCCTTTATGGCCTCATAGGCTTCCAATCTATATTCCTCATTTGTTTTATCCCTTCTTCCTACAGATACAATTATTAAATTCTGGGGTAATTTGCCTTCATGACTTAAGTTATAAATAGCAGGTAATAATTTTCTATGGGTTAGATCCCCAGTACCTCCAAAGATTATTAAGCTACAGGATAAACTTTGGCTAATATCCATTTTATGCCCACTCCTTACTTGTTAAATTACTTCTTCTCTACACTGTGTCCTCCAAACTCATTTCTTAATGCCGCTACAACTTTTCCAGAGAATGTATCAATCTGTTGTGATCTATATCTAGCTAATAATGAGGATGTAATAACTTGAGCTGGCACCTTTAAATCTAAAGCTTCTTGTACCGTCCATAGACCTTCACCGGAAGAATTCATAACACCCTTTATAGATTCAAGCTTAGAATCCTTATCAAAGGCATTTTCCATTAGCTCCATAAGCCAGCCACGAATTACTGATCCGTGGTTCCAAACCCTAGCTATTTCTTTATAATCCAATTCAAACTGACTTTTTTCTAAAATCTCAAATCCCTCTCCTATGGCTTGTAGCATTCCATATTCAATACCATTGTGGATCATCTTCACAAAGTGACCTGACCCATTTTTTCCCGTATGCAAATATCCATTTTCTACACAAATATCATTAATAATTGGCTCAATGATTTGAAACACATCATCTTCAGCTCCGATCATCATACAAGCTCCATTTCTAGCTCCTTCTACTCCTCCACTGGTCCCAATATCTACAAACCTTATACCCTTTTCTCTAAGGGTTTCATATCGTCTTAGTGTATCTTTATAGTTTGAATTTCCTCCATCAATAATAATATCTCCTTTATCTAGTAACGGGCTTAATTTCTCTATCATCTCATCAACAGGATTACCTGCTGGAACCATTAACCATAGGATTCTAGGTGCATTAAGTTTGTTAACTAATTCTTCAATGCTATATGCACCTTCTACCCCTTCAGCTTCCACTTTTTTCACTTTTTCAGATGTTCTATTATAAGCAATTACTCTGTGTTTATTATCTTTAAGATTTAACGCTAGATTATATCCCATTTTTCCTAATCCTATAATTCCTATCTCCATAGATATCTCTCCTTTAGAATACTTATTTTATCTTCATACTATATTTATTCCTATTTAAAACAAAAATAAACAGCAATCATACTTATATTTTTAAAAAAATACAAGCAACAAAATAGCACCTCTTTTTAAGAAGTGCTATTTTGCAATATCCTTTCTATACTGTTTTCCATCAAAATATATTTTGTCTACATTAATATATGCTTTTTTTCTAGCTTCTTCAATAGTTTTATCTAGGGCAACTACTCCTAAGACCCGTCCTCCATTGGTAACTATTTTTTCATTATCATACTTTGTCCCAGCATGGAAGATTAAGACATCATCTACTTTATCTAATCCCATAATTTCTTTACCCTTTTCATATTTATCTGGATATCCACCTGAAGCTAATATTATACAAACTGCTTTATCCTTGGACCATCTTATTTCTTGTTCATTTAGTTTATTATCTATAATACTTTCAAATATATCTATTATATCAGTCTCAAGTCTCGGAAGTATTACCTGGGTTTCTGGATCACCAAATCTTACATTGAATTCTAATACCTTTGGTAATCCATTTATTATCATAAGTCCTATAAAAAGTATGCCTTTAAAATTTAATCCGTCCTCTTTAAAACCCTTTATTACTGGTGTAAGTATAGTATTTTTTACCTTTTCTTCAATAGCTTTATCATATATTTTACTTGGAGAATATGTCCCCATACCTCCAGTATTAGGTCCTTTGTCGCCATCAAAGGCTTTTTTATAATCTTGGGCACTTACCATAGGGATTATAGAGTTTTCATCTACGAAACAGAGAACAGAGGCTTCTATTCCATCTAAAAACTCTTCTATTATTACCTTTGATCCAGCATCTCCAAACTTCTTATCCTTCATAATAAGATTAAGGGCTTCTATGGCTTCTTCCTTGTTCTTAGCAATAATAACTCCTTTACCAGCTGCCAAGCCATCGGCTTTAATTACTACTGGAAATCCAAATACATCTATTTCATCAATGGCATTATTTACATCTACATATTCTTTATACTTTGCAGTTGGAATATTATGTCTAATCATAAAGTCCTTAGCAAAGGCTTTACTTCCCTCTAACATGGCACATTTCTTGTTGGGTCCAAAGACTTTAAGTCCTTCTTCTTCAAATTTATCTACTATTCCCTTAGTCAATGGAGCCTCTGGTCCTACAACTGTCAAATCTATATCTTTTTCCTTTGCAAACCTTGCTAAGCCATCAATATCATTTATATCTATATCTACCACATCTGCTATACTTGCTATACCTGCATTTCCTGGAGCTGCAAAAACCCGTTTAACTTTATGGCTTTGAGATATCTTCCAAACAAGAGTATGTTCTCTGCCACCATTTCCAACCATTAAAACATTCATTAAACCAACTCCTTTATCTTTTCGGTAATAGGTATAACATTAAATATGCCATTTAATGTTTAAAATGTCTCATTCCTGTAAAAACCATTGCTATACCATATTCATTGGCTGCATCTATTGATTCTTGATCTCTAATAGAACCACCTGGCTGAATTATAGCTGTAACTCCAGCCTTTGCAGCCTCCTTAACAGAATCAGCAAAGGGGAAGAAGGCATCTGAAGCCATTACACTACCCTTTACATCTATATTAGCTTGTTTTATGGAATTTTCCACAGCCCAAATTCTACTTACTTGCCCCGGCCCTATTCCAATTGTTTGCTTACCTTTAGCTAATACTATACCATTTGATTTAATATGCTTACAAACCTTCCAGGCAAATATAAGGTCTTCCATTTCCTTTTCTGTGGGTATTCTTTCGGTAACTACTTTTAACGCATCTTCATATAGCTCATCATCAATATTCTGGACTAAAATTCCACCATTTACTTTTTTAATATCCCTAGCATTTTCCCTCTGGGACTTATCTATATCTTTAAGTTTTAAAAGTCTTATATTTTTCTTTTGCTTTAATACTACTAAAGCATCATCTTCAAAATCAGGTGCTATTACTATTTCTACAAATATTTTATTTATTTCCTCAGCAGTTCTAATATCTATAGGTCTATTTGCTGCAACTATACCTCCAAAAATAGATAAAGGATCACATTCATAGGCCTTTATATAGGCATCATATATGTCATATCCACTACCTACTCCACAGGCATTTGTGTGTTTGACAGCCACCACTGTAGGCTCCTCATATTCTTTAAGCAGCTGTAAAGCTCCATTGGTATCATTTATATTGTTAAAGGATAATTCTTTCCCATGTAACTGGATTGCATTTACTAATGAACCATCATTATTATTTATTTCCCTATAAAAGGCTGCACTTTGATGGGGATTTTCTCCATATCTTAAATCCTGAACCTTTTCATAGGTCAAGGTAAGTATTTCAGGATAGCTATCCTTTTCTTTAAGACCATTTCTTAAGTATTCTGAGATAAGTGCATCATAATGGGCTGTATATTCAAAGACCTTTAAGGCTAATTTATATCTAGTTTCATAGGATACTTCTCCCTTGCCCTCTATTTCTTCCAAAACCTTACCATAGTCCTTATGGTCTACAACCACAGTAACATCATTAAAGTTTTTGGCCGCCGATCTAAGCATCGTTGGTCCACCAATATCTATATTTTCTATTGCCTCTTCAAGGATTACATTTTCTTTAGATATGGTTTCTTTAAATGGATATAAATTTACAACTATTAAATCTATAGGAGATATTTTTAAATTGTCTAGTTGATTCATATGTTCCCTATTATCTCTTATTGCTAGTATTCCACCATGGACAGCTGGATGTAAAGTCTTTACCCTCCCGTCAAGACATTCTGGAAAACCTGTTATATCTGAAATTTTTGTAACCTTTACACCATTTTCTATAAGCTTTTTTGCAGTCCCTCCTGTAGAAACTATATCGACTCCTAGACCCATTAGCTTTTTAGCAAACTCAACAATTCCTGTCTTATTTGAAACACTGATTAGTGCACGCTTAATCATAACTAATCCCCTTTCAAATTCTCTCTTTAACTCTCAATTCTTAATTTTTAATTCTTAATTTTTAATTTTTAATTCTTAATTCTTAATTTTTAATTCTTAATTCTTAATTCTTAATTTTTAATTCTTAATTTTTAATTCTTAATTCTTTATCTTCACTCTTCTCCCTACAACCTCAAGTCGTCCTTCACAAAATAATTTAACAGCCTCTGGCAATAATTCATGCTCTATTTTAAGCACCTTTTGGGATAGAGTATCAACCGTATCGTCAAAATCAACTGCCACAACTTTTTGCAATATAACTGGGCCTGTATCTGCTCCCTCGTCTACAAAATGTACTGTGGCTCCTGTTAGTTTTACACCATAGTCTAAGACTGCACTATGAACTTTTCTCCCATAATATCCCTTTCCACAAAAACTTGGAATGAGAGATGGATGTATATTAATTATCTTATTTTTATATTTGTCTACTAAACTTTTTTCTAATATATTTAAGTATCCAGCCAGTACAATAAGTTCTATATTTTTTTCTTCAAGAACCTGTATTATCCTATTAGTTCTTTCTTCTCTTTCAGGATAATTTTCTTTTCCTATATATAGAGCTTCAATTCCATTATTTTTAGCTCTTTCTAAGGCATAGACATCCTCTTTACTTGAAATTACAATTTCTATCTTTCCCTTTATATATCCAGAATTTATTTTGTCTATAAGTGCCTGCAAATTACTCCCACTACCAGATACTAATACTGCTATCTTTACCTGGGACATAGTTTCACCCCATTAAAACCATCTACAACTTTTCCTATTTTATAGGCCTGTTCATCAATATCATTCAATAATTTTATTATCTTATCTCCATCACTTTCATCAACAATGAAAATATATCCTATACCCATATTAAAGGTCTTAAACATTTCTTCAGTATCTATATTTCCTAGTTTTTGAATAAGGTTAAAGATTTCATTTTCCTTCCAACTTCCTAGATTTATTTCTATCCCTAAGGCTTCCGGTATAATTCTAGGTATATTTTCAATAAAGCCCCCACCTGTTACATGACACATTCCCTTGACTTGGAATTTGTTAAGTACACTATTCACTACTTTAGTATATATCTTAGTAGGTCTAAGCAAACTTTCACCTAATGTTTCTCCAAGTTCTTCAATATATTTATCTACAGAATAATTTAATTTATCGAAGAATACCTTTCTTACTAGGGAATATCCATTACTATGGATTCCACTTGAAGGTATGCCTATTAAAATATCTCCTTTTTTTATACTACTACCATCAATTATTTTTTCTCTATCTACTACCCCCACTGCAAAACCAGCCATATCATACTCTCCATCACTATAAAAGCCAGGCATTTCGGCGGTTTCTCCTCCTATGAGAGCACATCCTGCCTCTAAACATCCTTCTGAAATCCCCTTAACTATATCTGCTGCTCTATCTGCCTTTAGTCTTCCTGTAGCAAGATAATCTAAGAAAAATAAAGGTTTAGCCCCTTGACATAATATATCATTAACACACATGGCTACTAAATCTATTCCTACAGTATCGTGTTTGTCCATCATAAAGGCAAGTTTTAGCTTAGTACCTACCCCATCGGTTCCAGATACCAACACAGGTTTTTCATACTCATCTTTATTTAGCTGAAAAAGTCCTCCAAATCCACCTAAATCACATAAAACATTATTATTGAAGGTTCTTTTTACATACCCCTTCATGAGCTCAACTGCCTTTGCACCTTCTTCAATATTTACCCCAGCATCACTATAGGTCAGTTTCTTATCTGCCATAATCACGGCCTCCTCCTTCCAACCCTTTATCTACAACCTTTTTTATTTTAAAATTATTCAAAGAAATTTCTTTAAGATCCTTCAATTTTTCCTCTAAAGGGACTTTCAAGAGTCTAAAAACAACTATATAAAAACAGATCTTCTACGGAGCCTGAAGAGGATTATTAAAGGATATTTATTTAATTATAAAGAAAAATTATTACTCATCCTTCTCAAATAAATACTTATTAGCTGACTTAGGAACATCCATAGGATAATCCCCATTAAAGCAAGCGGTACATAAAGTAGACTTACACATACCTATTGACTTTAAAAGCCCCTCTACACTTAGATATCCTAAACTATCTGCTCCAATAGCTCTTCTAATATCATCAATAGAATTAATTGAAGCTATTAACTGCTTTCTTGTTGGGGTATCTATTCCAAAATAGCATGAATGCTTTACTGGAGGAGAACTAACTCTGATGTGTACTTCCTTTGCACCGGCTTTTTTAAGCATATCTACTATCCTTTTACTTGTAGTACCCCTTACTATGGAATCATCAATTAAAACTATTCTTTTACCATCCACATTTTCTTTAAGAACACTTAACTTAAGCTTAACCATAAGCTCTCTAAGCTCTTGACTTGGCTGTATAAATGTTCTACCTAGATATTTATTTTTTATCAATCCTTGCCTGAAGGGAATTCCCGATTCCTCTGAATACCCTATGGCAGCAACTGTACCTGAATCCGGCACTGACATGACTACATCTGCTTCCACTGGATATTCCTTAGCTAGTATTTTTCCTGCCTCTATCCTACTTTTATATACACTTTGTCCGTCCATGCTACTATCGGGTCTTGCGAAATACACAAATTCAAAGGAACATAAAGACTTCTTCCTACTATCCTCATAAGTAACTGACTCTATTCCTTTTTCGTCTATTATTACTATCTCCCCAGGCTCCACATCTCTTACAAACTCAGCTCCAACTACATTTAGTCCACAGCTTTCTGAAGATAATACATAGCCATCATCTATTTTCCCTATACATAAAGGTCTTAGTCCATGGGGATCCCTTACTCCAATTAACTTATCTTCACATATAAGGGTAAGGGCAAAGGCTCCCTTTATTTCCTTAGAAGCCTTTATTATAGCTTCTTTAAACCCAAATTTATAATATCTTGCTATAAGATTAGCTATAACTTCACTATCTATAGATGTTTGGAATATAGAGCCATTATCCTCTAACTCATCCCTTATCTTAGCTGCATTAACAAGATTACCATTATGGGCAAGGGCAATGGACCCTCCCTTGTACTTTACAACTAAGGGCTGAGCATTGGTCAGATAACTCTCTCCAGTAGTAGAATATCTTACATGTCCTATGGCAATACTTCCGTCCAGCCTGTCTAAAATTTTATCGTTAAAAATATCCCTTGCTAATCCCATTTCCTTATAATACTGTATTTTACCTTCTTTATATGCTGCAATGCCGGCACTTTCTTGTCCTCGGTGTTGTAGAGCTATAAGTCCAAAGTATACCATTCGTGATATATCCTTAATGCTTTTAGAATAAACACCAAAGACCCCACACTCTTCATTTAACTTATCAGATAAAATTTCTTTATAAGACATTGGCTTTGCCCCTTTCTAAATTGGGTTAATTCAATTATTAAAATTTTGCCTCCTCAATTCGTTTCATTATTTCTTCATATGCAGCCTCCACATCTCCTAAATCCCTTCTAAATCTATCCTTATCAAGTTTCTTATTGGTCTTTGCATCCCACAATCTACATGTATCAGGAGAAATTTCGTCGGCTAAAATTACTTCTCCATCGTGAATACCAAATTCTAATTTGAAATCAACCAGTTTTATTCCTCTTTCCTTAAAGAATACTGTTAATATTTCATTTATTTTTAAAGCATATTCCTTAACCTTTTCTAATTCATCCTCCGTAGCAAGTTCAATAGCCTTTATATGATATTCATTTATCATTGGATCCCCAAGTTCATCCTTTTTATAACAAAACTCAAGTACAGGAGTTTTAAGTTCTATACCTTCATCTAATCCCAATCTTTTTGACAAGGAACCAGCAGCAATATTTCTCACAATAACTTCCAGTGGTAAAATCTTCACATCTTTAACAAGCATCTCCCTATCACTTAAAAGTTTGTCAAAATGAGTAGGTATACCTTTTTCTTCTAGTAAGGTAAATAATGCGGAAGACATTTTATTATTAATAATACCTTTACCTTCGATTGTTCCCTTTTTTACTCCATTAAAGGCTGTTGCATCATCCTTATACTCAATAATATATCTTTTACTATCATCAGTTTTATAAACCTTCTTTGCCTTTCCTTCATAAAGCATTTCCTTTTTTATCACTTTACTTATCCTCCCCTAAATATGATTTGTAGCCAATTTCTTCTAATTTCTTAGCCTTTTCAATCACATTTTCACCAAGGTCCTTTTTATACTTTGAAACCCTTTCTTGCAACTCAGGTATATTTAATCCAATTATTTGAGCAGCTATTATACCTGCATTTTTAGCTCCATTTATTGCAACCGTTGCCACTGGAACTCCCCCGGGCATCTGAACTATGGAAAGCAAAGAATCCATTCCCTTAAGGGCAGAAGTTTTTATGGGAACACCTATAACAGGTAGTTCAGTAATTGAAGCTATCATCCCTGGTAGATGGGCAGCTCCTCCAGCTCCAGCTATTATAATTTGTAGCCCTCTTTCTTTAGCTTCTTTAGCATAATTAAATAATCTCTCAGGAGTTCTGTGGGCAGAAACCACAGTTAACTCATATTTTATTCCAAAATAATCTAATATCTCCGCAGCATCCTTCATAACTGGTAAATCAGAATCACTTCCCATAACAATACCTACTAATACATCACCCATTATTATTCACCTCCACTGAAGTTGCTCTTAGCTCCTTTTTAACTCTTTCTGCTTTCTCAACAGCCCTCTGTATATCACTATCAACTATTGTTACGTGACCCATTTTCCTATAGGGTTTTACCTCATTTTTCCCGTATATATGAATATTAACTCCAGGAATTTCAAGGACATCCTTAATTCCTTTATAATATGGCAAACCAAAAGCATTTTCATCTCCAAGTATATTTACTACAACCGATGGAATTATGAGTTCAGTAGATCCCATGGGAATATCACATACGGCTCTTATATGTTGTTCAAATTGAGAAGTAATACATGATTCTATTGTATAGTGTCCAGAATTATGAACCCTTGGTGCAATCTCATTGACTAAAATTTCTCCATCCTTAGTTAAAAACATCTCTATTCCAAAAACTCCAACGCCCTTAAATACCTCTATACATCTTTCCGCTAATTTTTTAGCCTTTTTTGCTATTTCCTCATCAATATTACCTGGAGCAATTATTTCATCACAAATATTTTCCTTTTCATCAAAGATCATTTCAACAACTGGAAAGCATTTTATCTCTCCCTTTATATTTCTTGAAACAACCACTGCCAATTCTTTTTCAAAATCTATATATTCCTCTCCAAAGCTTTCCCTCTCTATTGCGTTTTCAAAATCCTCTTCACTTCTTATTACATATACACCTCTACCGTCATATCCTCCAAAGCAAGCCTTCTGTACAAAGGGAAGTCCTAAGTTTTTAGCCGTCTCCCTTAAATCCTCTATTCTTTCCCATTTAGAAGTAGGTATATTATTTTTTAAGAGAATCTCTTTTTGCTTTGATTTATCCTTGATAATATCCAGTACACGGGGAGAGGGATATATTTTATTTCCTTCCTCTTCAAGTTTATATAAAATTTCAGTATCAATATTCTCTATTTCAAAGGTAGTTATATCACACTTTTCTACTAGCTTTCTAATACTTTTCTTATCATAAAAATCAGCCCTTATATACTCATCAGCCATTTTTATACATGGTGAATTGGGGGAAGGGTCTAAAACTATAACTGTAAAATCCATTTTCTTTGCTTCTTGTATAAGCATTTTACCTAATTGTCCTCCACCAATTATTCCTATGGTTATGTCCCTTGGATTCAATTTTTCACCACCCTATACCTTTATTCTATCTAATATCCTTCAATGTTTTCTCTGAAGCGACTTTGAAGACTTGTCTTTTCCTTTTATATTTTTATTAAATAGAGACTAGTCTTCTACGGAGACTGAAGAGAATTATTGAAGGATATTTATTAGTAAGCAATGTGTAAAATAACTAATCGCTAATCTGCAAAATATTTAACCCCTGCTTCAAATATCCCCTGATCCATATCACCAGGAATATTCTTATATAGATCTCTACCTATCCTTTCAGAATGTCCCATCTTACCTAGGACTCTACCGTCGGGACTTGTTATCCCTTCTATAGCATTTATAGAACCATTAGGATTAAACTCCCCTTTGCCACTAGGCTCCCCATTATAATCTACATATTGGGTTGTTATCTGTCCATTTTCCATGAGGGTTTTGATTACTTCATCACTAGCTACAAATCTACCTTCTCCATGGGATAGGGCTACCCTATGGATATCCCCTACTGTAACATTATTTAGCCAAGGTGATAAATTAGAAGTTATTTTCGTCATAGCCACACATGAAATATGACGTCCTATTTTATTGTAGGTTAAAGTTGGAGATTTATCATCTAAATCCCTTATCTCTCCATATGGAAGCAGACCTAATTTTACAAGGGCTTGAAATCCATTACAAATGCCTATTATTAACCCATCTCTATTACTTAGAAGGTTCATAACACTTTCCTTGATTCTAGGATTTCTAAATATAGTTGCTATAAATTTACCTGAACCATCGGGTTCATCTCCCGCACTAAATCCTCCCGGCAGGGCAATAATTTGAGAATTATTTATTTCCCTTTCCATTTTTTCTAGAGACTCTTTTATCATCTCTGGAGTCAGATTTCTAAAAACGAATGTATTTACCAAGCCTCCAGCTTTTTCAAAGGCCCTTGCGGTATCATATTCACAGTTGGTTCCTGGAAATACAGGTATAAACACTCTAGGCTTTGCAATTTTTATCTTTGATTTCACCTTATTCCCTGATGTATATAGTGCTTCTAATGGTTTTTCATCTATATCCTTTTTAATAGGGAATATATCTCTAAGGGGCTTTTCCCAAGCCTCTATTAATTTATCTAGTGGCATTTTAATTCCATTTATTTCAATAAAGTCTTTAATATGAGTTTTCCCTAATACTTCATATCTAATTTCACCAAATAGCTCGTTGAGATTTTCCTTTGAATCTATTTCCAAAACAAATGAGCCATAATCTGGTGCAAATAATTCATCCATAGTAAGCTCTTTATCAAAAATAATCCCTATTTTATTTCCAAAGCTCATCTTACTTATTGTAGCAGCAAGTCCTCCATGTTTTATTACTCCAGATGAAAGTATTTTCTTATCTTTAATAAGTTGATGTAGCTTTGAATATTTCTTATCTAAATCATCAAGATTTGGTATATATCTTTTATTCTTTTCAAGTTTTATTAAAATTACGTGGCTATTATCTTTTTTAAATTCTGAGGAGATAATATTCCTAGCATCGGCCGTATTTACTGCAAATGAAACTAATGTTGGTGGCACATGTAAGTCTTCAAAACTTCCTGACATGCTATCCTTACCACCTATTGCAGGAATGTTTAAGCCTTTTTGCACATAAAAGGCTCCAAGTAGTGCACTAATGGGTTTACCCCATTTTTCTTTATCCCGTCCTAATTTTTCAAAGTATTCTTGTAGGGTCAATCTAATATTTTTATAATCTCCACCTAAGGCTACCATCTTAGATATGGATTCAATAACTGCATAGATAGCACCGTGGAAGGGACTCCACTTGGCTAATTTGGGATTATATCCATAGGTCATTATGCTACATGTATTAGTTTCACCACTACCTACAGGCAATTTAGAAACCATACCTTCTGAAGGAGTTAATTCATATTTACCACCAAAGGGCATTAGAACCGTACTAGCGCCTATTGTGCTATCAAACATTTGGACTAAGCCTTTTTGTCCTGCTACATTTAAATCCATAAGGTTTTCTGTCCATGCATCTAAAATGTCTTTATCTTTATACTTTGCAGTGGCCTTTTTAAAATAGCTTTCTTCCTTTGGGAGAGATATTTTAGCACTTATCCTCTGCTTTGCACCATTGGTATCTAAAAACTTCCTACTTAGATCAAGGATTTTTTTACCTCTCCATTTCATTATAAATCTATTATTATCAGTTACTCTAGCAACTATGGTAGCTTCTAGGTTTTCCCTTTCAGCTAACTTAATAAATTCTTTAGCATCCTTTTCCTCAACTACTACTGCCATACGCTCTTGAGATTCTGAGATGGCCAGCTCAGTTCCATCTAAACCCTCATATTTTTTAGGAACCCTATCTAAGTCTACTTCTATTCCGTCGGCTAACTCTCCAATGGCCACAGAAACTCCACCTGCTCCGAAATCATTACACTTCTTTATTAATTTAGCAACATTTTCATCTCTAAATAATCTTTGAATCTTTCTTTCCTCCGGTGGGTTACCTTTTTGCACTTCTGCTCCACATTCTAATATGGAATCTTCTGTGTGGGCCTTAGATGAACCTGTAGCTCCACCACAGCCATCTCTACCTGTTCTTCCTCCAACTAAAATTATTACATCCCCTGCTTCAGGGCTTTTTCTTACTACATTTTCTTTAGGGGCTGCTGCTATTACTGCTCCTATCTCCATTCTCTTTGCAATAAATCCATCATCATAAACCTCTGCAACCTGTCCTGTGGCAAGACCTATTTGATTTCCATAGGAACTATATCCTCTAGCTGCTTCAGTTGTTATTTTTCTTTGGGGTAACTTTCCAGGTAGTGTATCTTCTACCGATTGTCTTGGATCACCACTTCCCGTAACTCTCATGGCCTGATAGACATAGGCCCTACCAGAAAGAGGGTCTCTTATGGCACCACCTAAACATGTGGCAGCTCCTCCGAAGGGTTCTATTTCAGTTGGGTGATTATGGGTTTCATTCTTAAACATTACTAGCCATTTTTCAGTTTTACCATCTATATCTACATCCACTTCTATACTGGCAGCATTTATTTCTTCAGATACTTCTAAATCATTGAGCTTACCTTTTTTTCTTAGTTCCTTCATAGCTATAGTTGCTATATCCATTAAGCAAATATCTTTTTTCTTTTTGTCGTAAACATATTCCCTTGATCTTAAATAATCTTCATAGACCTTCTCAATATCTTCTTTAAAAATACCATCTTCTATTTCAATATCTTCTATCTCTGTGAAGAATGTTGTATGTCTACAATGATCTGACCAATAGGTATCTAGAACCTTAAGTTCAGTAATTGTTGGATTTCTCTTTTCATCTTTTTTAAAATAATCTCTACATAGTTTTAAATCTTCTACAGTCATGGCAAAGCCATTTACTTCTTTAAACTTAATAAGCTGATTTTGATCCATATCAATGAAACCTTGGATTATTCTTACATCATCAGGCCTTACCATTTCCATTTCTAGAGATTCAGGTTTCTCTAAGGAAGCCTCCCTTGAATCCACAGGATTTATAATATAGTTTTTTACAAGGTTTAGTTCATCTTCACTAATATTTCCCTTTAGCACAAAAATCTTTGCAGTTTTTACAATAGATTTAGATTTTTGAGCTAATATACCTATACATTGTTCAGCTGCATCGGCTCTTTGGTCATATTGGCCTGGTAAATATTCTACAGCAAAGATCTTTTCATCTCCATTAATATCTATTTCATCTTCATAAACCATATCTACATTTGGCTCTGAAAAAATAGTTTTCTTAGCTATTTCAAAATCTTCTTCCTCTATTTGGGAGATGTCATATCTATTAAACACTTTTAAACTGCTTATATTTTTTATCCCTAGTGTTTCTTTGATGTCCTTTAGAAGATGATTAGCTTCTACATCAAATCCATATTTCTTTAAAACGAAAAGTCTATATACCTTATTCATCGACCTCATCACCCTCATAATTTTATTTGAATTTTATTATTTTTATTTACAAGGCGAATTTTCATAATTCTTATATAAATTTTAAGCCCCAATATAGTTTTTCCTATATTAGGGCTATTTTATTTACTAAACCATTAGCTTTGCTATGAACAGAATCGCTATAACATACATCATTGGATGAATGTCTTTTTGTCTTCCTGATAATAGTTTAAGAAGTACGTAGGAAATTATCCCGAAAACTATTCCATCGGAAATACTATATGTTAGAGGCATTAATATTATTGTTAAGAAAGCTGGTATAGCATCTGTATAATCATCAAAGTTTATTTTTAATATTGGGCTCATCATAAAGAAACCAACTAATATCAATACTGGAGCAGTTGCCGCTGCAGGAACTGCAGTAAGGATTGGTGAAAAAATTGTTGAAATTAAGAATAATACACCTGTAGTTAAAGCTGTTAAACCAGTTCTTCCACCTTCAGCAACACCGGAAGCACTTTCTACATAGGTTGTAACTGTACTTGTTCCCATCATAGCTCCAGCAGTAGTACCAATTGCATCTGCAAGTAATGCTTGTTTTGCATTTGGAACTCTACCTTCTTCATCAAGTAAATCGGCTTTAGCAGAAACACCTACTAAAGTACCAATAGTGTCAAATAAATCAACAAATAGGAAAGTAAATACAACTACCAACATTTCAAAGCTAAATACTTGGCTAAAATCAAATTGCATTGCAACAGTAGATATTGATGGAGGAGTACTTATTATACTACTTGGTACAGGAGCTATTCCAAATATCATACCTACAGCTGTAGTTGCAAGTATACCTATTAATAATGCACCTTTAACATTTTTAATCAATAAGAATCCTGTTAAAACAATGCCAGCAACAGATAATAAAACAGCTGGACTTTTTATACTACCTAATTTAACTAATACCGCTGGATCATCAATAATAATCCCTGCACTTTGAAATCCTATAAATGCAATAAACAATCCTATACCAACACTTACAGCATTTTTTATTGCCATTGGCATTCCGTTTATTATGGCTTCACGAACATTGAATAAAGTTAAAATTATAAATATAATACCTTCTATTAATATTGCTGTTAATGCAAACTGCCAACTATATCCCATACCTATAACAACTGAAAAAGCAAAAAACGCATTAAGTCCCATACCAGGAGCAAGTGCAAATGGTAAATTTGCAAGTACCGCCATTAATATTGTAGCCAATGCAGCAGATAAAGCAGTGGCTGTAAATACTCCACCCTTATCCATTCCAGTAGCACTTAAAATATCTGGATTTACAATTAGTATATAAGCCATTGTCATAAAAGTAGTAATTCCAGCAACTATTTCTGTTTTTACATTAGTTCCCTTTTCTGATAACTTAAATAGTTTCTCTAAAATTGATTTGTTTTCATTGATACTTTGATTTGTAACATCCATTGAATTTCCTCCTTTAAAATACTTAAGCCCGGGCGGGGAGTTTTCGCTATAAAGTGAAACCTCCCCGTCCGGGCTTTTATCCCCACGGTGTAATATTATATATAATACCTGCACCACTTGGACCAGACATCAAATAGAAACTACCTGATCGGAACCCTAGATGCACTTTCACCCATAGTCAGGTAGTTTACGGCTACCCGGTAGAGACATCCAGACCTTATTACTGGATTTATATGAGTACATATTAACTTTTGACACTTCCATAATAACAGAGTGATTTATATTAGTCAATAGATTTTACGAATTTTATTTGTTATATTTGCAAATTTATATACTATAAACACGAACATTATTAGTATGAAGCAATATGTTTATTCGATGTTTGCTACGATGATTTTTATAAGTATATCAATATTCTTAATTCATGTCTACTATTTTTACAAAAATTCTAGTATACCTTACATTATTTTATGGATGTCTTTAAATTTTTTCTATTTTTTATCAACACCCAACTTATTATTATAAATCCTATGAGAAGCAAAGAAGGTTCTTTCATCTGGGTCATATCACCTATGTCAATTGGTTTTTCAGTAGCTAAAATCTCTTTTTGTTTCTCCAACATGACCTTTTCCTGCATTTCATTTTCTAACACGATAAAAGAAGTTAAGGGACTCATTACTTCATTTATAATACTTTCCTTGACTATATTCAATGAATTCTCAAAATAATTTTCTGGATGCATAATGTAATTCAAATACATAGCCTTAAGTAAAACTCCACTTTCCCATTTTGAGCTTTTTAATCCTTTATCCTCAAAAATCACTTTATCCCCTTTAATAATAATACTATCTTCATTATCATTAGAAAGATAAAATCTTCTTCCTTTTTCATCGGTATATACCAGTACAGGTACTTTATCAATTTTATCAGCTTGATCTATAACTTTTTCGTAGTTATTTTGATTTAATGGAGAATATCTTACTAATTCTTCATTTCTGTTTAGATTATAATAATATAATCCTTCCGGTGCCATAAAATTTAAACTACTAAAATCTTCTCTTATTATTGGGCTATTTATATCATCGGTAACTAAAATGATAATAGGCCTTTTATCTGAATTATTAACATAGTTATTATACAAAATTCTCTTTATGGTGTAATCTGTGTAGAATCCACCCTTTACTTTAAAATTTTGAAATTCCGCTTCCCAATTTTCTTTATGCAGGATGCTTTTTTCCTCAAAATTTAATGCAATAATCTCCCTTACTGAATCCTCAATTTTGTTTTTATAAATAAAATCCTTAATCCTATTACTATATTCATCTATATTTTTTTCATTGTCCTTAGAATAATCTATAAGGAAATAATATTCATTTTCTCTATTTATTATAGGTAAAGTTTCTTTTACTTCACTAGAAAGATATACAATATTTGGATCTATTTCAATATCTTTTAAATTATTATTTATAGCATTGTTATCTTTAAGTTCAACTATATTTCCGTCTATATTCAAAATCATCGGCTTATTATGCACTATTTCTATTCCAGTTTTCCTAGTTTCATTTCCTTCAAAGGGAAATATTTTAAAGTCAATTTTATTTTCATCATAATAGGTTAATAATCCAGGGTCCTTTCTAACGGATTTAATTCTTTCGTATATCCAATTTGCAGCCCTTTTATCGGCAATAAGGCCATATTTTTTTTCATCACCTACATATAGGTAATAATTACTTATATAGCTACCCTCAGGCAATTCAAAAACTGTATGGTATTCATTTTGAAAAGTACTTTTATTCTTGATTTCAAAATGAATCCAGCTTTTGAAAATTTCTTCCTGTGAATCAAACTCTGTTTCTACCTTTATGTCTTGTATAAATACATCTTTATTCCCCTGATTATGATTATCAAAGGTAGTCTGCTGCACTGTATATACATCTGATTCTCCAAAGAATACTTCTTCCAATTCCTTTATTTTTCTATTGGATATGGATAGATTATCTAATACATACCAGTTATAAAATGAGGTTAAATAAGGTGTACCTCTATTAAACATACTAAATGTATCTCTATTTGTACCATTTACATGTTTAATATTTTTTAGGGCTCTCTTTATCCCTTCTAAATCTAAATCATATTCCATATTATCTTCATAGCCCCTCTGATAGGCATACTTAAGGGCTGTATCTAAATTTTCTTTGTCATTTCTTACAGTAGTCATATAGAAGGTAGGTAATACCATAACTCCTATTAAAAATAATGCTACTAAAGCTGTTTTGTTGTAAAATCCCTTTAAGTAATTGTAATCACTCCATAACCCTCTAATGTGTAGAAACGTCAAAGCTAGAGGCACTAACATCAGTATACCTAACCCAATAAATATAATTCCAAGTAGTGACAATGGTAAATATGGAAGAAATACTATAAAAAAATATGACGTGAAAGTAAAAGTTATACTTTTAGCTATAAATAGTCCAAGCCTTATTTTTTTATTGTCACTCTCAGGAATAATCATTAAGACTCCTGTAACTATACTCAATATATAATAACTATAGTGGGAGTAATCCCCCATTATATTGCCAAAGGATTGATTTATAGTCAATCCCATTAGTGCTCCAAAAAATACAAATACCGCTAAATATTTCTGCCATATTTGTGGTTTGTTTTTTAAAACTATAACTATTATTCTCACGAAGAAAAATAGAAATACTATTATACTAATAATAAATAATATAGGTACTATCTTTTCTAAACTATCAAGTCCATTAAAATTAGTAATCCTAATAATTTGGAAAAAAATATACCAAAAAGCAGGTATTCCTATGAGAAAAATAAAATCCCGTGAAATACTAACTCCATATCTATCCATAGTCAAATGAACTAAAATAACCATGGAATGAACTAAAGCTGGCATAATAAGTGTCAATATTGTCATTCCAGGTCGTATTCCTGAAAGCATCCAGTTAGTAATGTTCCAAGGTATAATACTAGAGTAGTTAAATAAATATATGATCAAAAACAGTATATAGGTTATAAACATCAAACCTGCCCAGAGTATATTAATATCTTTTTTCTTTAGGAAAGATACAGCTCCATATATGGTAAATAGAATACATGCTATTCCTAAATAACTTCCTAATATAGACCAAAATCTAATATCTCTCTGGGACAACTCTGAATTTATAATATAAAAAATTTTACTAAATATTACAAAAATAAGTATCTGAGGTACAGTAATAGTGGCAAATATTATATATGGTTTATATATTCGATTCACTTTTATCCCCCACCTTCACTATTAATCTAGAAGCAATATAATATACAATTACTAAATATATAAAGTAAACTACAACTCCTATGGATTGATGAACTAGTCCTTCTACCCTTCCATTAGTCAATAATCCAGTATTCATAATAAAAACGGTTCCAATAATCCTTGAAGCGTTGGCAAGAATTGTAGCTATATATGAAATTATGAGAAAAAAACTAGATAATACTAGTTTATATTTTCTACTTTCGATTTTATGAACAAATGAAAATATAAGCATGGTTATACTAATAATAAAAAAGTTTACCCCTGAACATTCCTTTACTATTTGAATTCCTAAATCTTTATTAATAAAGCCAAAGCCTCCTGAAAGATAGTTGAATTTTATTGCTGAAAATTTCTCTACTATGTACATTACTGGTTTTAAAATAAATAAAAGGTCTTCTATAACCCCATACTTATATATGAATCTTAACCAAAGGGAAATTAAAATAGTAATAACATAAATTAATATATTCATATTTTTCAAGCTCCCTATTTATCATCCTCTACATACTCTAAAATATCTCCCGGTTGACAATCCAGCTCTCTACAAATGGCCTCAAGGGTTGAAAATCTAATGGCCTTTGCCTTATTATTTTTAAGAATTGATAAATTAGCTTGAGTAATTCCAATGGCCTTAGCTAAGTCCCCCGACTTTACCTTTCGCTTGGCCATCATAACATCTAAATTTACTACTATAGCCATGACTACCTCTCCTTATCTATATAGTCAGATCATTTTCATTTTTTGTTTCCACAGCCTGCCTAAAAATTTCTGCCAATACTATACAAAAACATCCCAAAATGGCAAATATCATAGTGATTATTATAGTCAATACTGTTGGATAGTAAATTATTTTAAAAATATAACATAGGCTAATTATAAATGAAGCATATCCTATAACTTTTAAAGCCTTTACATTATCATAAATGAAGGGATTATTTTCATTTATAGAATGAAAAAACCTTCGCACTTGATATACAATGGTCAGTGCAAATACTCCAGTAATATATAAAAATATAATTAGGAAATAAAAGTACCTACTATCATATGCATACTGGGGTTTTATCAACCTTATGGTCCAAGGCAATAACCATGGTAATGATCCCCAAATCAATATTCCAACAATAAATATTAAGTTCACTATCCACTCCACTAATCCTGAAAGACCTTTCTTTCCTATGATTTTCATTATTTTCACCTCCAAAATTCTTCATTTTAATTATAAAGGTATTTTTATTTATTTACAATATTTTTTTATTGTTTTTCAATAAATTTTTATGCTAGAACAATAAATTTATACTTAGATCTATATTTAGAAACTATTTGAATATTTTATCAATTTAATAAGTTTTATGTAGGCTAAACACTTGGCAATGGTATAATTATTATAATTAAATATACTTAATATTTAAAAGGAAGATTAATATGGATCTGAAAAAAATTGTTAGGGATGTACAAAAAATTTCCGAAGTTATTTCTAGTGCCATTAAGGTGGATGTAACTGTGGTAGATAATGAGCTTAATAGGATTGCAGGTACAGGTAGGTATAGAAAAAAAATAGGTGAAAGGGTAAATAGGGATTCGGTCTTTGGCTTTGCTATAAAGAGAGAAGAAAGCTTTATTATTGAAGATCCTGGGACCCATCCAGCTTGTGCTAAATGTAAAGATATACGTAATTGTCTAGAATATGCAGAGGTATGCTGTCCTATAAAGGTAAATAATGATACCGTTGGGGTAATAGGTCTTATTGCCTTTGATAGCAAACAAAAAATGGAACTTATTAATAATAAGCATAATTTGATGAAGTTCTTGACTAAAATGGCAGATCTAATCTCTACAAAACTTTTAGAGAAGGAAAATACCGATAGAATAAATCTATTAGCTCAAGAATTAGAAACTGTTTTAAATACTGTAAATAGGGGCATTATTGCAATTAATAAAAAGGGTAAAATCATTAGATGTAATAAAAAATCAAGTAAGTTATTTCAATTGAAAGATGAAATGCTGCTGCAAAAAAATATCGAGGACCTAATTGGAAACTTTAATCTCAGTAAAGTACTTGAAAAGGGTTATAGCATGAAAAACAGTGAATTCACCTATAGAAAAAATAATCATACCTTAAGGGGAATTTTTGATGTAACTCCTATAAAATTAGATGATAAAATTTTAGGTGCTGTTTTTGTATTTAGTAAACTTACAGATGTAATAAATACTGTCAATAATATTACTATAGGAATGATAGAAACTGATTTTAAAGATATACAAGGGAATAGCTATGTGCTAAAAAAAGTGATTTCTGAAGCTAAAAGGGCCGCCAATTCCAACTCTACAGTATTAATCCAGGGAGAAAGTGGTACTGGAAAGGAACTATTTGCCAGGGCCATTCATTTTTATGGTAATTTATCGAAGGGTCCCTTTATACCAGTCAATTGCTCCGCCATTCCAGAACAGTTATTGGAAAGTGAATTATTTGGCTATGAAGGTGGAGCCTTTACAGGAGCAAAACAAAGAGGAAAGGCTGGAAAATTTGAACTGGCCAACAGAGGAACTATTTTTTTAGATGAAATAGGAGATATGCCTCTACATCTACAGACAAAACTCTTAAGAGTTCTGCAAGAAAGGGTAATCGAAAAGGTTGGAGGCAGTGAATATATACCTATAGAAGTTAGGGTTATAGCAGCCACCAATAAAGAGTTAGAAAAAAAGGTTGTAGAGGGAGAATTTAGGGAAGATTTATATTATAGACTTAATGTAATTCCCATCTATATTCCTCCCTTAAGGGATAGAAAGGAAGATATAGTATTATTGTCAGATTATCTATTAGAAAAGTGTAATAGAAAACTAGGGAAAAATATTGAAAAAATAGATGATGAGTGTTTAAACATATTCAATAGCTATCATTGGCCAGGCAATGTTAGGGAACTTGAAAATACAATAGAGTATGCAGTAAATATGTGCAATAACAAAGTAATTAAACCATCAGATTTGCCAAATAGATTTAAGAAACTAGATAATAAGTTTCAAGGAGTCAATGATGAAAGTAATGAAATAGTAAGTATTAAATCTATTAAGGAATTAGAAAAGGAAGAAATTAAAAAGGCTTTAAGGTATTATGGTAGAGATACTAAGTCCATAATTAAAGTTGCTAAGGCCTTGGGCATAAGTAGGGCTACCCTATATAGAAAAATGAAAGAATATGAAATTAATTAATCTCAATTTGAGAATTTGTCTCAAATTGAGATTAAATTTTCTCTTTATAGTCTCAATTTGAGAATTTTATATTGAAATCCCCCCTTTTTCTTGCATTTATAATTGGTATGAAAATTGCAGTAATAATACTAAAGATATCTTTAATTAAGGAGGACGGTTATGGAAAAGGGAAAATTTATTGTTGATATGCTTAAAAGAGAAGTTGTTCCTGCAATTGGATGTACCGAACCTGTAGCTGTAGCCCTTGCTTGTGCTAAGGCTAAGGAGCTACTTAATCATGATAATATTAAAAAAATAGAAGTTTTCCTCAGTCCCAATGTATATAAGAACGGATTATCGGTAGGTATACCAAATACCAATGAAGTAGGTCTTCATATTGCAGCTGCATTGGGAACTATAGCAGGTAAAAGCGAAAAGGAACTAAAGGTTTTAGAAAATATTGATAAATCAGATGTTAAGCTAGCTAAATCTTTAATTGAATATAATAAATTATCCATAAAAATCAAAGATACAGATAAAAAAATATATATAGAAGCCATCATAACCTCCGATAAAGGAATTTCTAAAGCAATAATCGAAGACAGGCATAATGAGTTCACTTATTTAGAGAAAAATAATAATGTACTGCTCAATATAGACAATAAAATCCAAAGTTCCAATAATGAAAGTAAAGACTATTTAATAACCTTAAGTATAAATGAGATTATTAAAGAAATTGAGAAAATTCCCTTTGAAGATATTTCATTTTTACTAGAAGGTTTAGAAATGAATGAAGTAATAGCTAAAAGAGGATTAATTAAAAATACTGGAATGGGCGTTGGCTTTGGAATTTTACAAAATATTAAAAAGGGTATATTATCAGATGACTTTATGAATTATGCTATGATGCTTACAGCTGCAGCCTCCGATGCAAGAATGTCTGGAGTCCCTTTACCTGTAATGAGCAGTAGTGGAAGTGGCAACAATGGTCTTACTGCTATCTTACCTTTAGTTGCATATAAAGAAAAGTTTGAAACTACTGAAGAAGAAATGGCAAGGGCATTAGCTATAGCCCATACAATAAATAGTTATATCAAGCATCATATAGGTCGACTTTCAGTTTTATGTGGCTGTGGAGTAGCTGCTGGAACTGGAGTAGGTGTTGCTATTGCCTGGTTAATGGGAGCCAATGGAAGACAGATTGATGGAGTAGTTAAAAATATGATTGCCAATACAAGTGGAATGATTTGTGATGGAGCTAAGGAAGGCTGTGCCCTTAAGCTTTCTACATCAGTATCTGCAGCTATTCAATCTGCCCTGCTAGCAATAAATGATAATATTGTCCCTTCTAAAAACGGTATTGTAGCTACCTCTGCTGAAGAAACTATTAGAAACTTAGGAGAGCTTTCTGTAAAAGGAATGGGTATAAGTGATAGGGTTATATTAGATATGATGAAAAGAATGGAAGATAATTCAGTTTTAAGAACAGAACATATTTTAGCATAATATATTTTAAAAAATGTCTCTAAAATAAATGTTGAGGGAATTAATCCCTCAGCATTTTGTTTTAAAATATATTATTTTTTATAATTATGGCAATATTACCCTTTCTCTTTCTTCCAATTTCTCTAAAACCTCTTTTACATCAGGTATAGATTGACGTCCCCCTAACTTTTCAACGGAAAGGGCTGCAGCCATAGATGCAAATTTAAGATTATGTATTAAAGAATATTCTTTAATCAGTCCATATGCAAAAGCTCCATGGAAGATATCCCCTGCTCCAGTAGTATCTACTGCATTTACTTCAAAGGCATCTATTTTCTCAATTTCACCTTGTTCTTCATATATTAATCCTCTTTCTCCCAAAGTTATAATTATATTCCCTTGGTTGAGATTTTTCATTTTATTTATACAAATATTATAATCTTCTTCCCTTTTAATGCTATCCATTTCACAGTATTTTAATGCAAATCTTTCTGAGGCTATAAGATAATCAACTTTTTCTGCTAAAACAAGAGTATTTTCTCTAACAGAGCCTGCATCTAATATGGTTTTAGCCCTAGGAAATAATTCTAATGCCTTTAGGGATGTTTTTAACTCGTGTCCATCTAATAGAATAACCTTTGGATTTATTTTTTTTAGCCTCGTAATATCTATATCAAAATCATCCTTTGGTACTCTATAGTTTACAATTGTCCTGCTACCATTATTTAAATTTACTATTATTGTTGAATATGGTGTAGAATAATTTTTTTCTATCTTGATCATAGATGTATCTACTCCCACATCATTAAACTCCTCCAGTATCCTCTTCCCATAATGATCCTCTCCTAATATACCAATATAAGATGAGGATAATCCCCACTTTGATAATAGGTAAGCCCCATTACCTGAAGGACCACCGCCACTTTCCACAATATAATTTATGGCATATTTTAGATTTTCTTCAGGAAATCCCTGTAATGGTAAAGTTACATCATATGCTGAATGCCCTATACATAATACATCAACCATAATTTTACCTCTTTCTTTTATTATATATAATTACTATAAAGTAATTGAAAGCCCCTATAAAGGGGCATTTGTTTAGCTTTCACTTTCATAAGCTTCAATATTATTGTTTAGTGTTGTTCCTTTAGTTTTAATAAAGTTAGGTATTATCAAAGCTATAGCAAACAATACAACAAGACCATATATACCAACACTACCTAATAAACTAGCTGCTTTACCAAATAATATTCCTATAGCTCCAAAGTCAAAGTCTCCAAAGGTTGTATTTTGAAATCCTAAATCTCCAAGTACAGGAAGAAGTAATGCAGGTAGGAAAGTAATTCCTAATCCATTTACAAAGGAACCAATTATAGCTCCCTTTTTACCTCCAGTAGAATTACCATATATACCAGCTGTGGCACCACAGAAAAAGTGTGGAATCAATCCCGGTATAATCAATACTCCTCCAAAGGCACCAAGTATAAGCATTCCCACTACTCCACCTATAAAGCTTCCAACAAAACCTAGGATTACAGCCGTAGGTGCATAAGTAAAGAATACTGCACAATCAACTGCTGGAACAGCATTTGGTATAATTTTCTTAGATATACCCTCAAAGGCAGGAATTAAATCTCCCAATATCATCCTTACACCGTTATATACTATTGTGATGCCTACTGCAAATTTTAGAGCAGTAATTACGGCAAATACTATGAAATTAGTACCTCCAGAGAGCTTTTCTACAAACTCTGAACCTGCTGCAATAGCTGCCACTAAATAAAATACAATCATAGTAATGGCTGTAGATATGGTAGTATCTCTCAAGAATCCATACTTTTGTGGTATATTTATTTTTTCAGTGCTATCCTCAGGTTTACCTACGTATTTACCAACCCAAGCCGATATATAATAACCTAAGCTACCAAAATGTCCCATAGCTATATTATCACCATCAGTTACTTTTAATGTGAAATTCTGACCTATAGCCGGTGAAATAGCACTCCAAGCTCCTAAAATGAATCCCCCTGTTAAACTTAATGTCATTCCTGCTAAGCCAGCAGTACTTAAAACTGCAGAAAGTAAACAAGCCATAAAAAATGTATGGTGCCCACTTAAAAAGATATATTTATATTTAGTAACTCTAGCAATAAGTAAATTAAAGATTAGTCCAAATAGTAGAATAAACATAGTTTCTTTTCCAAGTACTTTCTGTGCTATAGCAACAATAGCTTCATTATTAGGTACAACTCCAGTAATATTAAAGCCATATTCAATCATTTGTCCTAAAGGATTAAGATTGGCAACTATAAAATCTGCTCCGGCACTCAACATTAAAAAGCCTAAAATAGGTTTTAAAGTTCCTGTTATAGTTTTATTAAAAGATTTTTTCATAGCAATAAGACCAATTAATGAAATTAAACCCATCAGTAAAGCCGGTTGAGTCAAAATATCTTGTGATATAACCTTTAAAATACCCACTATAATTCCCCCTCATATTAACTAATTGTCTGTCAAAAACCTAAATTAAAGGTTATTTATTGCCTGAAATTTCTAGTAAAATGTCAAGAATATCTTCTTTTATCTTTTTCTTATTAACATAACTTCTTATAATTGCTACTTTTTTATTTTCAAATTGATGTGCAAACTCTTTAGCAGTAACAATAAGATCACTTTCTTTTCCTTGGGCTGAATTAAAATCTGTTGATTCTACAACTGCCTTAATTCCATATTCCTCACATATTTCCTCGATCTTCATCTTTAGCATTAAACTACTTCCAATTCCATTACCACATACAGTGTATATTTTTAACATTATTTACCACCTCCTTTATTGTTTTTATCTTAGATTCAAAAATATCAAATTAATCACTAAATTTGTCTATTATCTCTAAAATTTTCTTTTTATTATTTGAATTTAATATTTTATCAATGGCATCTTCATCCTCTAAAAGTACCATAAGTTGAGATAAAGCTTTTAAATGGGTACTAGAATCCACTGCACTAAATGCTATAATCAGCTTTACAGGTTCACATTCTTCATCCCCAAATTCAACGGGATTTTTAAGAGTGATTAAACTCATCCCAACTTTTAAAGCTCCACTTTCAGGTCTAGCATGGGGCATTGCAATACCATCAGCAATTACTATATAGGGACCTAATTCTTTCACACTACTTACCATAGCCTCTACATATTTTTCTTCAACGGCCTCTGTCTTAACTAACAACCCTCCTGCTATTCTAACGGCTTCCTCCCAATTATTTGCTTCAATATTTAGTTTTATAGTTTCTTCAGTAATAATGTCTCTTAACACAGGTTTATCATCTCCATCTATATTATTAATTAATTTCATATTAAAAATATTATATAGGTCTTTTTCAAGTTGTTGCCGATTATTAATAGTGCAGCTTCTCTCAATAACATTAATCAATCCACCGATTTCTATTTTTCTCGACTTAAAATCAAGAAAAATATTATTTAACTTCTTTATATTTTCTTCAGTTAAAATAGGTTTCACATTTATGACTTTAATATTTTTTTCATTTTTTATTGGAACGGTAGATATAATTACATCTACTTCTTTAGTTTTTAATGCTTCTTCTATCTTTCTTTTTGGAATAGCTCCTACTATATATACTTCAAACATTGATTGAATTTGTACAGATAGGAGTTCCGAAGTCCCAAGACCTGTATCACAAACAATTAAAACCTTAGGTTTTATTATCCCACTAATTTTTTCCCTTTCAATAGCTGCTCCAAAATGAATAGTCAAGTACCCTATTTCATCATCATTTACTTTTTGGCCTACAAATTCTTCTATGGGATAAACGCTTTCCTTGACTATTTTAAAAAATTCTTGGTAGTCTTCCCTAATATTTTTTAGAATAGGATTTTCAAGCCTTATTCCATATTTGATCCTATTTATCATGGGTTTAATATGCTCTAAAAGACTATTAAATAACTTCCAATCCTGACTAATATCTATTATTGTTTTACTATTGACCAATTCTATAACCTTTTTTACCAACAATTGTAAATATATCCATTCTCCCTTAGATTCATCATCAATTGCTGTAATATTACCTCCCAATAAACATATTGCTATATAAATAATTTCATCTTCCATAAATTTTAATTTAAAATAATTCTCAAATATTTCTTTAAAGTCTTTAACTACAGTAAACTCTTTAGTACTTTTTAGCTTTTCTTTATCTTTGATTTCCAAGCTAATATATCTTCCATTCTTTATTCTCATTAAGGCTATACACATATGGGCCAGAATATTTCCATAGGCCACATCAGAATAACTTAGTACTAATTTCTTTTCAATAATATTTAGAATGTTTTTAACAAAGGGTATATCTATATCCCCTTTTAATTTACTCATAAATCTTTTTAGTTGGATTTGATTATATTCCCTATGTCCTTTAGCTTTAAACTCTAGAGATTTATATATATAATCTAGCCATAGTTGAACTAATAGTCTCCTAATATCTTTTTCTTCACCAATTAATTTCAAACCATGTCTTTGTACAAATTCTATTTTAAGATTATACTTAGATAAAATTTCTCTGACCCTCTTTAAATCTTTATTTACTGTGCTTCTACTCACTAACAGCTGTTGAGTTAAATGTTTTATTGTTATGTAATCTGATTCTTCAGTAAATTCTAGTATAATCATCACTACTCTTTCATCGGGTGATAGTATATAATTATACTTTTCAATATTTGCTAATAATTGCTTTATCCTTTCTCTATCTCTTTCATTGCCATTAAAAGATATACCTACTCTAGGTTTTCTTATGAGCCTTTGAATTTTATTTGATAGTAAAAACTCGTCAATATAATCTAGATCATATCTAACACTTCTATTACTTGATACAGTTATTTTCTGAAGGTCAGAAATAGTATGGAAAGTGTAGCTATTTACTAAGTATAATAGTATTTGGGCAGCCCTTTCATATAAATAAATGTTTTTCACTTCCCCTCTTATTCAAGCTTAAAGAAAATATTTATTATTCTTGATTTAAGTATAACATCCTAAAATTTCACATAAAAGTTTATAAAATGTCTAATTCTAATGTGGCAATTATATATACAAATACCTTTATGAAATTTCTTTTTAAAATCCAACCATGTATTTCAATAATTAATATAGTCTTTAACTTATATTTTAAATGAAATGTTATGTGAAAATAATTATTATATTTTAAAATTCATAATAAAAAAAGGCAGGTATTCTCATAAATACCCGCCCTAACTATTGATAAAAATCTTTTTAAAATTTTAATCTTCAATCAATTGATGTAATCTATATAGCATTACAACTGCCTGTGCACGATTTGCATTCTCTTTTGGTGCAAATCTTCCATCACCCATGCCAGATATTATACCTTCCTTTACACATAGGCTTACTGAATCCTTTGCCCATCCATCTATAACTTCTTTGTCATTAAAGATATTTAATTCTTCTAATCCTACCTTCTTGTAGCCTTTTTCTTCAAGTATTTTTGCCACAATTACTGCCATCTCTTGTCTTGTAATATTTCCCTTTGGATCAAAGGTGGTCTTATCTTTTCCACTAATTAGACCATTCTTATAGGCCTTAGTTACTGAATCATAGTACCAAGCTTCTCTTTCTACATCCTCAAATGGTATGGACTTTTCTACTTCATCATAACCTATCATTTTTGTGACAATAGCTACAAATTCTGCCCTTGTTATATTGGCAGATGGGTCAAATATACCTTCTCCCCTGCCATTTACTATGCCTTTATTTGCCATTTCTCCAATAGCTTCCTCTGCCCATTGGTATCCCATAAGGTCTTTGAAAACTACTTCATCTATTTTTTTAGCAAAGAACTTACTAAAGTGGGATGTCTTAAATGTTACTAGTTTTGTTTCTGGGTCATAAGTTCCTTCCATGGACTCTATACTACCATCATCCCCTAGGAAAAATACCTTTACTGTCTTCCCTTCCTCCACTTCAGCTTCATAGGGAATGCTTATTTCTATTGGATCGTCAAAGCTACTAACTTTTTCTTCACCTAATTTGGAATCTAAATCTACTACTATACTATTTTCTGGAACTATTTTCTTTTGTGCTTCCGTTAATTCATCTCTATCTACTTTCTTTTCATTAAGACTTATTTCCTTGCCTTCTGCCTTTTCTCCAAAGGTCTTTGGTGTTATATTAAATGATGCTATTTCTGTTTCTACCTTTACTTTTTCTATTTCCTTCTCCTTTAGAGTTTTCATTATATTAGATGGTAGCTTTGTTTCTATTTCATCTTTATTTAATTTAGGCACTTTGATTATTACTTTATTTTGTAGCTTTTCTAAAGCTTCAAGGTCATTTTCCTCTAGCTTTTCTTTTACCAATTCCAATGTATTTGTAGCATTTTTTATTATTTCTTCTATTATATTTTCATCTGCTTTAGCTATTACTTTTTCTTTCTCTACTATTAGGTTGTCTTCTTCTATTTCCTTTGTACTTGCCTTATCTACTGCCTTTTCTGCTACTTCTACAACCTTTTCTTTTATCTCCTTTGCATTCTCTTCTCCAAGCTCTTCTATTAGCTTTACAGAAGTATCTATCATATCTTCCGTTAGATTATTGATTTCTTCTACATCAGTTATCTTGTCTATTATTTTTAAGGTTACTTCCATATTATCAGCTGCAGCTTTACTTACTTCATTTTTATCTTCATTATCTTCTATTTTTTCCGCTGCTTCTACTAATAAATTTATAATCTCTATACTGTTTTTAGCTATATCCTTGGCACCTTCTTCTGTTTCTATTTTTTCTGCTGCCATATCTATGATTTTTGAAACATTTTTAATACCTTTTACAAAATCCTTAGCATCTTCCTCAGAATCAATTTCATCGCTATAATCATTAAATTCATCGGCTATGTCATTTACTGCTTCTTTAATTTCTGTTTCATTTAATTCATCATCATTTAAAATATCTTCTATTTCTTCTATTTTATTTTCAATTTCCTCTTCCATGTCTGTGTCGGATGAATCATATTTATTTCCTATATCTTCACCTAAATCTGTAGTGTAAAGCCATTTTATATAATCTCCATCATTTACCTCTACACTGCCCGCACCTATTTCAGGAAATTCACCATTTATTTCAAACATCCAGCCACTTTTTGAACCTTTATCAAACTGAGCTTGTCCATCTATACTTTTAACATATCCTCCACTTATTGAATAATCTATGTTATTTTCTCTTAAAACCCTTTTTAATACATCTAATACCGTATCTCCCTCCTCTATCTCCACTTCAGTCTTACCAAGAATAGTACCCTTATATCCTTTTATTTTGATATATACAGTATCCTCTTGAGGTATAATTGGTCCAGTAGAATCATCATCTTCTATGGTAATAGTCTTTGAAGTTATATCATTACCTATATTTACAGAACAATTATAGGTCTTTCCTTCTTCTAGGGTTACATTAAAAACAATATTTCCTGAAGAATCGGTATTTCCCTGATCTATATAATATTTTCTGTTTTCATCACTTATAGTTATTGTAACTGGCTTGTTTTCTTCTCCCTGTACAGTAATCTTAACTGTATTATCATCTACATCACAACTAATATTTGTTGTAGCAAAGGATGGAAATACCAGACACAGTGTTAATAATAGTCCTAAAATAACTTTTCTCATGCTTTTCCTCCCCTCTACTTCACATTTACGGTAATTGGCTCTGCCAATGGAGTTTTATTATCAAAGCTATCCCATAACATTGCTTTCACTTCATAACTTCCTGTGGATGGGATTAAAAATCCACCTGCAAAGTCTTCCGATTCCCCTGCTTCAATATCTTTACTCATAAATGTATAAGTATATAGTTCTTTATTTGAGCCATCTAATTTATATAGTGCAACTATATATGTGACCTCTTTATCATCCTTGGAATTATTTTCTACATTTACTTCTAATTTAGCTTCCTGTCCCTTTTCAAAACTTCCTGAATCTGTTCTTGTTAATGTAAAATCATATTCTACCTGTTCCTCAGTAAATTTACTTTTATCTATGTCTACTTCTACAGCTGTATACATTGATTTTTCTCTATATAAATCTGCAAGGGCCATGAAAGCTTGTTCGGTTATCATTTCCGTATCCGTTCCCCAGTCTGTTGTGTATATAAAATAGTTTCCTACCTTAAATGAAAGTAATGAATGTACCATTGTTTTTCCATTTTTAGTCCATTCCTCTGATAATGGATCTTCCCCTACAGCTATAAGTCCTTGGATTGCTGCTGCTGCAGAATATGGATTTTCAGAACCCCATGCAAAAAATCCTCCTGTATCGGACTGGTTATTTTTAATATTTTGTAAAGCTAAGTCTATAGACTCCTGTACCCCTTCTATGTCTTTATGGTTTCCTAAGGCAGTTATTGACATTGCAGTTGTATCTACATCTTTATAGGGACCAAAACTTCCATCATCATTTTGGTAATCCATTAATGCATTTACTGCCTTTTCTATTTGATAATCACCCTCTGCCATATCTAAGGCTAAAATAGAAAATGCAATTGTAGTTGGATAATCGTCACTATCCTTTATTATGAATTTGCCATCATCATTTTGTGAGTCTACTAAAGTTTTAACATAATTCTTTCCTTCATAATTCTTAGGATCTTTTCCAGCAAAAATTAATCCTAAAATGTTATTGGCATACTCTGAAGCACTAGATGGTTCATCTATTACCTTATATTTTGATTGTATTATTGGTAAATCTTCTTCTAAATTATCACTTGTAAAGTTATAGGCCATAGCCGATCTAAAGGTGAATTCGTCCTTATCTAAATAATATCCCCTCAAATCCTCTATTGCTTGTAATATAGGTCCATCAATTTTAATTTTAAAAGTTCTTCTAATAAGTTCCGGGTAATTTTCCCCCTCTTTATATACTTTAACATCATATATTCCTTCTTCTAAAAGAACCTCTACTTGACCATTATCATCTGTTGTATATTCTTCATCATTTATTTTAATTTTTGCTCCTTCAACTACTTCCTCACTTTCAATAGGGTTCCAATTTTCATCATAGGTTGTAACTATTTTTGTAACAGTAAACTCTACTTGCCCATCTTTTTCTATAGCTTCTAGTTTAGGTATGAATGTAAGGTCACTCCATGTAGGTGTTGTAGCCTTTACATGATATAATAATTCATCAATTCCATCGATCTTAAGGCTAGATATACCTAATGGTGCACTTTGTAATTCACCATCTTTTTCTATATATAATCCCCAGCTAGTTGAATATCCCTCTCCACTTTCTCCAGCACTTTCTCCTAATAATCCATTAATAAACAATCCATAGGGACCTTCCGTTCCATCTATATTATCTTCTCCTATAGCCGTTTCCAACAGGTCTATACCGTACACTTCATCGGTTACAGTGATTTCTTCATCATATAGAGTTTTATTTTTTCCTTCTATCCTTACCCTTATCTGTCCTTCAGAATCCTCTGCATAGGCATTTAAACCCAATGAAGGTATAAAACTAACAAGCATTGCAACCATCAAAATTATACTTAATAATCTTTTGTTCATATTTAAACCCCCTTTTATTATTATCAAAATTAAAAATACTTTAAAAATATATTAATCACAATTTGAATAATGAACAGTCATCTTTTTCTTAAATCTACTAAGTATATAGTAAAAGGATTTACCAAATGTAAAGGCAAATATAATATTGCCTATTGCATGTAAGGTATCAAAGGGAATACTTGCAATATAAGTGGCCATAAAGGTTCTAAGGGTTAATGGATATACGAAACCTACCCAGTGCCAAATATTCATAATCCATCCAAAGAAATAGCCACATACTCCAGATAGTACTGCAAAGCCTATTAAATTGAACTTACTATGTCCCTTTCCAATAATTGCTCCCAATACTCCGCAAATACCCCAGCTAAACATTTGCCATGGGGTCCAAGGCCCTTGGCCTAAAAATATATTAGAAACAAGGGCAGCTACAGCTCCTACCATAAATCCCGACTGGGCTCCAAAAACATATCCTGTAATCATTACTATAAAGGTTGTAGGTTGTACACTCATAATTGCTGCAAAGGGTACCCTTGTTATGGCTCCAAGGGCTGCCATAGTAGCTAGTAAGGGAATTTCCTTTGTATTTACCCTTTGGGATTCAAATCTTATAAAAAACATTATTAATGCTAAGCCTATAATTAATGCTGACATAAGGGCCCAATTTAATTCATTAAACATATTGTTCATCCTCGTTATTATTCACTAAATAAAACTTCTCTCAATTTATATATACTATAGGCACATTGAGCTCTATTGGCTGATTTAGTAGCATTAAAATTTGGGTACAATAAATTATTTTTATTAGCATTTTCTACATATCCTGAATACCAAAAAGATCCCTTTTCTAAATTCCATACTTTGTCACTAGGTAGTGACCTAACTAACATTGTTGCAACTTCAGCACCAGAAATTTCACCATTTAAGTCAAAGGTTTCTTCTGTCCGTCCACTAATAAGTCCTTCCTTAACCCCTATACCAATATAATCATAGGCCCAGTGATTTTTAGATATATCAGTAAATTTTAATGTCCCATTATATTTACTATCTTCTAGATTAAGTCCATGAACCAATAGTTTGGCAAATTCAGCTCTAGTGACAGTTTTTTCTGGTTTAAATGTCCCATCGGGATATCCAGAAAGCACATTTGCCCCCACAAGATTCATTATTTCATCATATGACCAATGATTTTCCTCCAAGTCACTAAAAACTGTTTCCTTTTCACTATCTTTTATATAGCTTGCATAATCAATATTAACTGGGAAGGGCTTACCCTTTAATGCCATAATTGCATAGGCTGTCATTTGTACTTGTAAAGAGCTTTTTTCACTCTTCCATTCAAAGGAACCATCACTTTTTTGTAAACCCATAAGATGTGTTAAAACATTTTTTCCATTAATAGTCCAATCAGATGATATAGGATCTTCACCTGCTGCCACTAAACCCTGAATCACCCATGAATCAGAAGCTGAATTTGAATTCTTTCCTGTCATATCACCGGCTCTAAAACCACCATCTTCTTGTTGTTGAGTTTTTAAAAACCCTAAGGCTTTTTTAATTGCTGTAGAAGTATTTGGATTTTCACCAAGTAAAATCAAAGTCTGTATAGCTATGGCTGTATCGTCAGAATCACTTTCCAATCCTTCCACCCAGCCAAAGCCTCCATCTTCGTTTTGTCTTTCAATTAGCCACTGTTTTGCCTTTTCCTTATTTGGTATCTCATTATTTGTTGAAGCTATTGCCAAGATTGACCACATATGGGAATTAATCATACCTTCTTCGCCCTTGTCAGGTTGATAAAAACCTCCATCATCCTGTTGAAAGGCTAATATTTTATTTAGTAAATTTTCCCCACTATAAACTGGCTCTTCCTTTGCCGCCGAAAGGCTTAACAATGTCCTGGCATAATCAAGGGTTTGTTCAAGTTCTATTTGGGATGTCTTTAAATAGTCTATGGGAGTTTTACCACCTATTTCCCAATCCGAGCTGTTAACATCTTCTCCCAATGCTGATAGTGCCATTATCACCCAAGATGTAATTGCTCCACTACTATCTTTTCCTTCCCTAGTCGGAAATCCTCCATCGTCATTTTGGACATTGTGTAGGTACTCAATAGCTTTTTTTATACTGTCTTTAGCAGTATCATCTGTAAAGCTATTATTTGCAAATGCTGACCCAATATTTCCCAAAATAATTAGTGCACAAATTACAATGGACATAAGGACTTTAGACTTTTTCATTTAGCTCCCTCCTTATCAAGAAATTTTTTCATTTTTCTTCCTTTTAATAATAGTACTTAGTACCTCTTTTCCCTCATTTAAGGTAACTATGTTATCGGAAATATTGTGAAACAACTTACTTATTTGGGGAGAATAGAATGTTGAATTAGTAAGGACCTCCTTTTTATTCCCCTTAGCTATTATAGTTCCCCCATCTATTAATATGATTTTGTCAGCATATTCTGCTGCAAATTCCACATCGTGGGCAACCATAAAGATAGTTGTCCCTTCTTCTTTTAATTTTAAAAGTAATTCTCCTAAACTTTCTTTAAGCTCATAATCAAGTCCCCTTGTGGGTTCATCAAGTATTAGTAGTTTAGGTCTAGTGACTAAGATCGATGCCAAAGCTACCCGCTGTCTTTCTCCTGTACTTAAATCCCTTGGATTTTTGTCCTTTAATTCCTTTATATTTAACCTTTCTAATACTTCATCTACTATGCCATCATTTTTTATGCCTAGATTGTCCATGGTAAACTTAATTTCTTCCTGTACACTAGGTAAAAATAAATAGTCATTAGGATTTTGGGATAAGTACCCAATATCATAGGATAATTCTTCAACTAAAATTTTTCTGGTATCCTTACCCTTCACCTTAACCTTTCCTCTAGATGGTTTAAGTAAACCGTTTATATGTTTTAATAATGTGGTCTTTCCTCCACCATTTTCTCCCATGACAACTATAAATTCCTTTGAGTTAATATTTAAATTAATGTCCTTGAGGACTTCTTTTCCATTTGGATAGGTAAACCACAGTCCCTTTATTTCCACCAGTGGATTATTATCCTCTATAATCTCTAGCTTTGAATCTAAGCTTTCTCCACTGCCTATTTCATGAAGATAGGGCTTAAGAATTTCCCTCCCTTGCTTAACCGTTACAGGTATTTTAGGAAAACCCACTTCGGCAAATAGTTTAGCAAGGGGAGGTATAAAAGGACTTTTATTGTAAAGGGCCCATTTAGCTATCTCCTTAGGTGAATGATGGTCAAAGATAATTTTCCCATCTTCCATAACTAATACTCTATCTGCTAGATGAAAACATCTTTCTAGTCTTTGTTCCGTAAGTATTACAGTTATGCCATTTTCTTCATTTAATCTTCTAATCATGGTTAGAATATCTTCACCAGCTATTGGATCAAGCTGAGAAGTTGGCTCATCTAAAAGTATTATATCTGGCTGCATAGCTAGGATAGATGCCAATGCAGTTTTTTGTTTCTGTCCCCCCGATAGCTCCGATATAAATTTATCTGTATAATTTGTTAATCTAAGGGCATTTTTAACTTCCATTATCCTTCTTTTTATTATAGAGTTTGATACTCCTATATTTTCTAGTCCAAAGGCTATTTCTTCTTCTACACTTGTCATGACTAGTTGACTTTCTGGGTCTTGGAATACCATACCTACTTTTTGAACCAATGTCCTTCGGTCTATTTTCCGTATCTCTTTTCCCCCAATAAATATTTCTCCACTATAACTGCCACCATAGAATTCTGGTACTAAACCAGCAATTGAACGAAGTAAAGTAGATTTTCCACTTCCTGAGCCTCCAACTATAAGTACAAACTGACCTTGGGGTATTTCAATATTTATATTATTTAGGGAAGGGCTTTTCATATCGGGATAATGATATACTAAATTTTTAATCTTAATGTCTTCCACTTTTTCCACCCCCAATTCAATAGTGCTGGAAAACTCAATATAAATGTTAATATTCCTACAATGACTATAGACTGAATGTCTAGACTCTGTAGCCTTGGATAATACTTATATGTACTTAATCCCATTAAATAGGCCCATAAGCATAGAGTTATTGCAAAAAAAACAGACATAAGTATTAAATAATCCCTTGGCCTATAATAATTTCTTTTATAACTAGACCTGTCCCCACTGCCATATCCCCTAGCATGCATAGACTCAGCTATTTGGAAAGAACGTTCCAAGGAAGATAATAGTAATACACTAAATATAGGGAGCGTATTCTTAGCCCTCTCATACCATCTACCACTATTTAATTTAACTCCTCTGCATCTTTGAATCTCAGATATCCTTCTGAAATCTTCTATCATCAAAGGGAATAATCTTGTGGCTAAAGTTATAACTAATACTGATTTATTACCCCATTTACTAAATAGTCTTAATACCCCATCTGGATGCACAGTATAGGTATAAAAACAAAATCCGCTTATTATTATTAATAGTCTTATGCCCATTCCTATAGCAAAGGTTAGTGCCTCTAGGGTTATTTTAATCCTCCCAATTACTGGTAATCTTCCTCCTCTATATAAGACAGTTGCTCCCCTATTTACGACTATCACATTGACTATCAAAATAACTAATATCATTAATATGCTAAACTTCAGATATCCCTTCCACTCCTGTAAATTATCAGATGAAATCATTACCAGTCCTATGGCAAATAGGATTCCCAATAAATAAAGGGGATGGGAATACACCATAGATAGAGCTATTATTAGACAAACATAGGCCATTAGAGTTACAGGATGAAGTTTATAAAACAGGTTATTCTTTTCTCTATATACTAACATCTACAATCTTCCTCTTTATTGAATTGGTAGACCTATTATTTCCTCTGAAATTACTGCCACACCATATTTATTCTTGATAGCTTTAGGATCATTAATCAATATATTCAATGCTTTACTTAGTCCACTTTCATCTATTCCTATGACTAACCATAGAGGATTACTATCCCCAAGGCCTTCTCCAGTAGCCACTATGACACCGATATCATTACTTACTTTTTGTGCTATATTTCCACTATAGTCTAATAACTCTATTTCCTTTTCTGTGAAGTGTAGATTTAGTCCTGTCTTTTGATAAGATTCATTTAATCCCTCGATATAATCGATATTATTAATATCATTCCATTTCCCTAATAAAATAGTAGGATTATTTCTGTTCTCTAACTCTGTTTCATTTAATTCCTTCACCTCAATATTAGAAACGCCTACTTCTTCCATAGATTTTTTTAATTCCTCAGCTAAATCTAATTTGTCTTTAGAAGTCATTAGTACCACTGTTTTTTCTTCATCGGTATAGCCATTTATGAAGGGTTCTGGATATGCACCAATAACTGCTGCATTTGCTGATTTTATTGATTCCCAAGGATGATAATCCCACCATACAATATCCCCTGGAGATAATTCATAGCCTCCAGCCCCTACATCTGCACAAACTCCATTTACAAAGTAAAACCAATCTTGACGCTTGCCACTTTCTAAGCCATTGTCCATTTTTATACCATTTATTTCTGATACAAACTCTCCACCCCATTTAGTTCCTAATTCAACGTTTTCCTCTAAAATATCCATTACTGTGTAACCTTCCTCTATTTTCACTTCCCCATAGAATAGATCTTCTTTCCCATAATCCTTTGTTACTACTAATTTAACTTGATTATTTATATTATCATTATTTAAGACTCCTGTGTCTTCACTTTCATTTGCACATCCACTTATGAATAATAAAATTAGCATTGACACCAAAAATACCTTTGAAAAAGGTTTCTTCATATTCAGCCCCTCCTTATTAAAAATAACAAACATAAAAAACCTGACCTTTTCGGCCAGGTTTTCCTATAATCACTGTCACATAAGTAACATTATGTTGTGCAATGATGAGTCAAGACAGCATAATGTTATAATTTCATACCATTGAACAACATCTTCCCGCCGAAGATTTGTCTCTTTCGTACTTAGGCAGGTCTCCTGACTTTGGTTTCTTCCTACTTTCCAAACCTTCCCGTAATATAAAATCACAGTGGTTATTAATAGATTTCGTCTACCATCACAGTAGCGGGGGCTGCAGAGGATTTACACCTCTTTCCCTTTTAATCTCTAAATAGAGAACCTAAATAGATTTATTATTTAATTTTCTGATTTAAATTATAGCAGAAATAACTATTGATAGCAAGAAAATACCAACTATCTATAATCCTATTATAGATATTGAATTTGAAAAGGTAATTTATACTTTTAATATATACTTTCAATAATTTTTTGTGTTTTATATCTTCCACTTTCCGATATTAAACTGGCTATTATTGAAGTCAAAGGTATGGTTAAAATTAGACCTATACTACCACATAATGACCTTATAATCTCTAATACTAATATTTCCATATTTAGAAGACTCTCAACGGGCATATTTAAGAAATGAAACACTAATAATAGGGGCATTGCACTACCTACATATGCTAAAATCAAAGTATTTACCATAGTAGCCATTATATCCTTTCCCACCTTTAATCCTGAACCTAATAATCTCATCATACTAATCTTAGGGTTATGATGCTTTAATTCAAATACTACAGAGGTTATTGACATGCTTACATCCATTACTACACCAATTACCCCTATTAAAACTCCACTTAGGTAAAGTCCTCTAAAATCTATGGTCATATCAGCATATGTAATGAGGAAATTAACCTCTTCACTTCCTAATCCTGTAATCAGACAAAGGTCCGTAAATAACTTTGCCAGTATCCCAGCTATTATGGTTCCTCCAATAGTTCCTAATATGGCCGCAAAACTCTTTTTAGTAAATCCTGATATTAGTACAAAACTTATTAATATTATCACTATAGAAGATAGAATTGACACCATAATTGGATTACGTCCCTTTATAATAAGTGGTATCATAATTTTAATCAATATTATTCCCGTTACTCCTAAGGAAGTTACCGAGAGAATGCCCTTTATTCCTCCAAACAAAACAACGCAAACTAAGAATATAATGCTTAAAATTTTAATATACTCAACTCTAGAGATACCTATTATATTAGCTCTTACTTTTCCTTCCATATCTTTATTTATCCTAACCAATACCTTTATTCCTTTTTTAAGCTCATAATCATTTTGGGATAGTTCTATGGGGATGTATTCTGATACTATCTCCTGTCCAATATAATCTCCCTCTAAGATTTTTAATTTTACTACTTTAGTTACTATGCTTCCTTGCTTTATTTGTTTTACATCTAGAACCTCTGCTTTTATAACATCTGTGTTTTCCTCGGCTTGTACAATATTAAACATCAACATTACTATAATAATTCCTAAGACCATCCTTCTCATCATATTAAGAACCCCTCCTTAATCATACTAATACCTATGATTTAAAAAGGGGTTTTATACATACTTTATTCTTGCCAAATATTGAAATCACACAATTTAAAATTTAATTATTATCTATTTTGATATATCAGTTATATTATTATTTAGAACTATTACATCCACAGTTAGTTTTACCTGATGAACTATAAGGACAACCTACACACTTGGCTCCCTTTCTTTTTTCAATAATAATCTTTGCAATTGCACCAGATATTATTGCTAAAATGACTAAAGTTACAATTAAGTTTGTCATAAACTCATCTCCTAAGCACTTAATGCTAATTTTCTTTGTGCTTCCTTTTCACCTTTTCTCATGAGGTGTATAATATAGCCTATGATTACAGCTACAGTAAGTAATCCCGGTAAGAAACCATCACCAAAAGCACCTGTTGTTATTAAAGTTCCTACCTGATAAGTTATAAATGAAACAGTATAACCCATACTAAATTGGAATGCAATACCACTCCATAACCACTTTTTGTTTTCCATTTCAGAGTTCATAGCTCCAATTGCAGCAAAGCATGGTGGCGTAAACAAGTTAAACATTAAGTATGCTAATGCAGCTACAGAACTCAATCCCATAATACTTGCAACACTATCTCCACCAGATACTAAGGCAAGCTCTTCCGTATCAATAAAATTAGTGATTGAATAAACAACAGCTAATGTACCAACTACATTTTCTTTTGCTATAAATCCAGTAATTGCTGCGGCTGCCAATTGCCAAGCTCCAAAACCTAAAGGTATTAAGAGTAGAGCAAAGGGAGAAGCAATACTTGCTAATATACTTGTACTTTCTGCACCTTCAGCAACAACCTCAAATCTCCAATTAAATGTTTGCATAATTTGAACAGCAGCATTACAAAGGAGGATAATTGTACCGGCCTTTACAATGAAGGCCTTTCCTCTTGAAACCATAGATATAGTCGCTCTTTTAATACTTGGGAATCTATATTCTGGCAACTCCATAATAAAGAAAGACCTTGCATTTTTCTCTCCAGTGATTCTAGCTACAATTAAAGCACCTATAATTATAATTGCGATACCCATGAAATACATTGTAGTTCCTACCCATGCAGCATCATCAAAGAATACTCCCGCAAATAAAGCTATAACTGGTAATTTTGCCCCACAAGGCATGAAGGGTGTTAACATAGCAGTTGTTCTTCTCTGTCTTTCATTTTTAATAGTCCTAGTTGCCATAATACCTGGAATGGCACAACCTGTACCTATAATCATAGGAATAATTGATTTACCCGATAGACCCACTTTTTTAAAGAAACGGTCCATAACAACTGCAACACGAGCCATATAACCACAATCTTCAAGTAGTGCTAGTAGGAAAAATAATACCATGATAAGTGGTAAGAAACCTACAACAGCTCCAACTCCACCAATAATACCATCTAATAAAATTGCACTAAGAACAGGTGATACTCCTTCTCCTAACATACCTTCAACTAAAACATATAATTGATCAATCCATCCTACAAAGGTATCAGCTAAAAGGGGTCCTAGATATTCTTGGGAGATTGAAAAAACAGCCCACATAACCACAGCAAAAATAGGAATTCCAAACCACTTATGAGCTAAAATTCTATCGGCAACATCTTGCTTAGTTTGACTATTACTCCTTATTTCTCTACGTTCTACATTTAAAACAATGTCTTTTACAAACTCATATCGTTTTTTATCAGAGGCTTCAACGGAAACTTTATCTGACATATCTACATCCTTAACGCTAAAGGGGGCATCTTGAGTCTTACCCTTTACTTCAACTACTGTAGAAATAAGTTTTTCTAAACCATTGTCACTAGTCTTTGTTGCTATGGTTTCAACTATAGGGCACTTTATCATCTTAGATAGTTTATCGATATCTATTGTTGTCCTTTTCTTCTTATTTAAATCACTTTTATTTAATGCAACTACAACCGGTATACCAAGTTCAAGAAGTTGAGTTGTGAAAAACAAACTTCTGCTTAAGTTAGTAGCATCAACGATGTTAATAATAACATCTGGATTTTCATTCTTAACAAAACCACTTGTAATATATTCTTCCGAGGTAAATGGAGACATTGAATATGCTCCTGGCAGGTCTACAGCTGTAATTTCTACATTTGTCTTGTTAAGACTTTTCTTAACATCACCTTCCTTTTTGTCAATAGTTACACCTGCCCAATTACCTACACGTTCAATTTTACCTGTTATTGCATTAAACAAAGTTGTCTTCCCACTATTGGGATTCCCAGTAAGGGCAACTTTAATATTTCCTTCCATACCCATTAATGTACCTCCTCATTCCTTATGTATTGTTGCATTTTTAACAATCATAGTCGTGCCAATTATGTTTTTTTATGTAAATACTAATATCTTTTAACTTTTTATGCTTTAAAAGGTTATATAATAATAGCTTTAGCCAAATCTTTATCAATACTATATCTTGCATCCTTTACATTAATAATATAATTTTCTGCAAGTACTGATATAACTGTTACTGCTTCTCCTTCATAACAACCCAATGTAAATAGGAAGTTCTTAAGTTCTTCATCATCAGTCCTAATATCTTTAATAATATATTCTTTATTAATACTAGCATTTGTCAGATTGGCAACTTTAACTTCTGGCTTTTTTCCCTTTCTAAAAGCCCTAAAAACAGATTTTATATTCATAGTATTTTCCAAATCTACACCTCCAAAAGGGCACCACTTTTCTATACTAAAATCTAGAAAAGTAATTTATTATGATAATCATTTACAATTATATTATATAGTAATTGCTAATGATTATCAATATCTTTTTTGAGCATATTTACCAACTGCTTGAAGGACTATCAGTTATTAATAGAATGTTATTTAAGCATTTGCCAGTTTTTCTCCTAATTCTTTGCATTGCATTATTTCTTCATCTTCAGGAGTAAGATTGATTATTAATCCATCTTCTACTAATTTGCCACCATAGCCCTTCATTCTATCTTCCCAATCCCTCATCCATTGACCATCGCCCCAATCATAGGACCCAAATAATGCAATAACCTTATTGGTAAAATCTACATCCTTTAGGGATTCTATAAATGGCTCCATAAATTCTTCTTCTAACACTTCGGTTCCCATAGAAGGACAACCAAAAGCAATTATGTCAGAATTAATAACGTCTTCTTTAGTTGCTTCTTCAACTCTAATAATTTTAACAATATCTTGATTTATTTTAGCTCCTTCAGCTATAGCATTGGCCATAGTTTCTGTATTCCCTGTTCCACTCCAAAATATGATCGTAATATTTTTCATAATATCCCTCCATCATTTTTTATATATTTAAAAGTTAAATTAAAAACAGCACCCTCTCAGGGCTATATCGATTTAATAACCCTCGTATTTTATTCTTTGACTTCAAAATCTCTTCAAATTTCATATCTGATAATCTAGGATCTCCATAAACCCTCCATCCCTTTACTTTTGTTAATTTTAAAGAAGGGTGGCCCATAAATCCAATAATATCCTTCAATGGGTATCCTAAAAATACTCCTATCTCATCTGGTATAGATCCCTTCTCTATTTTGTCTATTAAACATTTTAAATAAGCGTAAAGAGTATACTCCTTAGGATATCCTAAAGATTTAAGAAATTTTAAATTCTTTCTTTCAGTTAAGTGGAAATTTAGAATTGTTGGATTATAAAATAATACTTTAATACTAGAATCTTTATATGAAAATACTCTATATAATATTTTTTGACACATCCCAAAATATTTTTCTATTTTTTCAAGTTTATTTCTTAATTGACAGTCATATTTAGGTAAACTAATTAACTCCGCCGGTTTAGAACCAACAAGCACTGGTGCTAATATCTCAACAAGCCAAGTCAAATACGGATCTTTATGTTTTGAAGTAAACATACATGATTCAGAACCGTAAAACAATTTTCCCCCTCCTATCAGGTTATATAAAATCTTTGCTCCTTTATAAAATTTACATCATCTCTTCTATCTCTGTTAAAGCAGTTTCTAATGTCTGTATACTACTATTATGTAACCTTAGACTAGGTATATTTTTTTTCTTTGATATTTTTAATGTAGTATTAACTAGTTTATGGGAAGCAACATCTGTGAACATAACAATACAGTCTGGATTTCCTATTCTTTTATCTAGATTTCCAATATGTTTTGTGAAAATCTTAGCTCTACATCCATATTTCTTACATGTTTCTTTATATATTCTCTCCATTCTTTCATGGCCTCCAATAATTACTAAGCTCATGTATATCTCCTTTCTATATAAACTATTCATTGGATTCTTGATTATGAAAATCATTATCAATTACATTATATATTTATTGATAACGATTTTCAATATCTTTTTTGATATTTTATTTTTTTTAGTACAAAAAAACCCTGCTTTTTCGCAAGGTTTTTAAAATAATTTATTTTATACTTTTATTGTATTTAAAATTATCCTAATAATCAGGAAATATAATTGATAAGTTCAATAGAAGAAAAAGGCTTGATAGAAATTTTTTTAAAAGGGACAACAAAATAAAAAAGTAGGTACTTGATACAGTAAACACTTCAATGACTATAAATAAATTATCCTGCTTATAGAAACTTATTCAAGGTCTATATAAAATATTAAAATCTAACCTAAGAGGGTTAGATTTACATTTTATATAACTTAAATAAATCTTCACCTTCCCTCCGAAGGATTATTCAATAAATATAGGCAGGTCTCCTGACTCATAGCTTTATCTTACTTTCTTCACCTTCCCAGCTTTTGCTAGTGGCATTTTGAAGATTTCATAGCTATTCACAGTAGCGGGGGCTGTGACGGATTTTCACCGTACTTCCCTATTATCCTCTTTTGAGGCACCTACATTCTATTTTGTTGTCTAATCTAATTATAGAGTAGTTTTAAATACTTTTCAATCAAATTTTTATAAGATTTCCTTTCCTAGTCACAATCTCAGGTTATAACTTCAGTAAAAATTATGTCTGAATAGACCCTTAATATCCTCTGTTATCTATATATACCAGTCCTACATCTTCCCTTTTCCAATACTATCAACTTTAGAGTATTATTAATTAGATTTATTGAAATCATTGTCTTCCTTTTTATACTCCATATAAGAATATCCATATGGAATAACTGTAACAATCAGGAAGGAAAGGATAAAAGCTACCACTGCAATTGTTCCCTTTGTAAACGATGTTAGTATTAATAATAATCCTGATATTACAAAGCTTATCCCTCCAACTCTATGGGTTTTTCTCCATACCCTTTCACTAGCTAAAGTCCATGGTGTCTTGATACCTAAGAAATAGTTTTGCCTTATTTGACTCATATAATTTCCTAATATTAAGAATAAAAAACCTACTCCTACCCTTAATAATATCCCTATATTTATACTATATCCTAAGGAAATCAAGATAACTAACCAGTGAATTAATATCAAGAAAATAACAATTGCCATTTGAATTATTCCATAGGCCTTTTGATGCTTCAAATATGATTTTCTCCTAGGGTCAATCTTCGGTAGAAAAATCATTAATAGGTATAGTGCAAGGGGTGAAATCGCCGTGAAAAATAGACTTGTCTTGTTATCATATCTATCTACCTCTCCACTAAAATTGAAATGGCCTGGAACTTTTTCTGGCAATCTATCAAAAATAAATATTGTTCCTATTATTGATAATAAGACTAAAAAAATGATTAGCTTATTTACTTTTATTTTCATTATCTTTTCCCCTTTCCATAAACTCAAAAAACCAATTAGCAATCTCCTGAAGGGCTGTAGTATTTAATGAATAGTATATATTTTGACCTTGTTTATCTCCCATGATTAGACCTGACTTTTTTAAAATATTTAGGTGATGACTAATAGAAGGCTTACTAATATTGAAGTAATTAGCAATTTCCCCTGCTGTTAAATCCCTCTCCCTCAACAATCGTAATATTTTCCTTCTAGTTGGGTCTGATATGGCTTTAAAAGTTTCATTCAATATATCACATCCTTAACTAGCATTTAGATATTTAGATAATTATCTAAATATCTAAATGCATTATATTACTATTTGATATTTTATTCAATGTTATTTATATGAAGTTATGGCTATATAACGAAAAATTTTTTAAGATTTCCATTTGAACTTTACCACTTTGTACTTTAGTTTTCTGCATAAGAAAAAGCCCTTGAAGATTTTTTATCTTCAAAGGCTTTTATATAAACTGGCAACGACCTACTCTCCCAGGCGGTCACC
>CBETVX010000011.1:0-64518 GCA_965539935.1 uncultured Eubacteriales bacterium | reverse complement strand
CAAATATAGATGTTATATTTTTAGATGCAGCACTTCTTATAGAAATGAATATGCAAGATATTGCAGATGAGATATGGCTTGTTTCTGTAGATAAAAACATTCAAATAGATAGGTTGATGAATAGGGATAAGATTTCCTATGAAGAAGCACTTAAGAGAATAAATTCTCAAATGTCTTTAGATAATAAGAAAAAATATGCTGATATTATTATTAATAATACAAAAAATATAAAATATCTAAAGAAACAAGTAGATGAATTAATACAAAGCATTTGTGGGGGTGCTTGATGATCGTAATAAATTTACGAAAATATAGATTGTTAATAACTATAATTATTCTGCTCCTAATATCATTTTCTACTTATTTTCTATCAATTAAAATTTTGAAGATAATATATCCATTTAAATATCAAGAAACGATAATTAAATATTCTAATGAATATAACTTAGACCCAGTATTAGTTACATCTATTATATGGGTTGAAAGTAAGTTTGATACAAAGGCAATTTCTTCAAAGGGAGCTAAGGGCCTTATGCAAATCGCAAGCATTACAGGGAACTGGGCTTCTAGAGAACTTAAAATAGAGGACTATACTGAAAGCCTACTGTATGAACCAGATATTAATATCAAAATAGGATGTTGGTATTTAGATAGGTTGAGAAAGGAATTCAGGAATAATATATACTTAGTATTAGCTGCGTATAATGGTGGAAGTGGAAATGTAACTAAATGGCTCCAGGATATTAGATACAGTGATGATGGAAATACTTTAAAAGAAATACCCTTTGTAGAAACAAAAAACTATATAGAAAGGGTAAATAGAAGCTACAAAATGTATAAATTTCTCTATAAAGATATTTATTGAGGATATTAATTGAACTCTCCGTCAAATTTCGATATAATAATTGTGATTTTTTTAAAATATAATGTCCTAGAAAGGATTGATGAAATGGAACAAATGAAGAACCTTCGTGATGTAGATAAATTTCAAGTATCAGATGAAAGAAAACTATATTCAGCTAATCACGAAGAGATATTGAGTGGAGCAACAACTGATATATACTTCTTACGAACCCTTGATATATTAAAAGGAATGAATCTTGATGATAAAATTGTGACTGCTGAGATTTTTCCAAGGAAAGATGGCATTCTTGCAGGGGTTGAAGAGGTTAAGAATATATTAAAGGGTAAAGAAGTAGAAATGTATTCTTTGGAAGAAGGGGAAGAATTTTCTGCTAAAGAAACGGTTATTAGATTAAGGGGTCCATATAAAGAATTTGCTATATTTGAAACTGTTATCCTAGGAGCTTTAGCCAGTTCATGTGGATGGGCTACTGCTGCTAGAGAAGTAAAAGAGGCTTGTGGAGATAAAACATTTCTTTGCTTTGGAGCTAGACATGTACATCCTTCAGTAGCTCCAGTAATGGAGAGATCTGCGGTTATAGGTGGAGCCAGTGGAGCCAGTTGTATTTTAGCGGCTAAGATATTAGGAATACAGCCTTCAGGAACTTTACCCCATGCAGCAATGCTTATAGCTGGAGATACAGCAAAAATTGCCAAAACTTATGATGATGTAATGCCAATAGAACATAAGAGAACAGTTCTTATAGATACTTTTAAAGATGAAGTTGAGGAGGCAATTAGGATAGCAGATCTACTTGGAGAAAGATTATATGGTGTAAGGGTTGACACTCCTAGTGAAAGAGGTGGAGTGACTCCAGGTTTAATTAGGGAACTAAGATATAAATTAGATATTGCTGGTCATAAAAATGTTAAAATTTTTGTTTCAGGTGGTTTGACTCCTGAAAGAATTAAAATATTATCAGAGGCAGGAGCAGATGCCTTTGGAGTTGGAAGTTACATATCAGCTGCATCACCTATAGACATGACAATGGATATAAAAGAAGTAGATGGCAAGCCCGTTGCAAAAAGAGGAAGGCTACCAGGTATTATAGAGAATCCAAGATTAAAAAAGGTTGAACTTTAAAATATATCAGGATAATCCTGCAAGAATATCTTTGGTTTGTTAAAAATATTTCCAATTATAGACTTGCAGGATATATTTATTAATATATTGACAAAAAGATAAATTTATATTACAATAAGATTTGTCACAAAAATATTTTTGCGAGTGTGCTGGAATTGGCAGACAGGCACGGTTGAGGGCCGTGTGTCTCTAAGACGTATGGGTTCAAGTCCCATCACTCGCACCAAAATTTATCTAATAGCGTAAAAGAGGTAGGTATTTTAAAATACCTACCTCTTTTACGCTTTTCTAAAAATCAGTTCTTTAAGTAAACCTATGGCACTTTCACCATCTTTTAACATTTTCTTTAGTTTCTGTAAAATGTTCGTATTATAAAATATAATTAACATATGTCAAAAAATGACGAACAAAATCCTCTAAAAATCTACAAAATATGATATAATTTGATATAGTTGATTAAAAAACAATCATGTTTTGATTTAAGTGTAAAGCTAGAGGATAAAATAAATTATTTACAATGGTGTTTCATAGTAAAAATGTATTTATTTCTTTTCTAATTTGAGATATGTTTAGAAAGATAATTATTGACTTAACGCCTTAGAATATTTATTTCGGGAGAGAAAATATGAATGAAAAATATTAATATAAAAGGCATAACGCAGTGTATTACGATACCTTATATAGGTGACATAGGTAAGAGAATTACAACTATAAAAGAAAGAAAATTCCAAATAATATTATATTTTTATTTTTTATCTTTTATAGTGATGATGATAGTATATTCTTCAGGGGGAACTGCTAAGGTATATTCTAATTTGATGTATTTGCCTATTGCTATTGTTTCAACTATTTGTGGAAAAAAACAAGGAGTTATTCATGCCATTGTTAGTGGCTTAATGATAGGGCCTTTTATGCCTCTGGATGCAAGTTTAAATTTATATCAACAACCAATAAACTGGATTATAAGGTTATTCATATATATATCTATTGCATTGATAATAGGTAGCTTTTCCGATTATAATAGACGGAATAGAGAATACATAACGAATCTATTAACCCATGATTCAATTACAAATTTTAAGAACTTAGATACTATTAAACAAGAAGATAAATTAGATGGTAAAGATAAGACTCTAATAGCCTTATCTGTAAAAGAATCTGAACCATTGTTTAGCTATTTTGGCTATAGTTTTAGTAATGAAATAATAGTAGAATTTTCTAGAAAGTTAAAGGAAGTATTAATAGAATATGATGACATTGAATTTTACAGATATTATGGTATGACCTTTTTAATAAAAGTAAATCATAATCCTACAAATACAAATGTAGAAAAAGTAATTAATTTATTAGATGGCTTAAATAAATCGATAATTATGGTTAGAAATATACCGATATATTTAGAGTTGAGATTGGGAATAACAGATTTAGGGAAAAATGTATCCTTGTTAGAAGGGGTTAGATATGCTTTGATAGCCTTAAATGATGCTAATACAAAGGATTTAAAAATAAAATATTTCAATCCTTTACTTGAGTCTAATTATAAAACAAAAGTCGACATAGCCAGCACTTTTATAAATGCATTGAAAAAGGAAAATATAAAGGCAGCTTATCAGTATATATATTCATCTAATAATGAAAGGATTCGTGGAGTCGAATTATTAACTAGATGGATAAAAGAAGATGATACTCAAATTTATCCAAATGAATTTATACCAGTAATTGAAAACACAGAGCTTATTCATGATCTTACTAGATTTACTATCGATAAAGCTTTAGAATTTTTATTAAAAAATCAATATAATTCTTGGATGGTCTCAATAAATTTTTCTTCAAAACAATTTAGTAAAGATAATATAGATTATTTAATAAAAAAAATGAGTTTAAATGGAATAGATCCAAAAAGAATTCAAATAGAGATTACAGAGAGGATTTCAGTTAATAAAGAATATATAAATACTTATTTAAAAATCCTTAGGAATAATGGAGTATCTATTGCCGTTGACGACTTTGGGGTAGGATATTCTTCCTATAAATATTTAGCTGATATGCCAATAAATGTAGTTAAAATAGATAAATCTTTAATTAAAAATATCAATGATAATGAAAGGGATAAAAAGATTGTTATGAGTATAATAAACTTCTGCAGGGAAACTAATATTGTGACCATTGCTGAAGGAGTGGAAACAAAAGATGTTGCTGATACATGTAAAAAAATAGGTGTTGATTTAATACAAGGTTATTATTATCATAAACCAGAAATATTTCATAATTCATAAATAGATAATATTTTTATCTAATAAAGTAATTCTATTATAATATACCGTCAAAATATATTTATGATAATCATTATCATGTTCCATATTTTAAAATCTTTCTATTTTGTAATATAAATAATCATTCCTTTTAATAATCCAAATAATATTATTTATTACAGCATATTAGAAAGTTAGAAAGCTTCATTATAAAAACTATTTTTATTGACAATAATACTTATTTAAAAATATTGAATTTTCCGAAAAAAAGTTATATAATTAGTACAGAATATTCAGAAAAAAATAGGAGGTTTATTATGGACAGTAGAGAATTTGAAACAAACATTAAAAATCTTATAGATATATATGAAAAACTTAATGATGAAAATAAAGACAAACTTGAAGAAGTTATTCAGATGGTCTTAACAAAATTTAAACAAAGGATATAACATCATAACCCCCGTGATTATAAAAATCATGGGGGTTATAATATATTGTTACTTTGAATTATATATGTTTACATAATCCATTATCTTGTTCACATAATTTTGAGTTTCTTTAAAAGGTGGTATTCCTCCATATTTATCTACATTACCTGGACCTGCATTATATGCTGCTAATGCTAGTTTAGTATTACCTTTATATTTTTCTAACATATCCTTTAAATATTTTACGCCACCTTCAATATTTTCCTCTATATCCCATGGGTCATCTACACCTAAAGCTCTTGCAGTTTGTGGCATGAGTTGCATTAAACCTTGAGCACCTTTATTAGATAAGGCTTGAGGATTAAAATTAGATTCAGCTTTTATAACTGATTTAACTAGATTTTCATCTAAACCATATTCCTTAGATTTTTGCTTAATGATTTGATTAATTTCTTCATTTAATAATGTAGATTCAATAGGGCTTTCATCTACAATTTTATCATCTAAAATATCTTTGAAATTCTTTTCGAGTTTTGTTATTCTGACAGGTATTCTACCTTGTATATCATTAAGTTTTTGAATGAAAATTTCATTTACTGAAAGAGATTTCATAAATAACACCCTTTCAAGAGATTTATTATAATTAAATGATAACATAGGTTTGTAGTATTTTTCTAGTGATATTTCTATTGGTAAATTAAGAATAATTAGTAAAATAACAGTTACTACTAATTTACTAACCTTTACAATATGATATAATATAGTTGTACTATTGAAGTAAATAGGAGGGAAATTAATGAGATATAATAGGACAAAATCCAAAAAGACTTCGAAAAGCAATAGCGTATTATTCTGGATATTATTTTTAGTTGTACTTCCCTTATTATCAGTTTCTATCGGATATTTTGGTGTAAAATTATTTTTAACATCATCTAAGACTGATAACATAGAAGCAAATAGTGAAGTGAAATATGAAGAAAAATTAAATGAAAAGATCGATGAACTTATTAATAATAGTAAAGAAAGTAATACCGAGGAAAGTACTACTACAGCCAGTAATGATGATATAAAGGAATTTTCAATGGATATACCTGCTTTGAGTATCTTTAATATACAAGTTGGAAGTTTTAGTGAAAAAACATATGCTGATAAACATATAACTCAAATGGAAAATGAAGGACTTGTGGGACATGTAATAGAAAAAGATGGCTATAAAGTTATCGCAATGTCTTTTTTAGATAGAGAATCAGCTAATAAGTATAAAGAAAGTATAAGGGAGATTTATTCCGATGCTTTTATTGCTGCCATTAACTTACCAGTAAGAGAGATTACATATGATAATTCTGGTAATGAGTATGCTAATGTTGCAATAGAAGAGGTGAAGAAGCTCATAGAATATTACAATAATTTTAATAGTTTCTTTGCTAATAATAAGTTTGATGAAATAAATAACAGTGAAATTAATCAGTTTATTGATGATCAAATAGTGTTATTATCAGAAATTAAAACTTCTATATCTAATATAGAACCAACTAAAGACTTTACTGAATTTAATAGCAATTTAATTGAAATAGTAGATTCGTCCACAAATAGTCTCGAAGAAATAAAAGAGAATAATTTCACAGATAAATTACAACTTATGAAAATATTTATGGATAGTGTAAATAAATACGCTGAAATAATCTAATTAAGGGAATAGGGGGTGTTATATATATGCTGATTAGTGATATAAAGAGGTTACTAAATGCTGAGGTTTTAGTAGGAGAAGAATATCTAGATAAGAAAATCAATGGAGCCTGTGGCAGTGACTTAATGAGTGATGTGCTAGCCTATGTACACGTAGAAGGAATTTTACTTACTGGTTTGACAAATCACCAGGTTATAAGAACGGCAGAAATGTTGGATTTAAGTGCAATAGTTTTCGTAAGAGGAAAAGTACCCCCTAAAGAAGTGGTGGAAATGGCAAAGGATATGGAATTAGTATTGCTCTCTACAAAATATACCTTATTTAATTCATGTGGTATTCTATATACAAATGGACTTAAGGGTATTCCAATTAGAGGAGCTGATACTAATGGTATCTAATGATAATGAAGTAGAGATAAAATTAGAATATAAAGTAATTAAGGATGATTTTGTAAGGGCTGGAGAAGCCTCAAGTAATTTAAAAAGAGTTTTGCGACAATTAGGTATTGATTCTAACATTATTAGGAGAGTTGCTATAGCAACCTATGAGGCAGAAATAAATGTTGTTATCCATTCAAATGGGGGCTCCATAATAGTATATGTAAAAAACGATAGAATAGAAATTATTGCAGAAGATGATGGGCCTGGTATTGAAAATATTGATTTAGCAATGCAAGAAGGTTTCTCTACTGCTTCAAATAAAGTAAGGGAGTTAGGTTTTGGTGCGGGTATGGGTTTGCCAAACATGAAAAGATCTAGTGATGAATTTTATATAGAGTCTGAAAAGGGTATAGGAACTACCATTAAGATGATAATATATCTAAAACATTAAGTTGTTAGGAGGGATACTGTGTATGTACAGGACATTATAGATGAATTTGGTTTTAAATTATTGGCAGGAGAAAATGGACTAAGTAGAGAAGTCAATGGGCTTTATTGCTGTGATTTACTTAGTTGGGTAATGTCCCATGCTAATAAAAATGATGTTTGGATTACTGTACAAACCCATGTTAATGTAGTGGCGGTAGCAAGTCTTATAGATATATCTTGTATTATTATACCTGAGTCAATCAAAGCAGATGAAGAAACTATAATAAAAGCAGATGAAGAAGGAATACCTATTTTATCGACTGATTTGAAATCATTTGATATATTTAAAAAATTTTATGAATTTGGGATGAGGTAAATGCCTATATATTATGACCTACATATTCATACTGCTTTGTCACCCTGTGGGGATAGGAGTATGACACCAAATAATATTATTAATATGGCTATGCTTAAAGGTTTAGATGTTATAGCTATTACTGACCATAATAGCACTTTAAATTGCAGAGCATGTATAGAAGTTTCAAAGGATAAGGATATAATAGTAATCCCAGGAATAGAACTTCAAACAAAAGAAGAAGTCCACTCTATATGTTTATTTAAGAACTTATCAAGTCTTGAAAAATTTCAAAGGTTTATTGATGATAAAATTCCAGATAAAAAAAACAGTCCAGATTTTTTTGGAGAGCAGCTAATTTTAGACAAATATGATAATATAATAGATAGTGAGAGTAGACTTTTAATGGCTTCGGTGGATGTTAGTTTAAATAAGGCTTTAGAAAAAGTTATTAGTTTAGACGGTGTACTAATACCTGCCCATGTGGATAAAGGCACCTTTAGTATTATATCAAACTTAGGATTTATTCCTATGGATCTAAAAATATCTACTATTGAATGTTCAAAGTTATGCGATATACAAGAATTTAAATCTAGGTATAAGTATTTAGAAAAGTATAGAATACTAAAAAACTCAGATGCCCATTATTTAGGAGATTTATCTGAAAGGGATAATTTTTTAGATATAAACATCAAAAGTATAGATAAAATAATTGATTACTTAAAGGTTAAAAAAGGATAGTGGGATTTATGAAAGAACTTTCCATGCATATATTGGATATTTGTCAAAATTCTATATCGGCAAATGCAAAGGTGGTTGAGATTACAATTGTTGAAGATTTAATAGATGATAAGCTTTGCATTAATATTAAAGATGATGGAAAGGGAATGGATTCTAAAACTTTAGAAAAAGTAACGGACCCTTTTTATACAAGCAGAACAACTAGGAAAGTTGGTCTTGGTATACCGATGTTTAAGGCAGCAGCTGAAAATACAGATGGTAGTTTTGTCATTATATCAAAGCCACAGTCAGGAACAGAGATTAAAGCTGTTTTTAGATATAGCCATATAGATAGAGCTCCTTTAGGAAATATAGTAGATACAATGGTAACATTGATATTATGTAATAAAGAAGTTGATTTTTTATATAGACACTATAAGAATAATAAAAGTTATGAACTAGATACAAAAAAAATAAAGAATGTACTTGGCGATGTGCCCATAAACAATCTAGAAGTCATAGAGTGGATAAAGAAAGATATATCTGAAGGATTGATGGTACTAGATGATAAAATTAAAGGAAAAACAAGAAAATAACTTGATAAACAACTAAAATCTCGTTACTTTATTCACAAACGTTGACAATATTATAAAATCAATATACCATATACTTAAAGCCCTTCGACAAAAATTTGAACCTATATTTTTTTTGTGCTGTATTGTATACAGTATGTAAGAATAATTTGTCAAAGGGTATAATAGATTTAAATTTATAATAAATAATTTATACTATTAAGAGAGGTGAAAGATAGTGGGTCTTTTATCATTTAGAGGTGGGGTGCATCCACCACATTTTAAAGAATCTACTGAAAAACTAAAGGTAGAAAAGGCAAATGAACCCAAAGTAGTTGCTATACCTCTTCAACAGCACATAGGTGCACCTTGTGAAGCATTGGTTAAAGCAGGAGACAAGGTGAAACTAGGGCAAAAAATTGGAGAGGCAGGAGGTTTTGTTTCAGCACCTGTGCATAGTAGTGTATCAGGGGTGGTAAAGAAAGTAGAAAAAAGATTGACACCCAGTGGAGAAGTTAAATGTATTGTAATTGAATCAGATGGTTTAAACGAAGTACATGAAAGCGTTGTCCCAAAAGGCGACATTGCTGATTTAAGTCCTGAAGAAATCAAAAACATTATCAAAGAGGCAGGAATTGTGGGTATGGGTGGAGCAGGTTTTCCAACCCATGTTAAATTATCTCCACCACCAGAAAATAATATTGACACTATTATTTTAAATGGTGCAGAGTGTGAGCCTTACTTAACTGCAGACCATAGACTTATGTTAGAAAATCCAGAAGATATAGTTTACGGATTAAAGGCCATGATGAAGGCAGCTGCAGTTAATAAAGCTTATATTGGTATTGAAGATAATAAACCTGACGCAATAAAGATTATGAAGGAAGCAACAAAGAATGAAAAGGGAATAGAAGTAGTAGGACTTCGTACTAAATATCCTCAAGGAGCGGAAAAACAACTTATATATGCTTGTACTAATAGACAGGTTCCTTCAGGAGGACTTCCAATGGCAGTTGGAGTTATAGTTAATAATGTTGGTACTGCTGCTGCTATAGCTAATGCTATAAAAACAGGTATGCCATTGGTTGAGAGAATATGTACTGTTACTGGTAAAGGGATTAAAGAACCTAAGAACTTACTTATTAAAGTTGGAACAAATTTTAAAGAAATAATAGAACAATGTGGTGGATATAACGGAGAGCCTGGAAAGATAATAATGGGTGGTCCTATGATGGGTCTTGCTCAATATACTGACGAGATACCAGCTGTTAAGACAACATCAGGAATTTTAGTACTTACAAAGGAAGAAGCTAAGTTACCTGCGCCACAATCATGTATTAAATGCGGTAAGTGTGTTGATATTTGTCCCGCATTTTTACAGCCAGTATATATTAGCGCATATTCTTTAAAAAATATGCATGAAACAGCTGAAAAATATAATGCTTTAGATTGTATAGAATGTGGATCATGTTCATTTATTTGTCCTTCTAAGAGACCATTATTACAATCGATTAGAGTATCAAAGCGTGAAATTATTGCGAAGAAAAGAAAAACTAAGTAGTTAGGGGTGAATAAAAGATGGAATTTAATTTAATAGCTTCTTCATCACCACATATTAGGTCCGATGAAACCATAAGCAAAATAATGAGAGATGTAGTTATTGCTTTATTACCTGCAACAGCTATGGGAATATATTTCTTTGGATTTAATGCGGTAAAAATTATATTGATTTCTATAATAACTGCAATGATTACCGAAGCTGCCATCCAAAAAATTAGAAAGCAGCCTGTTACAGTAAATGATTGGAGTGCTGTTGTTACTGGATTATTGTTGGCATTTAATATTCCAGCAAGTGCACCTTGGTGGATTCCAGTAATAGGTTCCATATTTGCCATTGCAGTGGTGAAACAGGCCTTTGGAGGTTTAGGTCATAACTTTATGAACCCAGCATTAGCTGCCCGTGCTATGTTATTGGCATCATGGCCAGTGCAAATGACAAGTTGGGTTACACCAGGTCCTGACGCAGTTAGTACTGCTACTCCATTAGCCCTTGTAAGTGGAGCAGAAGGTGTGTCACAAAGCTTACCTTCATTTACTAACTTATTGATTGGTAATGTTGGTGGATGTATAGGTGAAACCTCAGCATTAGCTTTAATAATTGGTGGTGTATATTTAGTATATAGAGGAGTTATATCTATAAGAATACCAGCTATCTACATCGGTACAGTAGCTGTACTAACATTTTTATTAGGTGGATTTAGTGTGAGTTTCATGATATATCAAGTTTTAGCAGGAGGACTTATGATTGGTGCCATATATATGGCAACTGACTATGCATCATCTCCTGTAACTCCTAAGGGACAAATCATTTTTGCTTTAGGATGTGGAATTATTACAAGTATTATTAGGCTATACGGAGGATATCCAGAAGGAGTATCATATTCAATATTACTAATGAATGTTGCTAGTCCATTAATAGAAAAGTATACTAGCCCAAGAGTATTTGGGGAGGTGAAGTAAAGTGCGTGAAATAATCAAGCTAGGTTTAACTTTATTATTAATTTGTACTATATCAGCTTTAGCACTTTCAATGACATATAGTGTTACTATTGATAAGATAGTTGAGCAAAGAAATATAGCAAGTGAAGAATCAAGGAAAGCTATATTGCCAGATGCAGAAAGTTTTAAACCAGTTGATGAAAATAAGCTAAATGAAATAGTAAAATCTAATGATAAAGTAGTTGAAGTATATGAAGGTTATGCTGGAGGAGCTGTTGTTGGCTATGCAATAAAGACACTTCCTTCAGGATACGGTGGAAGTCTTGAAGTTATTACAGGAATAAAATTAGATGGTAATATTAGTGGTGTAAGAGTAGGTAACCATCAAGAAACTCCAGGTCTAGGTGCAAATGCTACTTTACCTTCATTCTATACTCAATATGAAGGTAAGAGTATAGATAAAGAACTGGAAGTTGTAAAATCTGAACCTTCAAATGAAAATGAAATCGAAGCTATATCTGGTGCTACAATAACTTCTAATGCAGTTACAACAGGAGTTAATTATGCAATAGAAGCCTTTAATGTTATAGTAGGAAAATAAGATGGGGGTGGAATGTGTTGAATCCTTTTAAGAATTTAATGAACGGGTTGTTTAAAGAAAATCCAATTTTCTTCCAATTGTTGGGGATGTGTCCAACCCTAGCCGTTACAACTTCTGCAACAAATGGTATGGGTATGGGATTGGCAACAACTGCGGTTTTAGTTTGTTCAAATACAGTTATATCAATTTTTAGAAATCTTATTCCAAGTAAGATAAGAATACCTGCTTTTATAGTTGTTATTGCAAGTTTCGTTACTATAGTAGGTTTAGTTATGGAAGGTTTTGTACCTGCCCTTTATAATGCATTAGGATTATTTATCCCACTTATAGTTGTAAATTGTATTATACTGGCTAGAGCTGAGGCCTATGCTTCTAAAAATGGAGTATTAAATTCAGCAATTGATGGGATAGGTATGGGATTAGGATTTACATGGGCCTTAGTACTTTTGGGTTCTGTAAGAGAGTTATTAGGTGCAGGAAGTATTTTTGGAATTAATATAATGGGTGCTGCATATAAGCCAGCCCTTATCATGATATTACCTCCAGGGGCATTTTTAGCTCTAGGTATGCTTTTAGCAATAAATAATGTATTAAAGTCCAAATAGACAAGGAGGTTTATTTAAATGGAAAATGCTAGTGTTTTTGTTATATTAGTAAGTGCCATATTGGTAAATAACTTTGTATTATCTAGATTCCTTGGTATTTGTCCATTCCTAGGTGTATCAAAGCAAGTTGAAACTGCTTTTGGAATGGGAATGGCAGTAACCTTTGTTATGACTCTTGCTGGTATAATTACGTATTTCGTTCAAAAGGCTATTTTAGTTCCTTTAGGAATAGAATATTTACAAACAGTTGCTTTTATATTAGTTATTGCATCACTGGTACAGTTTGTTGAAATAGTTCTTCAGAAAATAAGCCCTACATTATATCAAGCTCTAGGAGTTTATTTACCACTTATCACTACAAACTGTGCAGTTTTAGGTTTAGCGCTTTTGAATATTCAATATAATTTCAATCTTATTCAAACTATTTTTCATTCAGTAGGTGCTGCAATAGGTTTCTCTTTAGCAATAGTATTATTTGCTGGTATTAGAGAGAAGCTTGAAGTAGCAGATGTACCAACTCCTTTTAAAGGATTTCCGATAGCACTAATTACTGCAAGTTTAATGTCAATAGCCTTTTTAGGCTTTACAGGACTTGTTTAATTAGAAAGGGTGATAATGATGGATTTAAATAATATTTTATTGTCTAGCGTAAGTTTAGGTGGTTTAGGACTAATATTTGGTGCGGGACTAGCATATGCTTCTCAAAAATTTGCTGTTGAGATTGACCCTAGAGCCCTTGCAATAAGAGATGTACTACCTGGAGCAAACTGTGGTGGATGTGGCTATCCAGGTTGTGACGGCTTTGCTAATGCAGTGGCAGAAGGTAATGCACCGGTAGATGGTTGTCCGGTAGGAGGACCTGATTGTGCAGCTAAAGTTGGAGAAATAATGGGAGTAGAAGTAGATGAGAGTGTTAAAAAGGTTGCAAGAGTTCTTTGCAAAGGTGATAATGCTAATTGTAAGCAAAAGTATGAATATTATGGGATTCAAGATTGTAAGGCAGCTGCCATGGTTGGTGGAGGAAACAAAAGCTGTGCATATGGATGCTTAGGCTTTGGAACCTGTGTTAATGCTTGTCAATTTGATGCTATAGAAATCACTGAAAATGGCATCGCTAGAATTATTCCTGAAAAGTGTACTGCCTGTGGAAAATGTATAGAGGTTTGTCCTAAAAGTGTAATTGATTTTGTTCCATATGAACAAGAGGTTATAGTAGATTGTAACAATAAGGAATTTGGAAAAACTGTTAAAGAAAAATGTAGCGTGGGCTGTATTGGATGTAAGATTTGTGTTAAAGCTTGTCCATTTGATGCTATGGATTTCTCTGACAATTTAGCTAAGATAGATTATGAAAAATGTACAAACTGCATGATATGTGCTGAAAAATGTCCTACTAAGGCTATTTATGCAAACTTTGAAAATCGTAAAAAGGCTGAAATTATTCAAGATGATTGCGTAGGATGTACTCTCTGTAAAAAGGTTTGTCCAGTAGATGCAATAGAAGGTGAACTCAAAGAAAAGCATAAAGTAAATGAAGACCTTTGTATTGGTTGCGGAGCATGTGTGGAGAAATGTCCTAAGAAAACTATAAAAATGAAATAAAAGTAATAAAATAAAATTTTAAAGCTTAAGCCATTGGCTTAAGCTTTTTTTCTTGTAAAAAATACTACTTGTAATGGGAAATTTTAAATGCTAAACTTAAAATGTAAATCTTGTTAAATACTATTCTTCCAACAATTTTATTATATTGTAATAAAATAAAAACCTAATCTAATGTATAATCTAAATTACAGATACTCTTCTACAATTTGGTTATAATATAGAAAAGGTTTTGACTAATATATTATTGCAAGGAGGACATACATTGTGAGAGGAAATAATAGAAACCCCTGGTTATTACTAATAGTAATTTTAGTTGGATCAGTTATAGGTGGGGTAATAGGTGATGTTTTTAGAGATACTATTAAATGGCTTGCTTATAGTAAAACTATTGGATTCAATCCTTTTACTGTTGATTTAAACATTATTCAGTTTACTTTAGGCTTTATAATGAAAATAAATCTAGCAAGTGTATTAGGAATTATTATAGCGATACTTATATTTACTAGAATGTAGGTGTTTAATATGAGAAAGATAGTTTTAGCATCCTCTTCACCTAGAAGAAAAGAATTATTAGAAAATTTGAGATTAGATTTTAAAATAGTTAAGAGTGATTTAAAAGAGATTGTTAGAAAAGATGAGAATCCAGAAGAAATTGTAATGGCCTTGGCACTAGAGAAAGCTTTAGATGTTTCTAATAAAGTAGCTGATAATACTATAGTAATTGCCGCAGATACAATAGTATATAAGGATAAGGTTTTAGGTAAACCTCAAAATTATGAAGATGCCTTTAATATGTTAAAAACCCTTGAAAATGATATTCATTATGTTTATACAGGCCTTGCAGTACTAGAAAAGGGTACATTTAATAAGATTGTTACCTATGAAAAAACTAAAGTGAAAATTAGAAAACTTTCTGACGAAAAAATTAATAGATATATTAAGACAGGGGAGGCCTGGGATAAGGCTGGTTCATATGGTATACAAAAATATGGAGCTACCCTTGTAGAATGGATTAATGGCGATTACTTTAATGTAGTTGGATTACCTATTTCCAAGCTGGACTATATACTTAGTGAATATTTTGATATTAGAATATACTAAAGTGTTGTGAAAAGCTTTTGGTAATTTGACCTGTAAGATGGACCCCAGCTTATCACATATAAAGATTAATTGGGGTGTTTTAAATGTATAATTATAAACTTACAATAAAAGAAATGCCTGAAACAGAAAGACCTAGGGAAAAATTGGTGAGATATGGAGCAGAAAGCTTATCTAATGCTGAACTTTTGGCTATTATTATAAGAACAGGTAGCAAAGAATATTCTTCTATAGACCTTGCCAATATAATTCTTAGCCAAGACAAAAAAGGAATAAGATTTTTGACTAATTGTAGTATAGAGCAGCTTCAATCAATAAAGGGAATAGGAAAATCAAAGGCATGTCAAATACTTGCTGCTATTGAACTAGGCAAAAGATTATCAAGGAGTTCATTGGAAGCAAAAAAAAGTATAAAATCACCACAGGATGTTGTAAATATTTTTATAGATGATATGAGATATCTTGAAAAAGAATATTTCAAAGTAGTTTTTTTAAATACCAAAAATGAAATAATATCCTATGAAACAATATCTATAGGGAGTTTAAATGCTTCAATTGTACATCCTAGGGAAGTATTTAATAGGGCAATTAAGAAAAGTAGTGCTTCTTTGATCCTAGTACATAATCATCCCAGTGGCAATCCTAATCCTAGTAAGGAAGATATTAATATTACTAAGAGATTAATAGAAGCTGGAAATATAATTGGAATTGAGATTTTAGATCATATTATAATAGGAGATGGAATATATTACAGTTTAAAAGAAAATTCTATAATATAAGCAGTTAAAGTTTAGGAAGGAGAAATTAAATGGGTTTTTTTAATTTGTTTTCAAAGGACATGGGTATAGATCTAGGTACAGCAAATACACTTGTGAATTTAAAAAATAAAGGCATTGTTGTTAGGGAACCATCTGTTGTTGCTATTCAGGAAGATACGAAGGAAGTATTAGCAGTGGGCTTAGAAGCAAAAAAAATGATAGGGAGAACCCCCGGTAATATTATTGCAATAAGACCACTAAAGGATGGAGTAATTGCAGACTTTGATGTTACACAAAGTATGCTTAAATACTTTATAAAAAGAGCATATCCCCAAAAATCTTGGTTTGTTAGACCAAGGGTTTTAGTTGGAGTTCCATCTGGTGTTACAGAAGTTGAGAAAAGAGCTGTCATTGAAGCGGCTGAGCAAGCTGGTGCTCAAGAAGCTTATCTAATTGAAGAACCTATGGCAGCTGCAATAGGAGCTGGACTACCTGTTGCTGAACCAACAGGATGTATGGTAGTAGATGTAGGTGGAGGTACCACTGAAATAGCCGTTATATCTTTAGGAGGGATCGTAACTAGTAAATCAATAAGAGTTGGCGGAGATGAAATGGATGAAGCCATAGTTCACTATATTAAAAAAGAATATAATCTCATGATTGGTGAAAGAACTGCTGAAGAGACAAAAATAACTATTGGGTCCGCTTATCCTAAAGAGAAGGAAGAGACATTAGAAATTAGAGGTAGGGATTTAGTGACAGGTCTTCCCAAAAATCTTCCAGTAACATCAACTGAAATATTAGGTGCATTAAATGAACCAGTTAATTCCATTGTTGAAGGAATAAAAATAACTTTAGAGAGAACGCCACCTGAACTCGCAGCAGATATAATGGAGTTTGGTATAATGTTAACTGGTGGAGGAGCTTTGTTAGACGGATTAGATAAGCTCATAAATAAAGAAACTGGAATGCCAGTTAAAATTGCCGAAGAGCCATTGGATTGCGTTGCTATTGGCACTGGTGTTGCACTTGAAAATTATGATACATTAAAAAGAGTCTTTATTTCTCCAAAGAGAAATCGCTAAAGTGGTGATAAGAATATGTTTGATTTTTTAAAGAAAAAAATAATGATAGCAAGTTTAATTGCTATCATTATAATTATTATAATTGGGATTACAAATGGGGGGAGGGAAAGTATTACCTTTGCTGAAAATAAATTTGGTAATGTAGTTACTCCTACTCAGAAATTTTTATACTTAGGAAGCAATTTTTTATATGATTTTGTTGAACCAATAACTAGAATATGGAAAATGGATGATGAAATTGAGAAATTAAAAGAGGAAAATCAAAAGCTTCAAAATAAAATTATAGAAATTCAACTTACTAGAAAAGAGTACAATGATTTAAATGAGCTTAGACAGGTTTTAAACTATGTACAAGAAAAGGGAATAGATAATTATGTTACTTGTAATATTATAGCAAAGGACCCTGGTAATTGGTTTAATATTTTTACTATTGATGCTGGACTTAACAAAGGAATTACAAAAAATAGTGCAGTAATAAATAGTGATGGTCTGGTAGGTTTAGTATATGAATCGGGAGATAATTGGGCGAAGGTTATTTCGCTAATTGATAATAGAAGTAGAGTTAGTTTTAAAATCTTAAGTCCAACTGAACAAAATATAGGTATAGTAAATGGTATGGGTAAAGAAAATCTAACTGGATATCTTATTGACCCACAAGTTAAAGTCAGTGTTGGGGATGAAATTATAACATCAGGATTAGGTATATATCCTGAAGGAGTTTTAATAGGTAAGATAGTAGATGTGATAGAAAAAAAAGATGAGCTGTTAAAAAGTGTAATTGTAGAGCCAGCAGTTAATTTTAAAGAGATAGATAAGGTATTTGTAATACCAAATGTAAAATAGAATGGAAAAAGGAGTTAGTAATGCAAGATAATATTTTAATATTACTAATAACAGGCAATTTTATATTGCAATCTACGATTTTTCAATATTTTCGTATATTTGGAGTATTGGCAAACAGTGCACTAATATTAGTGGTTATAATTAGCCTGCTTTGCGGTAGAAAAAAAGGAGTTGCTGCTGGTTTCTTGGCAGGGATATTACAGGACCTTTTTTTTAGCAGAGCCATAGGAATACATATATTGATATATATATCTATAGCATATTTAATAGGTGGACTTGAAAATAAAATATTCAAAGATAATATAGTAGCACCTTTAATTTTAGTTACTGTATCTACTTTAGGCTACCATCTATTTTATTATGTTATAATGTTTTTTTTATCTCATGAGATAGATATTTTATTTATCTTGAGAAATGTTTTTAGTATAGAAGTAATATATAACGTTGTACTAGGTGTGCTTGTATATAAGAAACTATATAAATATATCTATTCCTATAGATATTAAATAGTTGGAGGCTTTTTATGTTACAAAAGTTAAAGGATAGAAATAATCAAATAATCATTTCATTTGTACTGATATTTCTAATTTTAATATTTAGATTATCTCTCCTAACTATTGTCAATGGAGATATGTATAGAGAAATATCTGAAAATAGACGGGAGAAAAAGATTCCAATAATAGCAAAACGTGGTGAGATACGAGATAGAAATGGAGAATTGCTTGCCACTAGTATTCCAAGCTTTACTGTTCAATTAATAAGGAGTGATCTTCCTCAAAAGCAACTATTCGATATATCAATAAAGATTTTGAATATTTTAGATGAAATGGAAGAAAAGTACATAGAATTTCCCATTGATATAAAAGAAAATGATTATTATTACACTTATGATAAGGAAATAGAAGAATGGATAAGGGAAGATTTTTTAAAAAACTATAATAATGATACTGAGATACAAGAGTGGCTAAATGATAATGGATATGAAAGTTTAATAAATGATGCAGAATCAGTGTTTAAAAAAATTGTAGATGATTATGTTTCAGTAGAGGGCTTAAATAACTATGAAGCACAAAAAGTACTTATTTCCCAGGGAATAGTGCCACCAATATCAGTTAAAGACGAAATAAAGTTTACTCCGCAGATAGAAAAAGAGAAGTTTTTACAATATTATGGTTTAGAATTAAATACAAGTCCAGAAGAAGCCTTTAAAGCTATTAAAGAAAAGTATAAAATTGGCGATGAATATACTAATGAAGATGCTTTAAAAATAATGACTATTCTTCATGCCCTTAGTCTTCAAGGCTATATGCAGTATGAACCTTTAAAAATTGCATCCAATATATCCCATGAAACTGCTATTCTTATTGAGGAAATGGGTATGGAGTTACCAGGTATAACAGTGGTTGCTGAACCAATTAGATATTATCCTAACGGAAATCTAGCATCACATATATTAGGTTATTTAGGGAAAATAGCAACCAGTACTGAAGAAGAGACTTATATTAAGAATAATGGTTATCCACGGGATGCTATCATTGGTAAAACAGGAATAGAGGGAAAGTACGAACTACAGCTTCAAGGAGAAAACGGCTATATGCTTGTAGAGGTTGATGCCTATGGCAGGACAGTTAAAGAGTTGGATTCAATTAAACAGCCAGAGCCAGGTGAGGATATTTATCTAACAATAGATACTCAACTTCAAAAAGTAGCTGAAGATGCCTTAGAAAAGGCTTTAATGGAGATACAAGTAGGTGGTAAATTTGAAAGTCAGTGGGGTAATTATAATTATAGTGAAAGTTTTCCAAAGGCTAAAGCGGGAACAGCAGTGGCAGTTGATGTAAAAACTGGAGAAGTTTTAGCATTGGCTAACTATCCTTCCTACGACCCTAATCTATTCTCAACAGGTATATCAGGAGAAGATTGGGGGAAGCTACAACCTGAAAACAAAAGGGATCCTATTGCCCCAAGACCTTTGTATAATATAGCAGCTTATACTGCTGTGCAACCAGGTTCTACATTTAAAATGATTACAGGATTAGCAGCTATAGAACAGGGATTAGATCCAAATAGAAAGCTATATGACGGAGGAGCAATAAGAGTTTCCCGTGATAAAACTTTTGGTTGTTGGATTTGGAATGATTATAGAGGAAGCCATGGATATGTTGATTTATATAAAGCTATAGAAGTATCATGTAACTATTATTTTTATGATCTTGCAGGTGGGAGAGATTTTTACAAAGACGAACCATTGGGAATAGAAATGAATACTGAAATTTTCCTAGATTACGCAAAGCGATTTGGTTTAGGAGAAAAAACAGGTATTGAGACAGGGGAAGTAGCATATGGAATTCCAGATCCTGATAGAAAGGCAAGAACTATTAAGGCCCTTTTAGAAAGAAAACTGGAAGCTGTAAGTATAGATTATTTCAATGAAAATATTTTGGAAGATGATGAAAAAATATCTAATTATATTGATGAAATTGTAGGTTGGGCCGATGAGAATCCTTCAAGGGCGGAAATAATTAGAAGACTTAAGGAGTTGGAAGTAAAGGATGAAAAATTAGCTGAGTTAGCTGACTTAGTCAAATATAGTTATTATAATCAAATTGACTTCCAAATTGGAGATGCATTTAACTTGGCCATAGGGCAAGGAAGTCATGCATATACTCCATTGCAAATGGCGAGATATATTTCAGCAATTGCAAATGGAGGATATTTAAACAATTTAAGTGTAGTAAAAAAAGTTGGCGATGATATACAGTCTAATAATTTGAATTCAAATAGAGTACCTTTAAATGATTATGAAAATTTAGAACATATTAAAAAGGGTATGTTACAGGTAACTCAAGGGGAAAGTGGGACTGCTAGGACAGTATTTAAGGACTTTCCTATAACAGTATCTGCAAAAACAGGTACTGCTGAAAGGCATGGTAAGATTCCATTAAAAAGTACTGCTGAAGAAGTAGACTATATTAAAGATAACTTTAGAGAGATAGTTTCTAAAGCTCCTTATCTGACTATAGATATGGTTGAAGAGGAAGCTAATAGAATTTTAGAGGAAGAAAAAGAGAGAATTAATGAACTGCTGGCTGAGGATAAATCAGATGAAGCCTTAAACATAATCATCAATGGATACCTTGATGAAGATTATAGGATTAGAAAAGCTATAAAAAATCTATCTAATAATAAGATTAGCGATAGTGATATAGATCGCTTTAAAGAGGATTATGATAATTTTGCTTGGTCTGTATCCTTTGCGCCCTATGATGACCCACAAATTGCTGTGGTGGTGTTATTATTTCAAGGAGGACATGGTGGATATGGAACACCTGTGGCAAGGGAAATTATGGCAGAGTATTTTAATTTAACAAATAATTCAGATCAGATAAATCCTGAAGGAAGAGAAGAGGATTAGAAGTATAGGTTTAAAAAAATAATATGTCAAGCTAAGAGGGTTATTCTCTCAAAGCTTGACTTTTTCTTTTAATAATATTTTAATGATTATATGAAATATTATTTTGGAACTTATGATTTTCTAAAAATTAAAAGAAGGAAAAACTATATTTACGAAGAATTATATAATTAGTTTATGTTTGGAGGTTGCATTTAAATGGATTCAGTAAATTTTGTGGAATTTAAAGGGACTAAGGATGGGTTAGTTATTCATTTAAATGAATCAACTGATTTTGAAATGATTAAAAATCAATTGATTGATAAATTGGAACAAGCAAGAAATTTTTTTAAAGGAGCTAAAGTAGCTTCAATTGAAGGAAAGGTCTTGACACAGAGTGAAGAATATGAGTTAAAATCTATCATTAATACAAGATTTGGAATGACTACTGTTGAAAAAAATTTAAATTATGAAACTAAGGACGAAGTTTTCCAAGGGATAGAGGAAGGGATGACAAAGTTTATTAGTTCAACCCTAAGATCTGGAAGAAAAGTTGAATTCAATGGCAATTTAGTTATAATGGGAGATGTTAACCCTGGAGCCGTAGTTACTGCCAATGGAAATATTGTAATAATGGGTACCTTAAGGGGGGTAGCCCATGCTGGAGCAAATGGTAATGAACAAGCCTTCGTAGCTGCTTTAAAGTTCCAGCCAACTCAGCTTAGGATAGGGAAATATATTGCAAGGGCACCAGATAATAATCATTATAAGCCAGAATATCCAGAAATAGCTCTTGTTAAAGATGGTCAAATATTAATAAGACCTTACTTAATAAAAAATAGATAATCTTATGATTGGAGGAAAAAACATGGGTGAAGTTATTGTTATTACATCTGGTAAAGGTGGGGTAGGGAAAACCACTACTACTGCTAATATTGGTTGTGGACTTGCTATGCTTGATAAAAAAGTTGTTGTTATAGATGCTGATATAGGCCTTAGAAATTTAGATGTTGTGCTAGGATTAGAAAATAGAATAGTATATGATATAGTTGATGTTGTTGAAGGTGTATGTAGATTAAAACAGGCTTTAATAAAGGATAAAAGAAATGAAGGACTTTATCTATTACCAGCAGCTCAAACAAAGGATAAAAATGCTATTTCACCGGAACAAATGCAAACATTATGTAATACCTTGAAAGAACAATATGATTATGTATTAGTTGATTGTCCTGCAGGTATAGAACAGGGATTCAAAAATGCTATTGCTGGTGCAGATAGAGCCATAGTTGTAACTACTCCTGAAATATCTGCAGTTAGGGATGCTGATAGAATAATTGGTCTGCTTGAAGCTTCAGAGTTAGGTAGTCCTGAACTTGTAATCAATCGTATTAGAATAGATATGGTAAAAAAAGGCGATATGATGAATATTGAAGATATGACTGATATACTGGCTATTGATTTAATTGGTATAGTACCAGATGACGAACATATTGTAATTTCCACTAATAGAGGAGAACCAGCTGTCAGAGATGATAATTCTTTAGCTGGACGAGCATTTAGAAATATTTCCAAGCGTATTACAGGAGAAGATGTACAATTTATGGAATTAGAGGTTAATGATGGATTTATGAGTAGATTGGCAAAGCTTTTTGGTATAACTAAGTAAGGGGGAGAATAGATGTTAGATGTATTCAAATTCTTTTCTGAAAAGGATAAAGGTTCAAGTAAAGATTTAGCAAAGGAAAGACTTAAGCTAGTTTTAGTTCATGATAGAACTAACTGTTCAGAAAACTTTTTAGAAATGGTAAAAGGCGACCTGCTTGATGTTATATCTGACTACATGGAAATTGATGAAGATGGTTTAGATATTAAAATAACTAGGACTAGAAGTAGTGAAGAGGATATGATACCAGCACTAGTGGCCAATATACCTATAAAGAAAATGAAAAATAGATAGATATTAACTAACCCCATAAGGGGTTAATTTTTTTGTATTAGAATAAAATATAAATATATGTTATAATTCTTAAAGAAATTCTTATAGCTGAGGTGTAATATGTTTGATAAAAAATTAGTTAAGAACATAGATTATTCATTAATTATAGTTGTATTTATTATTTTCATAATAGGGATAGTGACAATAAGCAGTGCTACTAATGTTGTAAATGTTGGTATAACTAGACAAGTTAAAATACAGATAATAGCTTTTATTATAGGAATAATAGTAACTGTTTTTACTATGAGTATAGATTATAATAATCTTGGAGAAATGTATAAGTCAATATATGTGCTTTCAATACTATTATTGCTGTCTGTTTATATTCCAGGCTTAGGGATAGTGAGGGGAGGAGCAAGGAGCTGGATAAATCTAGGTCCAATTGATTTGCAAACCTCTGAAATAGCAAAATTAGGATTTATTTTATCTTTCGCTAAATATATTGAAAGTAAGTATGATAATTTAAATACTCTAAAAGATCTAATGGGACCAGTGTTATTTATATCTCCATTTATTTTATTGCTATTAAAACAGCCTGATTTAGGTAGTGCATTAGTATTTGTAATTATTGCCTTCGGTATATTATTTGTAGCAAAAATAAATATGAAAATAGTGTTATATAGCTTATTAACAGGGGTATTGTCATTACCTTTAGTATATAGGCTTTTGGAATCCCATCAGAGACAGAGAATAGATGCCTTTTTAAATCCATCGGATCCTAGTCTTCCAGGGAATTATCATGTGCTTCAATCTAAAATTACCATTGGATCGGGTAAACTTTTTGGCAAGGGCATTTTTAAAGGTAGATACCATAGGTTAGATTATTTGCCAGTACAGGAGACCGACTTTATTTATGCCGTTTTAGGTGAGGAATTAGGATTTATTGGTGGAAGCATTTTACTTGGGCTGTACTTTATATTTTTAACTAAAATGATAAAAATATCAAAAAACTCTAAGGATATATATGGCTCATTAATTGTTATAGGGGTTACATTTATGTTTGCTTTTCAAATTATTGAAAATATTGGAATGACAATGGGAATTATGCCCGTTACAGGAGTCACACTTCCCTTTATGAGTTATGGAGGAAGCTCATTAATTACCAGTATGATAGCCTTGGGACTTGTATTAAATGTATCTATGAGGAGACAAAAAATTAAGTTTTAAAATTAAAACAGATGGTACATAATTCTTCACTTGATTTTCTGATTCTTATATATAAATCTATTATCAGAAAATACTTATGTAATAAATACCCTAGTCCTTAAATATATTTATATTAAATGAAACATAGGGAGGGTATTTATGTATAAATCATATGGAAAATCAATAGGGAATAAATTAAGAAAAAGACAATATAACTATTATAGAAAGCATGATAGATTAAAGTCTTCAAGGGAAAGAAGTTTATATAAAAAAATATTAGCACAATTGCTTATTAGCATAATTATTATATCTCTAATAATATTACTTAAGAGTATTAATATCACTCCAGCACAAAAAGTATCTGTTTTTCTAAGGGAATCAATATTTGCCGAATATAATTATAAAAAAGGCGTTGAAAAAGTAATCAATTATGCAAAAAACATTAAAAATCATACTATACAGTCAATACCTGTTTTTGAAAATAATGAAAGCTCAATTTTTTCTATTCCTTTAGAAGGAGTAGTTGTATCAAATTATGGTGAAAAATATGACCCTATTACAGAAAAATCAACCTTTCAAAAGGGGATAGATATTAAAGTTACTGACAATGGTATAGTAAAGTCTATACAGGAAGGTTCAGTGGAGTTAATAGGACAAAGTGAAACATATGGTAAGTTTATTAAGATAAGACATAGTAAGGATATGTTTAGTATATATGGTAACCTAGATAAAATCTTTGTAAAAGAAGGTCAAAATATTTTAAATGGAGAAAGGATAGGCGAAATATTAAATATAGATAATAGATTGTTTCATTTTGAACTTTGGATAGATGAAAGTCCAGTGGATCCTCAAGACTATATTGAATATAGTAATAAAAGCATTTGATTTAAAGGTAGGGTCATCAAATGACTACGATTAGACTTCTAAATATTAATATCAAGATAAATTTATTATTTTTTTTGTCCCTCTTATTTTTTTTAATATTTGGTTACTTTTACTATACATTAATATCTTTTGTTATCGTTTTTTTACATGAAGTTAGTCATACAATAGTTGCAAATTTACTAGGCTATAGAGCAGAAGAGATCGAGATTTTTCCCTTGGGAGGGGTAGTAAAGCTTGATAAATTAATTGGTTCAAATCCCAAACATGAAATACTAATAGCTATAGTTGGACCTTTATCAAATTTAGTTTTAGCTATGATTTCATATTTTTTCATTAAAAAATATTTTATTGATAATTATTATTTATCATATTTTATATATGCAAATACAGTAATAGCGGTTACTAATTTATTACCCATTTTACCATTAGATGGAGGCAGAGTATGTAGAGCTTATTTATCCTATCTCTTAGGAACAAGAAAAGCAACTAACTGTTTAGTGGTTATTTCCAAGATAATAATACTTTTTTTATTTGGTGTAGGTATTTATCTATCAACATATAATAAGGTAAATATAATCATTTCATTTGTTGCCATCTTTCTATATATAGCCATAAAGAAAGAAAAAGAGATGGCCATTTTTATTTTCATGCAGGAGATAATGGAGAAAAAAAAGATACTATTTAATAAAGGAATATTAAAAACAAAGCATTTAGTAGCTATAGAAGGAACTCCTGCAAAAAAGGTTATAAATAGATTTAAGCCAAGTATATATCATATAGTTACTGTATTAGATGAAGAAAGTAATGTGATTGGAGTTGTAACAGAAAATGATATGATAAATGGTGTTATGAAACATGGATTAAACACTAGATTAGAGACCCTATTAATTGATAAAAAAAGATGGTAAAATATTATTAATTGAAAACTAGGGATTTATCAATATAAATATAGATATACTAATTATTAAGATTAGCATAAGGAGGTATACTATGGATAAAATCATAGAAGAACTTTTATATAGAGTAGAAAAACCAAGTAGATATATTGGTGGAGAAATCAATAGTTACAATAAAGAAATAAAAGAAAGTACTGTGAGATTTGGTTTTGCATTTCCAGATATCTATGAAGTAGGCATGTCCCATTTAGGCATGCATATCATGTATAATTTACTGAATGAACTTGAAGATGTTTATTGCGAAAGGATTTTTTCTCCTTGGGTGGATATGGAAGAAATATTAAGAAAAGATAAAATTGAATTATTTACTATAGAAAGTAATACTTCTATTAGTGGATTAGATTTTATAGGTTTTACACTTCAATATGAGCTTAGCTATAGCAATATACTTAATATTTTAGACCTTGGGAATATACCTCTTAGAAGTAAGGATCGAGATGAATCACATCCTATAATTATTGCTGGAGGACCTTGTGCTTATAATCCTGAACCATTAGCAGATATTATAGATATATTTGTTATGGGAGAATCGGAAGAAGCTATAATTGAAATAATTGATGTATATAAAGATTATAAATCTTCAAAATTAGATAAAGATAAATTTTATAAGAGAATTGCTAATATACAAGGCGTATATATACCTAAGTTTTATGAGGTAAAATATAATAAAGATAAAACAATAAAGAGTTTTAGTCCTATTAGTGATGAATTTCCACAAAAGATAAAAAAGAGAATTATTAAAGATGTGGACAAGTCATATTTTCCACAAAAAGTTATAGTTCCATATGCAGATGTTGTACATGATAGGGCTATGGTAGAAATATTTAGAGGATGTACTAGAGGCTGTAGATTTTGTCAAGCAGGGATTATATACAGACCTATAAGAGAAAGAAAGGCTGATACTGCTTTGGATATAGCTAATAAGTTACTTGAAAATACTGGCTACGAAGAACTTTCAATATCATCCCTTAGTACAAGTGATTACTCAGAATTAGATAAATTAGTAAGGAGTCTAATTGATAAATACAAGGAAAAAAATGTAGGGTTATCCTTACCGTCTTTAAGGTTAGATTCATTTTCTATTGAACTTATAGAAGAAATACAAAAAGTAAGAAAAACAGGTCTTACATTTGCTCCAGAAGCTGGAACCCAAAGACTTAGAGATGTGATTAATAAGGGAATAACAGAAGAGGACTTAATTAATGCCACATCTAATGCTTTTAGCTTAGGATGGAATAGTGTTAAACTGTATTTTATGATAGGGCTACCAACAGAAACCTTTGAAGATTTAGATGGGATAGTGGATCTTGGATATAAGGTTGTAAATCTTTATTATGATATTCCAAAGGAAAAGAGAGCTAAGGGGCTAAAGGTTACTATAAGTACATCATCCTTTGTACCAAAAGCCTTTACACCATTCCAGTGGGACCCACAAGATTCAATTGATACTTTAAAAGATAAGCAAGAGTACATTTCAAAAAAAATAAAAAATAAAAGAATAACTTATAACTATCACGATGCTAAAACTAGTTTTTTAGAAGCTGTATTTGCTAGAGGAGATAGAAGATTGGGTGAAGTACTCATAAAGGCTTGGGAAAAGGGTTGTAAATTTGATGGATGGCAAGAGCATTTCTTATATGATAAATGGATGGAAGCCTTTGAAGAATGTGGAATAGATCCGGCATTTTATGCTAATAGAAAAAGATCCTATGAAGAAATATTGCCATGGGATCATATAGATGTGGGAGTATCAAAGGAATATCTAATAAAGGAAAATGAAAATGCAAAAAAAGCTGTATTAACAAAGGATTGTAGAACAGGTTGTAAAGATTGTGGAATTAATAGTGGTTTTTTAGGTGGTGTTTGCTAATGTATAAGATGTTTGTAAAATATACAAAAAATGATAGAATGAAATTCATATCCCATTTGGAATTAGTTAGAGTAATGGAGAGAGCCTTTAGAAGGGCTAATATACCATTAAAATTCACTCAAGGTTTTAATCCACATCCAATTATTTCTTTTTCTGCTCCATTATCTGTGGGTGTATCAAGTGAGGGAGAATATCTAACTGTGGAGCTCATTGAAAAAGTAAATGTGAATGAATTTATGGATAAAATGAATGAAACAGTACCAAAGGGAATTAGGTTTTTAAGTTGCAAATATATAAAACCAAAGAGCGCGGCTTTAATGAGTTTAACAGAGTTTTCAAATTATGTAATGAAATTCAAAACATCAGATGACTACTCACAAAAGGAAATTGAAGATAAAATAAATGAATTTATGGATAGAAAAGAGATTATTTATAAAAAAGTTAGCAAAAAAAATAGAGTAAAGGAAATAAATATTAGAAAGCAGATTAAAACATTATTTTTATTAACTGTTGATAACAGTGAAGTAATATTAAAGGCTACAGTTGCAACAGGTAGTAAAGGAAATCTTAAGCCAGAGGTATTAGTAAACAAACTAAAGGAAACTGAGGATATAGATATTATTATAGAATCAGTAAGAGTCCATAGGCTAGAAACCTATTCAACAAATTCAAATGGTGAATTAATTCCTTTGGAAAAGATATTTGAAATATAGGGTGATTTTAATGAAAGAAATTGTTGTTGACTCAGGTTTAAATCAAAGTAGAGTGGCGCTTCTTGAAGATGGAGAATTAGTAGAATACTATATAGAAAGCAAAAAAATCAAAAGACTTGTGGGTAATATATATAAGGGCAGGGTTAAAAATGTACTCCCAGGTATGCAGGCTGCATTTGTGGATATTGGATATGAGAAGAATGCATTTTTATATGTAAAAGATGCAATATCAGTAGAACTTTCCAAAACCCAAGATATACATAATAAAGAAATTTCTATAAAAGATGTGGTGAAAAATGGTCAAGAGTTAATTGTTCAAGTGACTAAAGAGCCTATAGATAAAAAAGGACCTAGAGTTACAACCCATTTAACTTTCCCAGGAAGATATTTAGTACTTATGCCACATATAGATTATATAGGGATTTCAAGAAAAATAGAGGATGAAGAGGAAAGGGAAAGACTAAAAAAAATATTAGAGGAAATAAAACCAAAGGGCATTGGGGTCATAATTAGAACTGAAGGTGAAGGTAGAGGTAAAAATGATTTTAAAGAAGATTTAAAATATCTAATTAAATTATGGCAAAAAATTGAGACAGAAAAAAATCTAGGTTTTGCACCTAAGCTAATATATAAGGATCTAGACCTAATTCACAGAACTGTAAGGGATCTTTTCACAAGTGATATTGATAGACTAAGAATAAACGACAGAGAAAATTATAGAAAAATATTAGATTTTCTTGATTTAATATCTCCTGAATTAAAAAATAAAGTCGAATTTTTTGATCCAGATATAAATATTTTTGCATTCTTAGGTATTGATAAAATGATAAAACAAGCAATGAGTAGATATGTTTGGCTTAAAAGTGGGGGATATATAGTTATTGATAAAACAGAAGCTCTAACAGTTATTGATATTAATACTGGTAAATATGTAGGATCAAAGGATTTAAATGACACAATTTTAAAGGTGAATAAAGAAGCAGCCAAGGAAGTTGCTAAGCAAATAAGATTAAGAGATATCGGCGGAATAATTATAATAGATTTTATTGATATGAATAATCAAAATAGTATAAATGAAGTAATTAATATATTATCTACTGAACTGTTAAAGGATAGAGTCAGAACTAACATACTTGGTATGACTCATTTAGGACTTTTGGAGATGACAAGAAAAAAAGTAAGAAATCGTATTAGTTCATTACTTGAAATGGAGTGTCCATATTGTGAGGGCACAGGAAAGGTTTTAACTCCTGATACAGTTATTAAAAATATTGAAAAAGAAATGTTTAGAATTTCAAAACATACAAATTCTGAGGCTGTTATTTTAGATATTCATCCAAATGTTTATGAAGTATTAAATAATAAAATGGACAATTATTTAAAGGAGCTAGAAAAAAACTTAGGAATTACTATATTTATTAGAAAAGATAAAAATGTTCATTTAAGCCACTTTAATATAGCACATATGGGTAGTTTATCTAAAATAGAAAAGTTAATTCATAGTTAGTTCAATATATAGCTTTTTCCTTGACTTTAAAAAAATACTATGATAATATAGTTTTGTTATGTAGCCGCTCGGATCTGGTTTTAAAACTTTATGTACCTGTATCCGGCGAGACTGGTAAGAGGAGGTGTATTTGATGTACGCAATTATTGAAACAGGTGGAAAGCAATATAGAGTTCAAGAAGGAGATACTCTATTCATTGAAAAAATCAATGGAGAAGCTGGTGAAGCAGTTGAATTTGATAAGATATTAGCTGTTTCTAAGGATGGCAAACTTTCTGTAGGTAATCCTTATGTTGATGGAAGCAAAGTAGAAGCTTCTGTAGTAGAACAAGGTAAAGGTCCTAAAGTTATTGTATTTAAGTACAAGGCTAAGAAGGATTACAGAAAAAAACAAGGACATCGTCAACCTTATACAAAAGTTAAAATCGAAAAGATTATTGGATAGGTCTTACTTATGATCAATGTACAGATAAATAAGGAAGCTAATAGAATTATTTCTTTCAGTGTCAAAGGTCATGCTTATGCTGACGACCCAGGAAAAGATGTAGTTTGTGCTAGTATGTCTATACTTGCTCAAACTACTGTATTAGCCTTATATGAAGTAGCAGGCATTGACATAGTCTATGAGATAGATAATGGATGGCTATATTGTAAGCTGCCTCCAAATCTAGATGCTAAAAAGCGAGAAAGAGCTAACATAATACTTGATTCTATGTTAGTAGGTATGAAAGCTACCGAGGAAATGTACTCCGATTATATAGAAATTAGCTATAAGGAGGTGTAACATATGTTATTTAAAATAAATCTTCAACTATTTGCAAGTAAAAAAGGTGTAGGTAGTTCAAAAAACGGTCGTGACAGTGAATCTAAAAGATTAGGTGTAAAAAGAGCAGATGGACAATTTGTTAATGCTGGAAGTATAATAGTTAGACAAAGAGGAACTAAAATACATCCAGGTAATAATGTAGGTAGAGGTGGAGATGACACTTTATTTGCTAAAGTAAGCGGTGTAGTTAAGTTTGAAAGAAAAGGAAAAAGCAGAAAGCAAGTAAGTGTATATCCTCAAGACCAAGCAGTAGCTCAATAATAACTAACCCATACTTTTTTAGTATGGGTTTTATTTTTTTTGAGTATTTCAAGCTATAATAGGGGTAAAATAATTGATATAAGAAGTGTGTAAGATGTAGTTGACACAATATATTTTATTGATATAATTGATTTGGTAAATAGAATTAATGTATGAATATATAAGGGTGATGAATTATGTTTATAGATAAAGCAAGGATATTTGTTAAAGGTGGAAAAGGTGGTAATGGAGCTGTTTCCTTTAGAAGAGAAAAATATGTTCCCGATGGAGGCCCTGATGGTGGGGATGGAGGGAATGGTGGAAGTGTAATATTTGAAGTAGACGAAGGTTTAAAAACACTTATGGATTTTAGATATAGAAAGAAATACATAGCTGAGTCAGGTCAAAATGGCATGAAAAAAAAGATGGCAGGAAAAAATGGAGAAGATTTGGTACTTAAAGTTCCACCGGGAACTATTGTAAGGGATGAAAAAACTGGTGCTGTAATAGCGGACTTAATAAAACACGGCCAAAGGGCTGTAATAGCTAAAGGTGGAAAGGGCGGAAAAGGAAATACCCATTATAAAACATCTACTAGACAAGCCCCTACATTTGCTAAAGCAGGAGATTATGGAGTGGAGCGATGGGTAATCCTTGAGTTAAAACTATTGGCAGATGTAGGTTTAATTGGTTTTCCTAATGTTGGGAAATCTACTATTTTATCTGTTGTGACAAAAGCAAAGCCAAAGATAGCGAATTATCACTTTACAACCATAAAGCCTAATTTAGGAGTTGTGGAGGCTGTTGAAGGAAAGAGTTTTGTTTTAGCTGACATTCCTGGACTTATCGAGGGAGCACATGAAGGCGTAGGTCTTGGACATGACTTTTTAAGGCATGTAGAAAGAACAAAACTATTGATTCATGTTGTGGATATATCTTCTATGGAAGGCCGCGACCCATTAGATGACTTTGATAAAATCAATACTGAATTAAAGAAATTTAATGAAAAACTGGCCAAAAGGAAACAGATTATAGCAGCTAATAAAATGGATTTACTATATGATGAAAGTAAATATGTAGAGTTTAAAAATGAAATGGAAAAAAGAGGATATGAAGTTTTTCCAGTTTCAGCAGCCACCAAAAAGGGATTAAAAGAGCTTATGCTTTATGTAACTGAAATCTTAGATACTATTGAGGATATACCTTTAGTAGAAGTTATTCCAGATGATGAAGCCCATAAGGTTTATACCTTTGAAGATGGCGAAGACAAAAATAAAATTGAAATTAGAAAAGAAGATGACTATTTTATAGTAGAGGGAAGACCTATTGAAAAACTTCTGTACTCAACAGATATAGAAAATGTAGACTCTCTAAGACATTTTCAAAGTATATTAATGAAAAAAGGTGTATTTGATAGATTAAAAGAAATAGGGATTGAAGATGGAGATACTGTTAAAATATATGATTTAGAATTTGAGTACTATGATTAAGGAGCTGGTAAGTGTGATTACAGGAAAACAAAGGACATATTTGAAAGGATTAGCCCATAATATTGACCCAATAACACAGATTGGGAAAGAAGGCATTACAGAAGCATTTATCAATCAATTAAATGATGCCTTAGAGGCTAGAGAACTTGTTAAAGTTAGTATACAAAAAAACAGTATGTTAGATACGAAGGAAGCTGCCAATGAGGTAGCAAGATTAACTAATGGTGAGTTTGTTCAGGCAATGGGTCGTAGATTTGTTATATATAAAAAATCTAAAAATAATCCTAAAATAGAACTGCCTAAATAGTATTATATAATAAAATTAATATAAATATGAGTTAATGTATGGTGGTCTTCTTTGGCCACTTTTTTCTACATCTAATTGGAACTATAAATATATATTTGATATAATGTGAAAGTAATTATATGAAAATACGATAGAAGCTGGAGGAAGTTATGGAAAAAATAGGAATAATGGGAGGGACATTTGATCCCATACATTATGGGCATTTAGTATTGGCAGAACAAATTAGAACTCAATTTGAACTAGATAGAGTTGTCTTTATTCCTGCTGGCAGACCACCCCATAAACAGGATATGGATATTACAAGTAGTCATCATAGATATTCTATGACTTTACTTGCAACTATTACTCATCCTTATTTTGAAGTATCAAAAATAGAAATTGAAAATAAGAATGTGTCTTATACAATAAATACAATAAGAAAACTTAAAAGTATGTATAATTCAAATACTGAATTATATTTTATTACCGGAGCCGATGCATTAAATGAACTAGAAACTTGGAAAGAACCAGAAGAATTATTGAAGCTTTGTAGATTTGTGGCAGCAACAAGACCTGGTATTGATGTGAAAAAACTTAAAGAAAAAATTGAATACCTTAATAAAAAATATAACTCTCAAATTATCATTACTGATGTACCAGCACTGGCTATTTCTTCTACAGATATAAGAAAAAGAATAAAATCAGGGAAAAGTATAAAATATATTATTCCTGAAACGGTGGAGCATTATATATATAAAAATAATTTGTATATCTAAGGGTGATATTAATGATTTCTGTTGATACCATAAAAAGTATTGTAGAGTCTAAACTTAGTCCCAAACGATTTAAGCATACAATAGGTGTTTATAAAACAGCTAAGGAATTAGCCAAAATTTATGAATGTAATGTTTATAAGGCTAGTGTGGCAGCCTTATTACATGACTATGCAAAGAAAATGTCTGAAGTGGAAATGAGACAGTATGTTGATAGATATAATATTGCTATTGATAAAGTAATTGATTACCAAATTGATTTAGCCCATGGACTTATAGCTAGTGAAATAGCTAAAAATGAAATAAATATTCATGATACAGAAATATTAGATGCTATAAAATATCATACTATTGCTAGAGAAAACATGACTATACTAGATAAAATTATTTATCTTGCAGATTATATAGAACCAAATAGAGATTTTAATGGTGTAGAAAAAATAAGGGATGTATCTTTTAAGTCTATTGATAAAGCAATGATATTAGCCCTTGAAAACTCAATAAAGCATGTAATATCAAAGGGAAAATTATTACATCCAAATACAGTTTTAGCTAGGAATAGTATCTTACTTAAGCAGAAGTAAATTTGACTTTTTCAGTAGCAAAATAAAGGAAATATATATATATTAACTAGTAGCAGTACAATGGAGGATAATAATGGAAATATTTATTGTATTTGTATTGTTTATTATAGGACTTGTAATTATAATAAAGGGTGGAGACCTATTTGTTAATGCCTCGGTATGGTTTGCAACAGTATCAGGTATTCCAACGATTATTATAGGTGCTACTATTGTTAGTTTAGCTACAACATTGCCAGAATTATTTGTATCTGTCTTTGCTTCCCTTCAAGGCTCTCCTGATATGGCTATTGGAAATGCTGTGGGATCAACTATATGTAATATAGGTTTGATTCTTTCAATTGCAATAATTTTTATGCCAGGAGACATAAATAAAAGGTTATTTGCTCAGAAGGGTGTCTTAATGATAATAACTACTATAGTATTACTATTTTTCTCCATAGATACAATTCTTTCAAAGAGAGAAGGATATATACTATTGGTTTTTCTAGGAGTATTTATTGTATTAAATATTAGTCAATTTAAAGGTAAAAATAGGATTTCAAGACCTAAAAATAATTATAAAAAGATTACTTCTAAAGAAATTATTATTAACTGTATTAAATTTTTATTAGGAACTATTTTTATTATTATAGGGGCGAGACTATTAGTAGATAATGGTCAAAAGATTGCATATTTTTTTAATGTACCTGAGCAAATTGTTAGTCTTACACTTATAGCTTTAGGAACTTCATTACCTGAACTTACAACAGCTTTAACTGCAATAATAAAGGGATATGAAGGTATATCAGTTGGTAATATTATAGGAGCTAATATACTTAATAATACTATGATTTTAGGTTTTTCTTCTATAGCATCAGATACTGGTTTAGTTATTAGCCACAGAAATATTGCTCTGTTTGATAAAGTATATAATAATGTTCCTCAAACACTATATATTGATTTGCCTGTTGCCCTAGTTCTAATGATAATTTTAGTGGTTAGTGGTATAGTTCAAGGAAGGCTTAATAAAAATAATGGACTATTATTACTGTTAGTATACGGTATTTATCTAACTTTTTTAGCATATTCAATATTTAGTATATAAAAACAACAGCGATTGGAGGAAAAAAATGGGAGAAAGTTCTAAAAGATTTGCCATAGAGATTAGTAAAATATTAGATAATAAAAAGGCCTCAGATATAGTCATCTTAGATGTTCAAAATTTGTCTTCAATAGCTGACTATTTTATTATATGTACAGGAACTTCAACAAAACACGCTACTGCACTTGCAGATGAATTAGAGAAAAAATTTAATAAAAAAGATGTATTTATTAGACACAAAGAAGGCTATGATAATGGTAAATGGATATTATTAGATTATTTTGATGTTGTGGTTCATATATTCACAGAAGATGAGCGAAAATTTTATGATCTTGAAAGAATATGGAAAGATGCAAAATATGTAGAATTAGATATTGACAGTTATTGATTAAAAACTTAAAATAAATAGTAATTAATGCAAAAATTTAATAAAAATAAAATGTAATAGGAGTAGTAAGAATCTTATCTATTTCAGAGAGCCGATGGGTGGTGAGAATTGGCATAGAGAGTTTCTGAACTTGCCTATGGTATATTTTAAAGGTTAGTTACCTATATAAAACTAATGAGTGGGTCTATGGCTAAATAGGGTGGTACCGCGGGAATTTCTCGTCCCTATAGGATAAGTTATATAGAGCCACTTTTTTATTTGGGATATTTTATTATTAATAGGAGGTTAGATTTTATGGAAAAATATAATTTTCAAGAGATTGAAAAGAAATGGCAAGGAATATGGCAAGAAAATAAGGCTTTTAAAGTTGAAGAAGACAATTCTAAAGAAAAATATTATGCCTTAGAAATGTTTCCATATCCATCAGGAAAACTTCATATGGGCCATGTGAGGAATTATTCTATTGGTGATGTTGTTGCTAGATTCAAGACTATGAACGGATACAATGTATTGCATCCAATTGGTTGGGATGCCTTTGGACTCCCTGCTGAAAATGCTGCCATAAAACATAATATACATCCTGATAAGTGGACTAAGGAAAATATTGCTGAAATGCAAAGACAATTAAGGGAACTTGGAATTAGTTATGATTGGGATAGAGAAGTAACTACTTGCCAGCCAGATTATTATAAGTGGACACAATGGCTTTTCTTACAATTTTATAAAAATGGATTGGCATATAAGAAAAAATCTCCTGTTAATTGGTGTCCATCATGTGAAACAGTTTTAGCTAATGAGCAAGTTGTAAATGACAGATGTGAAAGATGTGATACATTAGTTACCAAAAAAAATCTAGATCAATGGTATTTTAAGATAACTGATTATGCAGAAAAGCTATTACAAGACTTAGAAAAGTTGAATGGATGGCCCGAAAAGGTTAAAATAATGCAAAAAAACTGGATTGGTAAAAGTTATGGAGCACAAGTACAGTTTAAAATAGAGAATAGCGATAAATCATTAGAAGTATTTACCACAAGACCTGATACTATATATGGAGTAACATTTATGGTTTTAGCTCCTGAACATCCTCTTGTAAATGAATTAGTAAGTGGAACGGAATATGAATCAGAGGTAGATGCATTTGTAAATAAACTGGCTAGATTATCTGAAATAGAAAGAACCGCTAGTAATGTAGAAAAAGAAGGTTTATTTATAGGGAAATATGCAATAAATCCAATTAACAATAAAAAGATACCTATCTACATAGCAAACTATGTATTGATGGATTATGGTACTGGTGCTGTCATGGCTGTTCCAGCCCATGATGAGAGGGATTTTGAATTTGCTAAAAAATACAATCTTGATATCATACCAGTTATTAAACCTAAAAACGAAGATATAAATTTAGATAGTTTAGAATCTGCTTTTATAGAACCAGGAATAATGATTAATTCTGGAGATTTTAACGGATTAAGCAATAGTGAATGTATAGAAAAGATAATAGATTTTATGGAAGATAATGATTTAGGTAAAAGAACTATAAATTATAGACTTCGTGACTGGTTAATTTCTCGTCAAAGATATTGGGGAACTCCTATACCTATAGTATATTGTGATAAATGTGGTACTCAACCAGTACAAGAAGAAGATTTGCCTGTACTACTTCCTACTGATGTTGTATTTTCTGGAAAAGGCGAATCACCTCTTAATACTAGTGAATCTTTCAAAAATGCTACTTGTCCTAAGTGTGGTGGCAATGCAAAAAGAGAAACTGATACTATGGATACCTTTGTAGACTCATCATGGTATTTCTTAAGATATACAGATGCAAATAACGACGAAAAGGTATTTGATAAAGAAAATGCAAAGTACTGGATGAAGGTAGATCAATATATTGGTGGAGTAGAACATGCTATATTACATTTGCTTTATGCCCGATTCTTTACAAAGGTATTATATGATTTAGGATTATCACCTGTTGAAGAGCCCTTTGAAAATTTATTAACTCAAGGAATGGTTTTAAAAGATGGGGCAAAAATGTCAAAATCTAAGGGTAATGTAGTAAGTCCAGAGGAAATTGTTTCAAAATATGGAGCAGATACTGCAAGACTATTTATATTATTTGCAGCTCCTCCAGAAAGGGATTTAGAGTGGAGCGATACAGGTGTAGAGGGTTCTTTTAGATTCCTAAATAGGGTTTGGAGACTAGTTCATGAAATAAAGGACAAAGCATTTAATGAACAAGAACTTGTTATAAAAACAAAAGAAGATAAAGAGTTAAACTTTGTTATTAATAATACTATTAAGAAAGTTACTGAAGATATTGAAGAAAGATTCAACTTTAATACAGCAATAAGTGCTGTAATGGAGCTAGTAAATGAAGTTTATAAATATAAAGAAATAGAAGAAGGAAAGATAAATTCACCATTACTGAAACTTGCTGTAGATACTATATTGGTACTACTATCTCCCTTTGCACCACATATTACTGAAGAACTTTGGCACTATTTAGGATATAAAGAAAGTATTCATGAACAAAGTTGGCCTAAATATAATGAAAGAGCTTTAGTAAAAGAAGAGATAGAGGTAGTTATTCAAGTAAATGGAAAAGTAAGAGAAAAAATCGAAGTAAGTAAAGACATTAGTAAAGAAGACTTAGAAAAAGTTGCTTTAAATAGTGAGAGAATACAGGGATACATTAAAGATAAGAACATAGTGAAAGTTATTTGTGTTCCATCTAAATTAGTTAATATTGTGGTAAAATAATATATATATATAAGTAATGAAGAGGGGGATTTCATGACTGAGAATATTAATATAATTTTAAAAAGTTATATACCTATAGTAAAGGGGCTTGCTGAAACTTTTGGGAATAATTGTGAAGTGGTATTACACGATTTTAGTAAAATGAAAAGTTCAATTTTAGCCATTGAAAATGGACATATTACAGGTAGAAGTCTTGGAAGCCCTATGACTGAAGTTGGATTAAACGCTGTAGTAAAGGGAAATGTTCACGAAAATATAATTAACTATACTGGTAAAAGTGCAGATGGTAGACTACTGAAGTCCTCAACCATGTTTATCAAAGATGAGAATGATGAGGTTATTGGATGTCTATGTATTAATTTTGATATGTCAGAACTAGCAGTAGCAAAAAAAGTGATAGAAGATCTTATGAACACTGATGATCAAAATGAAGATAAAAGCTTAATAGAAGAGGGAAATAAAGTAAATAATGTATTAACAGATATCGTACAAAAAACTTTAAATGAAAAAGGAAAGCCAGTTGCATATATGAGTAAAGAAGAAAAAGTAAATATTGTAAAGGATTTAGATTATCAAGGGGCCTTCTTGATAAAGGGTGCTATTGATTATGTAGCAAAGGTTCTTTGTGTATCGAGATACACTATATATAACTATTTAGATGAAATAAGAGTTGATAATAAATAAAGGAGGAGAGTAAATGGAACTAAAAATTATTCACACCGATAAGGCACCAGCAGCTGTAGGTCCTTATTCCCAAGCTGTACAAGCAGGTAATATGTTATTTTTATCAGGTCAAATACCTATCAATCCTGAAACTGGTGAATTAGTTAAGGGTAGTATCGAAGATGAAACTAAACAATGTTTAGAAAATGCAAAGGCAGTTTTAGAAGAGGCTGGTACATCTTTAGAAAAAGTTATAAAAGCCACAGTTTTCATTAAAGATATGGATCAGTTTGGAAAAATTAATGAGGTATATGCTGAGTATTTTTCAAATCATAAGCCAGCTAGGGCTTGTGTTGAAGTAGCTAGATTACCTAAGGATGTAAATGTTGAAATTGAAATGATAGCAATAGTATAAAGATGCTAATTTAAAAAGGAGCCTAGGCTCCTTTTTATTAATGGTTTAAAAGTATCTTCTTCTCTTTCTTAATCTAAAGATAGTTACTATAGTTCTCCATATTAGATATAGTACAAATAAAATTCCCAAAAGTTTTAATAGATTTATATTTCTTGGGTCTGTGGCCCTTTTTATAACCTTAGAAATCATTTTTTCATCAATAGATTCTTTTGCTAACAAATTACTCTCACCTAAAATTTTACCATCAATACTATATGTAACTTTTCCCAATACTTCCCCCTTCGATATAGGAGCTTCTATACTATCATTTAGATTGATCTCCAAATCAATATCCTTGAGTAGGTCGCTTTTAAGAACTGCTTTTGTTATACTTTTCTGAGTGACTAAATCTAATTTTTCTTGTACTGCATTTTGGACATCGATTGTAGTAACGACTTCACCGGCAGAAGTGATTTCAATAAAATCAAAGTTATCAAAACCATAGTCTATAAGCTTTCTAGTATCTACATAAACATTTGTCCTAACTGCCTTTAGGACTACACTTATAAGCCTATTGCCATCCTTTACTCCAGAAGATACGAGACATTGTTGAGCCTGAGTTGTATATCCTGTCTTTATTCCATCTATGATATCATATTTTATATCTACCCACTTACCATTGTATTCAATTCTATTACTACTACCAGTGCCCCATAAAAGCCTATTAGTATTTTGCAAATACCTTGTTTCTGGTTGTTTATTAGTTGGAGGTATTTGATATCTAACAGTTTTAACAATTTCTCTAAATTGAGGTATAGTCATTGCATATTTAGCTATCATAGCCAAATCATATGCAGTTGTGGTGTGGTTTTCATCAGGTAGACCATGGGGGTTTGTAAAGTGAGTATTTTTGGCACCTAATTCTTTAGCTCTTTTATTCATAAGCTTGGCAAATTCCTCTATACTGCCTGATATATGTTTAGCTAAAGCTACGGCAGCATCATTTGCAGAATCAATAAGTAAAGCATGGAGAAGTTGATCTACTGTAAATTCTTCTCCTTCAATAACATAAATTCTACTACCCTCAGTAAAGGGTGTTTCTTTATCTATAATAACAGTCTCATTTAAATTGGTATTTTCCAAAGTTAAAATTGCAGTCATAATTTTAGTTGTACTAGCAGGATACATTGGTTTATTACTGTTTTTTTCAAATAACACATCTCCTGTTTCATAATCTATAAGTATGGCGCTTTCAGATGATATACTGGGAGGATCATTTTCTGCTGTGGCATAAATTGGGAATACTGAAGAGAAAATTATAATGACTAATAAAAAAATTGATATAGAACGTTGCATATTTTCACCTCTAACTTAATTATTTACAGATACCCTATTAGTATAACAAAAAAGTAAAAAAAATTTAAGGAAATCAGCAAAAAGAAGGGAAAATACATATTTGGTAGAATTATACAACTAGTAAATAGTAAGATATGGAGGGGATTATATGATAAATTTATCTAAAAGAGAGATAATAATTTGTTTAGCTATAATAATAATTTTAGGATCTATTATAACTAATGCTTATAATTATAACCCTTTAAAAAAGGTAATAATATCTGAAGAAATAAGTAGTAATAATTGGGAAGAAATAGATAAGAACATATCTGAAGATAAAAATATAGAAAATACGGATGACACTAAGGAAGAGAAATTAGATGGAAATAAGCTACAAGAACCCAAGGATATAGTAGTAGATATCTGTGGAGCCGTAAAAAATGAAGGAATTGTTATATTAAAAGAAGGGGATAGAGTTATAGATGCAATAAATAAGGTTGGGGGACTTACAGAAAATGCCGATAGAAAAAGAATTAATCTTGCTAAAATTCTTACTGATGAAGAAAAAATTATTATCCCTGAAGTAGGAGAAAATATAGAAAGCGAACTTATTAGTTCAGTAAATAGTATAGATACAAAAGACAATACAATGACAAATTATAGTGATGGTAAAATAAACATCAATACAGCATCTAATTCTGAGCTTATGACTCTAAATGGAATTGGAGAAGTATTGGCTAGTAGAATTATTGAATACAGAAAAAATAATGGACCTTTCAAAACAATTGATGAAATCCAAAATGTAAAGGGGATAGGAACTATAAAATTTGAAGATATTAAAGAGCATATTAAAATAGATTAAAATATGGTAATATAATTATCAGAGGTGATATCAATGAGTGAAACAACTAAAAGACTGACAGAACTCACTACAAGTTCTGGTTGAGCAGCTAAAATAGGTCCCGAGACCTTGGCACAGGTTCTGTGTCAGCTACCTAAAGTAGAAAGTGATAGATTGATAGTTGGTTTAGATACATCTGATGATGCAGCAGTATATAGGCTTGATGAGAATAATGCTATAATTCAAACATTAGATTTTTTTACACCTATTGTTGATGATCCATATACATTTGGTCAAATTGCTGCAGCCAATTCATTAAGCGATGTATATGCAATGGGAGGAAGACCGGTATTGGCCCTTAATATTGTAGGTTTTCCTAATTGTTTATCTACGGATGTTTTGGCAGAAATTTTGAAGGGAGGAGCCGATAAGGTTAAGGAGGCTGGAGCATTGTTAGTAGGAGGACATACTATTGAGGATAATGAGCCTAAATACGGTCTTTCTGTTATGGGTACAGTCAACCCAAATAATGTAATAAGTAATTCAAGTGCAAAACCAGGAGATGTTTTAATACTAACTAAGCCATTAGGAATAGGAATACTTAATACAGCTATCAAAGCCGATATGCTCGACAGCAAATTAATTGATAAAGTCGTTAATGTAATGGCTAGTTTGAATAATATTGCTGCTGAAGGCATGATTAAAGTAGGAGTTAATTCTTGTACAGATATTACTGGATTTGGATTATTAGGGCATGCCTATGAAATGGCAAAGGGAAGTAATGTTAGTATTATAATCGACTCATCGAAAGTTCCAGTAATTGATGGAGCCAAAGAAAAGGCTGAGATGGGTCTAATACCTGCCGGAGCCTATAAGAATAAAAAATACATTGAAAAGAATATTAGTATGGATTCAAGCATTCCTACTTATATGGAGGATATATTGTTTGATCCACAAACATCAGGTGGACTTCTTATAGCTGTAGAAAGGGAAAAGGCCAATGAATTAATGGAGTATTATTCTAAAAATTTAAATTCTGATTTTAATATAATTGGAGAAGTAGTAGATATTGATAAAGATAATATTTTGAAAGTCAAATAAACACCCAGTATTTAAGGGTGTTTATTTTTTAGATAGATTAGTTTAAATTCTTTAACAAATTTTTAATAAATATAATTAATTCATTACAAAAATTAATTATATTAAATATTTATGTTATAATTTATTCGTAATATAATAATACTTTTAAAAAAGTACTAGGAGTGAATTAAATGGATAAAAATATTATATTTTCTAGTATTCCGAAGGTAGATGAAATTTTGAATAGAAATGATATAATAGAGCTTTTACAAAGACATCCAAGGATAACGGTTGTAGACTCTATTAGAAAACAAATTAATAATATAAGAAATTATATATCAAATAGCCCAGAAGATGATTTAATAGATTTTAGTATTAATATTGACGAAATAGTGAATAAGGTAAGAAAAGAAGTTGATAAAGCCAATGAAATGAAATTAAGAAGAGTAATAAATGCTACAGGAGTAGTTTTACATACAAATCTTGGACGTGCATTAATAAGCGATGATGTAAAAGAAAAAATATTAGAGGTTGCATGTAATTATTCAACTTTAGAATTTGACCTAAGTAATGGAAAAAGAGGTTCACGCTACTCCCATGTTGAAGAAATAATATGTAAACTTACAGGTGCAGAATCAGCCCTAGTTGTAAACAATAATGCTGCTGCCGTTCTTTTAGTATTGAATACTTTAGCAAAGGAAAAGGAAGTTATTGTATCAAGGGGACAATTAGTTGAAATCGGAGGGTCCTTTAGGGTTCCCGATGTTATGGCTCAAAGTGGAGCTAAGCTTGTTGAAGTTGGAACTACAAATAAAACCCATCTATACGATTATGAAAACAATATTAATGAAGAAACTGCAGCTATTTTAAAGGTTCATTCAAGTAATTATAAAATATTAGGTTTCTCAAAGTCAGTAGAAGTAGAAGAGTTATCATCGGTTTGTAAAAAACATAATCTTCCTTTAATAGAGGATATCGGCAGTGGAACTCTAATTGACTTTTCTAAATATGGCTTTACCTATGAGCCTACTGTTTTAGAGAGCTTAAATAAGGGAGTCGATATAGTCACCTTTAGTGGAGATAAACTTTTGGGGGGACCTCAAGCAGGTATAATTGTAGGGAAGAAAGAATATATAGATAAAATGAAAAAAAATCAATTAACACGAGCATTAAGAGTAGATAAGATGACCTTAGTATGTTTAGAAGCAACACTAAGATTATATCTTGATGAAACAGAAGCCATTAAAAAAATACCTACTCTGAAAATGTTAACCATGAATATTGACGAGATAAATGAAAATGCAAGTGAATTATCAAAAAAATTACAAAGTATTGCTAAAAATATAAGTATAGAATTAATAGATGGATATTCTCAAGTTGGAGGAGGTTCTATGCCCCTTGAGAAAATACCAACTAAATTAATATCACTCTCATCAAATTATATTACAGCAAATGAAATAGAGAGGTATCTTAGAAATAATGAAATTCCTATTATTTCTAGAATACAAGAGGATAGGGTTTTATTAGATGTTAGAACAATAAAAAGTGATGAGTTTGAAATAATTGTAAAAGCAATCAATGATATAGAAAGTAGGGTTATAAATGAATAATGTCATTATTGGCACTGCTGGACATATAGATCATGGTAAGACTACACTGATAAAAGCACTTACAGGTATTGAAACCGATAGATTAAAAGAAGAGAAAAAAAGAGGTATTACAATAGAATTGGGATTTGCATATTTTGATCTTCCCGATGATAGAAAAGCAGGTATAGTTGATGTACCAGGTCATGAAAGGTTTATCAAAAATATGTTAGCAGGTGCAAGTGGAATAGACGTTGTATTATTAGTAATAGCAGCAGATGAAGGAATAATGCCTCAAACACAAGAACACTTAGATATATTAACGCTTTTAGGAGTTAAAAAAGGTATTGTAGTTTTGACAAAGTGTGATTTAGTTGAAGAGGAATGGCTTAAATTAGTTAAAGAAGAGATAAATGGAAAGATAAAAGGTACTTTTTTAGAAAAAGCTCCAGTTATAGAGGTCTCTGCTATAGAAGGCAAAGGAATCCATAAGCTGAAGGAAACAATTGTAGAATTAACTAAAGAAATTGAAAAAAAGAATATCCAGGCACCTTTAAGGCTTCCCATAGATAGAGTTTTTACCCTTTCAGGCTTTGGAACAATAGTTACAGGGACTCTAATCGAAGGGTCTATTTCGGAAAAAGAAGATGTAATGATTTATCCTAATGAATTTGATGCAAAGGTAAGAAGTATACAAGTCCATGGAGATAGTGTAAAAACTGCTTATGCTGGACAAAGGGTGGCTGTTAATCTAACAGGTATAAAGAAGGAAGATATTAATAGGGGCGATGTTTTAGCAAAGCCTAGATCAATGAAATCAACTATGATGATAGATGTAAAACTAGATCTTTTAAAGAGTTGTAATAGATCACTGGAAAACTGGGCAAGATTAAGGTTATACCATGGTTCTAGAGAAGTATTATGTAGACTTGTGCTATTGGACAGAGAAATCCTTAATCCCGGTGAAAGTTGTTTTGCTCAGTTAAGACTGGAAGATAAGATAGTAAGTAAATATGGTGACAAATTTGTAATAAGGTTTTACTCTCCATTAGAGACTATAGGGGGAGGTATGATACTTGACCCTAATGCTATAAAACATAAAAGAATGGACGAAGAGACTATTAAGCAGCTGGAAGTGAAAAGTGAAGGAGATGTATTACAAATCCTTGAGAATGTCCTAATCAAGTTTAATGGAGAATTCATTGATGCGGAATTTATTTCAGTTCATGTTGGAATATCGAAGGATATAATACAGGATATATTAGAAGAATTAATAAATAATAAAATAGTTTATAGATTTGCAAAGGATAGATATATACATAGGACTTATATAGATGAAAAAGAAGAGGCCTTAATTGATTTGTTAAATAAGTTTCACAACAAAAATCCATTAAAACCAGGAGTTTCAAAGGAAGAAATTAGAAGTAAAATCTTTAATAAAACAAAGGGAAAAGTTTTCGATGAAATACTTGAACTATATTGCCATAAAGGTTTAATTAAAGTTTTCGATAATATAATTTCATTAAAGGATTTTATTGTAGAGTTTTCTCCTAAACAAGAAAAAATAAAAGATAAAATTTTAGATTTATATTTAAATAGTGGGTACAAAACACCTTCAAGGGATGAAATAATTAAAGAATTTAACTTAAAAGGAAATGATATAGATATTCTTCAGGCTTTAATAGATATGAATAAGTTAATGGATATAAATGGGGAGATAATACTGCATAGGGAAAAATACGAGTCTGCAAAAAAACTTCTTAAGGACTATTTAAATGAACATAAAGAAATAGCTTTAAGCCAATATAGAGATTTATTAAATACTTCTAGAAAATACGTTGTTCCTTTGCTAGAACATTTTGACTCCATTAAGCTAACAAAACGTGTAGGAGATAAGAGGGTACTATATTAAAAGAGTTTTAATGTAAGAAATAATGTTTTATTTGAGGTGATTAAATAATGTCAAAGAAACTATTATTAGTAGATGATGAACCAATTATTTTAAAGGGATTAAAATATAGTTTAAGTCAAGAAGGATATGAAATTGATACTGCTGAGGATGGAGCAATAGCCTATGAAAAAGCTATAAATAATGATTACGATTTAATAGTTTTAGATTTAATGCTACCTAAAATGGATGGATTAGAAGTGTGTAGAAAAGTGAGGGAAAAATCCATGGTTCCAATAATCATTTTAACGGCTAAAGGTGAAGATACAAGTAAAGTATTAGGATTAGAATATGGAGCCGATGACTATTTAACCAAACCCTTTAACATTTTAGAGCTCAAGGCTAGAATAAAGGCAATATTTAGAAGGGTTGAAGTGAAAAGTAATATAACACCCACAAGTATATTAGTAATAGATGATTTTGTAATAAATACTCTTGGAAGAAAGGTTAGTTTAAATAATAAAGACATAAATTTAACTGCTAAGGAGTTTGACCTTCTTCTTTTATTTGCTACAAACCCAGGTAAAATATATTCAAGAGAAGAATTATTAGAAACCATATGGGGATACGAATATTTTGGAGATGTACGTACAGTTGATGTTCATGTAAGAAGACTTAGGGAGAAAATTGAAGAAAACTCGAGCCAACCAAGATATATACTTACAAAATGGGGGGTTGGTTATTATTTTAGAAATAAATAGGAGATTTATTAGTCTAAGGTGGAAATTAGTTTCCACTTATTTATTGTTAGTTTTTCTAACGTTACTTTTGTTAAATTCTTTTTTAACTGAGAATCTTAGACTAAGTTATTTAAATGAAAAGAAAATAAGCCTCCTTACTCAAAGTAATATCATATCAAATAGAGTAGCTCCTTATATCAGTCAAAATGGAAGTAAATATATTGATAATATGATGAACGATATTGTAAAAGATTTAAGTCTAGAAATTAATTCAAGGGTTATGATTGCAGATAAGAATAAGATGATAATTACTGATTCCTATGATACTTTCAAAGGATTAAAAATCAATAATGAAGAGATTGAACTTGCATTAAATGGGGAGGAGGTTGCTAGACAGCACCTTGTGGATAAATATGGTAAAGTTATGTATGTTGCAGTTCCCATATTTGAAAGTGATGAAATAGTGGGTGCTGTTTTTATATCATCATTATTGGAGGATTTGTATGATAATATTACTGAAACTACAAAAAAACTTTTAACATTATCTCTATTCAGTTTAGCTATTACAGGGGTTATAAGTTTCATTTTTGCAGATATTATATCGAAACCAATAGAGAATTTAACAGAAATTGTAAATAAAGTCATTCAAGGTAAGTTTTATCATAAAGTTAAAGTAAGTGGAAATGATGAGTTAAGTAATTTAGGAAAAGCCTTTAATATGATGACAACGAAATTAGAACAAGTTGATAAACAAAGAAGAGATTTTGTGGCAAATGTATCCCATGAACTGAAAACTCCCCTTAGTTCTATTAAAATTTTATCTGAGTCATTAATTCACCAAGAGCAAGTAGATGAAAAAATCTATAAAGAGTTTTTAAAAGATATAGATACTGAGGTCGATAGATTAAATAGAATTGTAAATAGTCTTTTATATTTGGTAGATCTTGATAAGGAAAAAATAGAGCTTAAATATCAAATTACTTATGTAAATTATTTAATTGAAAGGGTAATAAAAAATTTAGCACCTATAGCTCAAAAGAAAGAAATCAATCTTCAGTTTATTGAAAGTGAAAAAATTCAAATAGAATTAGATCAATTTAAAATACAGCAAGCATTAATAAATATTATTGGCAATGCCCTTAAATATACTCCCGATGGAGGGGAGGTAAGGGTAGAATTATATTCAAAACATGATGAAATAGTCATAAAAGTTGAAGATAATGGTATAGGAATACCTAAGGAAGAGTTACCCTTTATATTCGATAGATTTTACAGAGTAGATAAGGCAAGATCAAGGAAATCTGGAGGAACTGGTCTAGGATTAGCTATAACTCAGCAAATCATTGGGCTTCATCAAGGAAGAATTGAAGTCGAAAGTGAAGAAGATAAGGGAACAAAAGTATATGTTATTTTACCTATGAATACAATGCTTTAGACATAGGAGGAGTATAAAGTGAAAACCATATATAAAATAGTATTATTAATAACTATATTATTTGTAGCCCTTGTATTAATTATCAATCAAGAGGATTTGGAATATTATAATGATAGTATACCTATTCCACCGGTTCCAGACACAGTAAAAAATACATTTACACTTTATTTCATTAAAAATGGTAGATTAGTACCTGAAAATAGAACTATTTTTACAGAGAACTTAAAATATGAGAAAAATATTGCAGAAGAATTAATTAAAGGGCCAAGAAATCAAACATTAAATCAAGTATTACCAAGGGAAACTAAAATCCTATCAATTGATACCATAGATAATACTTGTTATATAAATTTTTCAAATCATTTAACCAATAATGAACAATGGGAGAATCAAGACAAGTCTTTAATAATTGGAGCTTTAGTGAATTCATTAACCCAACTACAACATATTAATAGAGTACAAATACTTGTTGAAGGTGAAAAGTTACATATTTCAAAGGAGGACAACTCTTTAAATCAACCCTTTAAACCTAATCTAGAGCTTATTGAGGATAAGGAAATAACTCCCTATGACTATATAGCAGAATTTCAAAAAAATATTCTTATAGGATTTTATGATAAAGCATATGATATGCTAAGCGAAGAAAGTCAAAAAGAAATATCTTTCGAAGATTTTGAAAACATGATGGCTGAATATATTTATAAATTATATAATTATGAAATAAATCTATATAATACTCAGAAATATAGTGATCATATCATTGTAACAATAACATATAGTTATAATGGAAATGAGCCACAAAAGTATAAACAAAGTTATGTTGAAGACTGGAAAATAGTAGATGCAAACGGTGAGTTGAAAATTATGCTTAAAAAATAAAGGTAAATACCTCCAGATTTCTGGAGGTTATTTTTATTTTGTAAATATATATGGATCTTGACTCCATTTTTTTAATAAGTCAAACTCTTCTTTTTTTATATATCCCTCTTCTAATGCTATAGGTAATAAAGTATTATATCCAGTTATAACTTTATATTTTAGATTTTCTTTTCTATATAATTCATCTAATGATTTAAAATTATAGCTGAATATAGCTATAACTCCCAAAACTTTAGCTCCAGCATCTCTTAAGGCTTTAGCAGCTTTAATTGAACTTCCACCAGTTGATAATAAATCTTCTATTAAAACAACTTTTTGTCCATTGTTAATTTTACCTTCAATCTGATTTTGTCTGCCATGATTTTTAGCAGAGTTTCTTACATATACCATGGGCAAGTTTATTTTTTGTGATACCCATGCTGCATGGGGGATACCTGCAGTAGCCGTCCCAGCTATAACCTCAACATTATTAAAATCCTTCATGATGATTTTCTTAAATTCTTCTGCTATAGTGTCTCTAATCTTTGGATAACTCATAATAAGTCTATTATCACAATAAATTGGGGATTTAATGCCTGACGCCCAAGTAAATAGGTTAGCTGTACTTCTGATAGAAACTGCCTGGATTTCAAGAAGCATTTTTGCAATTTCACTACTTGTATTCATAATTTCCCTCCTTATAGGTCTCTCAGGACCTCCTTTAAAGGTCGTGGTTTTAATTAAAATTCATATTTAGTTATTTCCTCACAATAAGAACATCTATATTCAAGATTATCCTTAGACACTAATGTAAAGGATGATTCCACATAACTATCAGAGTTTGTTATACACCTAGGATTTTTACATTTTATTAGGGAATTGACTTCTATAGGTATAGAGACTTTTTCTTTCTTACAAAGTTTACCGTCTTTAATATAATTCAAAGTAATATTTTCATCAATTAATCCCAGTAGCTTTAAATCAACATCAAGGGTATTTTCAATCTTTATTATATCCTTTCTACCTAAAGCCTTACTTTCTACATTCATAAGTAGAACAACTGGTTTGTTAGATGTTTGAAGCATTAATTTATTGAAAATTATTATACCCTTGCCTGATTTAATGTGATCAATAACTATACCATTTTCAATTTGCTTTACTTCTAACATTTACTCCACCTCCAAAAGCTTCATTATTAATGCCATTCTTACAAAAAGTCCCATTTGTGCTTGCTCAAAATAAGTTGCTCTTGTATCTCCATCTACTTCGTAGGCTATTTCATTCACCCTTGGAAGTGGATGCATTATTATCATATCTTTTTTAGCATCCTTTATTTTATCCTTAGTAAGAATATAGCTATCCTTTAACTTAAGATAATCTTCTTCATTAAAAAAACGTTCTTTTTGAATTCTAGTCATGTAAAGTATATCTATATCTTTAATTACATCTTCTAGTTTTCTTACTTCTAATAATTGGATATCATAATTCTCCTTTAAATATCTTTTAAGGGAATTAGGTAACATTAGTTCTTTAGGAGAAATCAATATAAATTTTTTAGTTTTAAATCTTGCCATGGTTTTTATTAATGAGTGGACAGTTCTTCCATATTTTAGGTCGCCACATAGACCTATGACATGGTTATTTAGAGAGCCTTTATACTTTTGGATGGTTAAAAGATCTGTAAGGGTTTGTGTTGGATGAAGATGGCCTCCATCTCCAGCATTAATTATAGGAATTGAAGCATATTCAGAAGCAAGCTTAGGAGCTCCTTCCTTTGGGTGTCTCATTACAGCTATATCTGCATAATAGGACATTACTTTAATTGTATCAGTTAGGCTTTCACCCTTTGATACAGAACTGGTATTAGCATCACTAAATCCTATTACATTACCTCCAAGCTTTAGCATAGCTGCTTCAAAGCTAAATTTAGTTCTAGTACTTGGTTCATAAAATAAAGTAGCTAAAATTTTACCTTTACACTTATCAGAGTACATTTCTGGAGATATTGATATCTTTTCACCTAGATCAACTATTTCTTTGATATCTTGAAAGCTATAGTTTTGAAGACCAATTAAATGTTTTAAAGAATTTGTCATTTTCATTCCTCCTTGATGACCTCTCAGGATCAATTTAAAGGTATTGCATAATAAAAAAGCCTTCTTCACCCCTATGGGTAGAGAAAGCTTACTTATCTAAGTATAATGTGATTTGCATAGACATGAGTAACTAAACATAGTATACCTATGGTATGATAATCACCTTGACCTTTCTAACCTCACGGGGTTAATTTAAAGACAATCTTTATTAACTTTTACAAATAAAGTATCACATAGGAGCTACTATGTCAATGAAAACTTTAATACAAGGAAAGAATTATTTGATAGTATACATTGACATATAATTAAAACTATGATAGTATGTGTGAAAATGAATATTAGCCTTTAAATTGGTCCAGAGAGGCCGGTAAGGGAAAACTTAGATTGGATGTAATATATCCATTGATAGGTAAATTATGCCTTCTGCTTCTCTAGCAGAAGGTTTTTTATTTTGGAGGTGGAATTATGGACCTGTTGATAAAGAACGGAAGGGTTATTGACCCGAAAAATAATATTAATGAAAATCTAGATATATATATTGAAGGGGGTATTGTCAAAGAAATAGAGAGGGAAATAAAAAAAGATAGGGTAAGAATAATTGATGCTAAAGGAATGGTTGTTACGCCAGGCTTTGTGGATATACATGTGCATTTGAGGGAACCTGGTTTTGAGTATAAAGAAACTATAGAAACAGGAACAAAGGCTGCTGCCGCTGGTGGCTTTACAACTGTGGCATGTATGCCCAATACAAATCCAGTTATACAATCGAAGGAAATAGTAAAGCTCATTAAGAATAAAGTTCAGAGTAATGGACATGTCAATGTAGCTATTATAGGGAGTATCACTAAAGGGCTTGAAGGTAGGGAAATTGCACCTATTAAAGAAATGATTGAGGAAGGGATAATAGCTATTTCCGATGATGGGAAGACCCCTATGGATAAGAATATAATGGTAGAGGCTTTAAAAGAAGCTAAGAAATATAATATTCCCTTAATATCCCATTGTGAAGAACATAACCTTTCAGAGGGAGGTAGTATAAACTTAGGAAGGGCCAGTGAAAGAACTGGAATAAAAGGGATACCTTCAGCTGCAGAATACCTAATAGTAAAGAGAGATATTGAGTTATGTCAGGCCACTTCATCTAGATTACACATAGCCCATGTGAGCACTAAAGAATCCGTTGAACTAATAAGAAAAGCAAAACTACAAAGACTAAATATCACATGTGAAGTAGCACCCCACCATTTCATCCTTACCGACGATATAATATCTATAAATGACACATATACAAAGGTTAATCCCCCCCTTAGAACTAGTAAAGATAAGGAATCTATTATTGAAGGAATATTTGATGGAACTATTGATATAATCGCAACTGATCACGCTCCCCATGATGAAAAAAGTAAGAAAGTAGATTATTCTAAGGCATCCTTCGGTATTAGTGGACTTGAAACTGCATTTTCCCTTAGCTATACAGAACTTGTATTAAATAGAAACTTATCACTTAATAGACTTATAGAAATGTTAACAGTAAGGCCTGCTGAAATAATTGGAATAAGAAAGGGCTGTATAGACATAGGTGAAACTGCTGATATTACAATCCTTGACTTAAATAAAGAATATACCATTGATTCAAGAAAATTCTATTCTAAAGGAAAAAATACCCCTTTTAATGGGAGAAAAGTTAAAGGTAAGACTGTGTATACAATAGTGGATGGCAGACTTGTATATGAGAAAGGAGAGATAATGTGTTCATAGAGTCTTTAATTCAAAGTATTAAGGAAAAGAAAAGTCCTGTAGTTGTAGGACTTGACCCTAGATTAGAACTAATTCCAAATTCTTTGAAGAAAAAATATTATGATAGGTATGGAAAAACATTTAAATCAGCCAGTGAAATAATATTAGAATTTAATAAAGTTATTATTGATAATGTTCATGATATAGTGCCGGCGATAAAACCTCAAATTGCATTTTATGAACAATATGGTATCCAGGGGCTTGATGCATATATAAAGACTTGTAAATATGCTTCCGATAAAGGACTTCTAGTAATCGGGGACGTAAAAAGAGGTGATATAGGGAGTACATCAAAGGCATATTCCAATGCTTTTATAGGAAAAACTCAGATAGATGAAAAAAACATTAGGGCTTTTCCCTCTGATGCAATAACGGTTAATCCATATCTTGGAGATGATTGTTTAAATGAGTTTGTTGAGGATGTAGAAAAGTATAAAAAAGGAATTTTTGTGCTGGTTAAAACCTCAAATCCATCTTCCAATCAGATACAAGACTTGGAATCTAATGGTAAAAAGATATACGAAATAGTGGCATGCATGGTTGATAAATGGAGTAGTAAATATTCTGGAGAATATGGATATTCTTCCATAGGAGCAGTAGTTGGGGCAACCTATCCAGAAGAGATGAAATGTCTTAGAAAGTTTATGCCTACTTCATACTTTTTAGTACCTGGTTATGGTGTACAGGGTGGGAAGGCCGAAGATGTTGTGAATAGTTTTAATGATGATGGACTAGGGGCTATAATTAATTCATCCAGAGGTATAATTTATGCCTATAGAAATAACAAGAATCAAAAAGAAGAGGATTATGGTAAAGCAGCTAGAGAAGAAACGATAAAAATGAAGGATGATATAAATAAAGCATTAGAAAAATATAATAAAATATATTGGTAAGGAGGTTTTCCATTGAATAAGGACTTAAGATGTAAAGTAATTGAAAATATAAAAATAAATGAAAACATATTTAAACTTGTTGTAGAAAAGAGAGTTTATAATAAAGATATTAAAGCAGGACAATTTTTTAATTTCAAGTGTGGAGAAGGAGATTTTCCATTGCTTAGAAGACCAATTAGTATAGCTTTAGTTAAAGAGGATAGTTTAGAATTTTATATAAATAAAGTGGGAAAGGGAACGGAGTTACTGAATAAAAAGATTAAAGATGACTATATAGATGTTTTAGGTCCCTTAGGAAATGGATTCAACTTAGACATAGATGGAAAAAATATTGCAGTTATTGGTGGAGGTATAGGAGTAGCTCCTCTTTTACAATTAACAAAAGAATTATCTTTAAAGGAAGATGTAAACATAGATGTAATGCTTGGATTTAAAAATGAATCATTTATGGTAGAAGAGTTTAAGAAATATACCAGTAATGTATATGTTACCCTTGAAAATGGAGTAGATAAAAATAAAGGATATATTACTGATTATCTAAAAAAGAATCTTGAAAACAAAAAATATGATTATATATTTTCATGTGGTCCAAAGCCAATGTTAAAGGAAATTAAAAGATTAGGAGAGGAAAATCTTATTAAGACCCAGTTATTAATGGAAGAAAAGATGGCCTGTGGAATAGGAGCTTGCTTAGTATGTACATGTAAGGTAAAAAGAGGTGAAAAGGACTGGAATTATGTGAGAACTTGTAAAGAGGGTCCAGTTTTCTATGGGGAAGAGGTGATTTTCCATGGGTAAAATAGATATGTCTGTTGATTTAAACGGTTTAATATTAAAAAATCCAGTAACAGTGGCATCTGGAACCTTTGGATTTGGTAGAGAATTTAGAGATTATATCGATTTAAATGACTTAGGAGCTATATCGGTTAAGGGACTAACCCTTAAAGAGAGAAAGGGAAACCCCCTTCCTAGAGTTGCAGAAACCCCAATGGGTATGCTTAATAGTGTAGGTCTTCAAAATCCAGGTGTAACGTATTTTATAAAAAATGAACTACCTTATTTGAAACAGTTTGATACAAAAGTGATTGCCAATATAAATGGAAGTACAGTAGATGAATATTGTAAAATAGCAGAAATTCTTTCAAAAACTTCTGTGGATTCTTTAGAATTAAATATATCTTGTCCTAATGTAAAAAAAGGTGGAGTCTCCTTTGGTAGGGAACCAGAAATGGTGTATGAAATAACAAAAAAGGTAAGGGCCCATTCTGATAAGCATCTAATTGTAAAGCTTAGTCCTAATGTAAAGGACATTAAAGAAATTGCAAAGGCAAGCCAAGAAGGTGGAGCCAGCTGTATTTCCCTTATTAACACATTAATAGGTATGGCTGTAGATATAGAAAAAGAATCTACTATTTTAGCAAGGGGTGTAGGTGGGTTATCTGGACCAGCAATAAAACCTGTTGCAGTAAGAATGGTGTACGAAGCTTTCCATGCAGTAGACATTCCTATCATAGGAATGGGAGGCATAATGAATTACAAAGATGCAATAGAATTTTTCCTTGTCGGCGCAAACGCTATATCCATTGGAACAGGAAATCTTATTAATCCCTATATATCTAAGGAAATTCTTAGTGGAATTAAAAATTACTTAAATAAGAAAGGATATAAGTCTTTAAATGATATAGTAGGAAAAGTTAAAATTCCTAGTGTTTAAAATTTAATATATTATTTTTAAACCTTTGATAAGGACGTTAAATAATAACGTCTTTTTTTATATTAGATTTACAGATTATTCATGTATTTAAAGGATTTTTACATCACCTACAGAATAAATGAATAAATAAAACTATATATATTGAATAATAATTAAATCAGTAGATAAAGGAGAAAAGAGGAGATAATTTGAATAAAGAACTAGGTGCAATTATTATTATCTTTTGTATTATTATAATAATAAGTGGTTTTCAAACTATAGAAAAGGATATCAGTAACGAAGTATATGAAATCAATGGTGAAGTAAATAGCATTAATGGAATACATAAGACCAAGGAATCTGTACTTGAAACAAATGAAGAACATGGAGAGTTAGATGATATAGATAGCAACAATAATAAAGAGGAAATTAGAATAGAAAAAGTCACAATAGCTTCAGTTGGAGATATAATGTGTCACTCCCCTCAATTTAGATCGGTATATAAAGAAGGAGTGTATGATTTTACAGGCTGGTTTGAACCAATCAAAAAACATATCGAGTTTGCAGATATTGCCATAGGAAACTTAGAGACGACTTTTTCAGGAAAGGAAAAGGGCTTTAGTGGTTTTCCAAGATTTAATGCACCTGAACAATTAGGGGACGCACTGAAATATGCTGGGTTTGACATAATAACAACAGCAAATAATCATTCCCTAGATAGAAATAATTATGGCATAGTTAGTACCTTAGACAATTTAGACAAATCAGGACTTTTACATATAGGAACATATAGGAATGAAGATGAGAGTGAGAAACTTTTAATTATGGATACAAAGGGTATAAAAATTGCTTTTATGAACTATACCTATGGCACCAATGGAATACCTATTCCTAAAAATAATCCCCATGCTGTTAATATAATTAATAAAGAAAAAATGCTACTGGACATAAATAAGGCAAAGGAATTAGGTTCTGATGTAATAGTTTTTTATCTCCATTTTGGGCAAGAGTATGTAAGGAAACCAAGTTCAGAACAAAAAGAGCTGGTTGACATTCTTTTTCAAAATGGTGTAGATATAGTTTTAGGAAGCCATCCCCATGTAATACAGCCAATGGAATTTAAGGAGTATAAATCAGATGAAGGTCAAGAAAGAAAGTGCTTTGTAATTTATTCCCAAGGAAATTTTATATCTAATCAAAGGGATAAATATTGTGATAGTGGATTAATCACTATTATTAATATAGAAAAGAATTTTAATACCAACAAAACTGAGATTTCACATGTGGACTTTATTCCTACCTGGGTAGATAAATCATATACGAAGGATGGGATTATTTATAGGATTTTAGATGTTGAAAAGGCCATAGAAGATTATGAAGGGAATAGGGATGAATTATTAATAGAATCTGACTATGAAAGACTAAAAAATGTATTAGAAGAAACAAATTCCGTATTAAAGGGCATAATAAAATAATGAATATCTAAAAGTTAATTTGGAGGTAGTATTAATGCTTAAAGTAAAAAATTTATATTATTCATATACTAATGATGACAATTATGCAGTAAAGGATATAAGCTTTGATATTGAAAAGGGAGAGATATTCGGCTTTTTAGGTCCTAGTGGAGCTGGCAAATCTACTACTCAAAATATATTAATTGGTCTATTACCCATCCAAAGGGGAACGGTAAAGTTAGCCAATATTGATATAAAAAAGCCAAGTGAAAGATTATTTAATCAAATAGGAGTATCCTTTGAACGGGCAAATGTTTATAAAAAACTTAGTGGATTAGAAAATCTAGAGTTTTATAGAAAGATGTTTACAGTTCCTACTGAAGACCCTATGAAACTATTAAGAATGGTTGGACTTGAGGAAGCAGCAAAGAAAAAGGCAGGAGGATATTCAAAGGGGATGCTACAAAGACTTGTATTTGTAAGGTCTATGATAAATAATCCCCAAATATGGTTTTTGGATGAGCCAACCTCTGGATTAGATCCAACTACAGCTAATAGGATAAAAGAAATTATAAAATGGAAAAATAAAGAAAATACTACTATATTTTTAACAACCCATAATATGTATATAGCAGAAGAACTTTGTGATAGGGTTGCACTGATAAATGAAGGAAAAATAATACTTATGGATTCACCAAGGAATTTAAAATTAAAGTATGGTGAGAAGCTTATCAAAGTAGAATATAAAGAAAAAGGAAAAATTATAACAGAAAGATTATCAATGGTGGATAATAAAGATAGAGAAAGACTTAATTTTCTAATCCAACGTGGAAATATTGAAACTATGCATTCTCAAGAAGCAACTTTAGAAGAGATATTCATTAAAGTTACTGGAAGGGAGTTACATTAAATATGGTGAATAGGTTTTTATCACTCCTAAAAAAAGATATCATAACTGCCTATAGAAATTATTTTTTTCTTGCCACAATATTTATTGCCATATTATTTGGGGCAATTATTAATTTTATTATACCTAAAGAATTAAGTATTCAACCTAATATGTATATCTATAATAGCTATGAAAAAAATCAAAGTATACTTATAAATGAATTAATAGATGAGTCAAAAGTCAATCATAATAATATAAAGCTTCTAGATTCAAAGGAAGAAGTAATTAAAAATATGAAAGATAACCCAAATAGTATAGGCATGATAGTTGAAAAAAAGGATATTCCTTCTATAGAATTTATATTGCAGGGTCATGAAAATGAAAGATTAGTAAATATTTTACTATTATCATTAAAAGATGGTATTAATAGAAGAATTAATGAAGTAAAAGAAGTAAATGTAGTAAGATTAAAAGCTGACTATGAAACACTTCAAATACCATTGAACAAAAAGGTTCTTCCGACTTTTTTGGTTATGGAACCAGCCTTATTAGGATTTATTATGATAGCTGCTTTGATATTTATGGAAAAGGATGAGGGCACTATAAAGTCTTATTTAGTAACCCCTGGTGGATTGTCAGAATATTTGGGATCTAAAATATTATTAATGGTTTTACTAGGTTGGATTTCAACAATAATTAGTACATTGATGGTAGTAGGCACCAATGCAAATTACTTTTATTTATTATTACTTGTTACTGTAGGAGGAGTTTTTGCTTCGGCACTAGGTCTTATAGTAGCCAGCTTTTTCGATGATTTGTCACAATCCATGATATGGGTTATTGCAATAAGCATGGTTTTAGCACTACCCTTCATTTCATACTTTATGCCAAGTTTTGCTCCAACATATATTAGGGTATTACCTACATATTCATTGTTATTTGCAATAAAAGAAGCTGTTTTTCCATCAGGAAATAATAGTATTATTTACAGTACTATAATTACATTTTCAATATTATCAATTATAAACTACTTATTATCAATAATTACCTATAGATATAATCTTATAAAAAGATAGGGTGATATAAAATGAAAAGAATAATATCCATCTTCATAAGAGATCTGAATAGCAGTTTTAGAGAGTTTATGCTTACATATATGCTTGTAGCTCCTATACTTTTAGCTATTGCCTTTAAATTTTTTATTCCTAGTGTTAGTTCTGCATCATTACAATTTGCTTTAGATAGTAGTATAAGAGAAGATGTAATAAAAATATTTAATCAATATGGTAAAGTAGAAACTTATGACTCCATAGAAGAAATAAAGAGTAGAGTAAATGATATAGATGATGTTGCAGGTATAATTAAAAATGAAAATGATAATTTCGTAGTTATTTTAGAGGGTAATGAAAGTCATGATACGGTAGAAGTACCTCAAATGATTATTAGGGATATAGAATCTAATAATAATATGAATATAAATTATTCTGTGACTAATATAGGGATGCAAATATCTCCTGTTACAAGTATTGGAACTGCATCTATTATTATAACTGCAATAATGATAGGAGGGATAATTGTTGGATTGAACATTATTGAAGAAAAACAATCGGGGACTATTAGAGCCCTAAATGTTTCGCCGATGAAAAAGTTTGAATTTATTTTAGGTAAAAGCTTAATTGGAATTATAATTCCAATAATTCAAGTTTATATTATACTGTGGATATTAGGTTTTTTAAATATAAATTTGTATATGGTATTTACTATGACAATAGTTAGTTCTCTTTTAGTTCTTATTATAGGTTTTTTGATAGGAATAATTAGTGAAAATCAAATTGCTGGAATTGCCAATATGAAATTTTTAATGATTATAGTGTCAATTGCTATAATAGGAGCTATCATGTTACCTCAAAACAAACATTTTATGCTATATTGGTCCCCCTCCTATTGGACTTTTATGGGCCTAAAGGGGATAATAACTGATACCATATCTTGGTCGGAGATAGGTCTATATTCTTTATGGATATTGGGATTAACCTTAATTATATTTTTTGGATTAAGAAAGAGCATAAAAAAGGGATTAGTTTGAAGCAATAACTAATCATATCAATGGGAAAAATTCCTTTTTATTTCAGTAGTACTTTAATTAATAAATAAATTTTATAGGTTTTAATCACTTCACATTTATTTGTTTGATATAATCTAATATATGAGGTGATTTTCATGGAACCTAAGATTATACATGTGGATATGGACGCTTTTTTTGCGGCAGTAGAACAAATAGACAATCCAAAACTAAAGGGTAAACCAGTAATAGTTGGTGGTATTGGAGACAGAGGAGTGGTATGTACTGCTTCCTATGAAGCTAGAAAATATGGAGTACATTCGGCTATGCCTACCTTTATGGCAAAGCAAAAATGTCCCCATGGTATATTTGTACCTACAAGGCATTGGAGGTATAAGGAAGTATCAAAAAAAATATTTGAAATTTTTTATAACCTAACAGATTTAGTGGAACCCTTATCTATAGATGAAGCCTATTTAGATATAACCCATTTAAATAAAGAAGATTTAGAAATAGCTCATTATATTAAAAAAGAAGTATATGAAAGAACTGGACTTACTATATCAATTGGTATTTCATATAATAAATTTTTAGCTAAGCTTGCTTCCGACTGGAATAAACCTAATGGTATAAAAATAATAACTAAAGATATGATACCAGAAATATTAAAACCTCTATCTATAAGAAAGGTCTATGGGATAGGTAAGAAATCAGCTGATAGATTAAATAAAATAGGTATTTTTACTATAGAGGATCTTTTGAGATTACCTAAAGAATATCTTATAGATTTTTTTGGAAAATATGGTTTGGAAATTTATGATAGAATAAGGGGTATTGATAATAGAAGAGTTAAAAAGCATAGAGAAGTAAAATCAATAGGCAGAGAAACTACATTGAAAGAAGATACAAAGAATAAAGAAAATTTAAAGAAGTATTTAGTAAAGTTTTCTGATGATATATCTAATTCCTTAAATAAAAAGAGATTATCTGCAAAAACCATTACAGTGAAGATAAAAACTACTAATTTTGAAACTCATACTAAGAGTAAGACAATAAATACATACATAAATACACCACAGGAAATATTGGAAAATGCTATATCTATACTAAAGGAAGTAGATATATCAAAAGGAATAAGGTTGATTGGTGTTACAGTTTCTAATTTTACTGATATAGTTGTGGAACAGTTAAGTTTTTTTGATATGCAATAAAGTTATTGTTTTATAAAATCTAGATATAACGGGAAAATATACTACTAAAACTATCCCTTGACAAATCTTGTCCATTTGCTATAATGTACTAGTATCAATTGTTTGTAAATTCTATGGGAGTAGATGGGTGCTGGTGTGCCCTCTGGTCTTCAAAACCAGTATGAGGGGTTAGGAGCTCCTTAGGTGGGTTCGATTCCCACATACTCCCGCCAATAGCATTTCTAAGGGATATACTTATAGTATATTAATTAAAAGAGAATCCAAATGGATTCTCTTATTTTTCTATTTAGTAAAATTAATTTTTTTCTTGAGTAGATAATAGTTCTTTAATACTAGATTTGCGTTTGTATATTATTAATAATCCAATAATGAAGGAATATGTATAAAGGGAAGTTTAATATATAAGAAAAATAAGATATTAACCTAAGACCATAAAATCTAAATAAATATGGGTAGCTTTAAAAAAGCAAGAGAATGATTATACTTATTCTCTCTTATTATGTCTATAAAAGATTCTAATAAATATTGACAAATATAAGACGAAGACTTACCATAATATTATAATATTATCATATAATTATAAAAATAAAAAAGATCAATTCAATCTATATATTATATTGAAGCAAAAGAACTAAGATTTTAATTAATTCAATATTTAGGATATAGAGTATTCTAAGAGGACGGTGAAGGATTTGAACACAATCATATATATTATTACAATAATCCTGTTTGGAATATCTTATTATAAAGATAAGAATAAGACAAAAAAAGTAGTAAAAAAAGCTTGGAAAGCATTTGAAAATATTTTACCACAATTCTTAAGTGTGATAGTTCTTGTAGGGATAATGCTTTCAGTTTTTAATGCTGAATTTATATCAAAAATCATAGGATCTGAGTCAGGATGGTATGGAGTCTTATTATCTGCATTTGTAGGAGCAGTAACCTTAATCCCAGGATTTGTTGCCTTTCCAACGGCTGATATGTTACTTAAGAAAGGTGCTGGATACATGCAAATTGCAGTTTTTGTATCAACCTTGATGATGGTAGGTATTATTACGGCCCCAATTGAGATAAAATATTTTGGCAAACGTCTAACCTTAATAAGAAATGTATTGGCTTTTCTTTTCTCTTTTGTAGTAGCATATATTATTGGAAAGGTGGCTAGTGGAATATGGTTTTGATTAAGAGGTATAGGTCTTTCGTTATAACTTTAATTATATTATGTGCATTATTTTTTATTAACAGAGAAATTGCTTGGAAAGCTATAAATATAACTGTTTATCAATTTAAAACAATGGCATTAGTTGTTCCACCAATTTTTGTATTGTTAGGACTTTTAGACATATGGGTTCCTAAAGAAATAATGATTAAATATATGGGGAATCAATCTGGGATTAAAGGAATACTTCTAGCAATTTTTATAGGATCAGCTGCCGCTGGGCCATTGTACGGTGCATTTCCTATAGCAGCAGTATTTATGAAAAAAGGAGTAAAATTTACTAATGTGCTTATATTTATAGGAGCGTGGTCAACAACAAAAATTCCTATGTTCTTATTTGAGCTATCTGCTCTAGGACCTAGATTTGCTGTGACACGATTATTAGTAGATATTCCAGGAATAATTATTATTGCATATCTTATATCAGGAATATTATCTAAAGAGGAGATAAATAAAATATATATTAAAGCTAAATCTTTATAATAATTCATAGAAATAATGATAAGTTGGATAGGTCTAGGTTTCTAATAACTTTATTATATTATTAGACGTAGACCTTTTTAAATTTAGAAAATGCTTAATGAAATTACTATGCACTTGCGGATAAACTGTCTTTTCTTTATTTTTTTCAAATAATATTTTATACAATTTATTTAACAGGTAAATTTTTATTTGAAATAGAATGTTGAGGTACATAGATTTATATGGACCCCAACATTCATTATAGAACAGCATTTATTTACTAAAATTAATTTTCTTTTCTTGACCAGATAATAATCGTTTAATATTAGACTTGTGTTTGTAGACTACGAATAAACCAATGATAATAGAGTAGATTAAAAAAGAATTAGGTAATCTTAGTATAAGAGATAGGATTGGAAAGAGTATTGCTACTGTAATAGAGGCTAAAGATACTATTCTAAAAATATATATTATTGCGATAATGACTACTAAAAGAATTACTCCCACTATAGGATATAGGCCAAAGATTGTTCCACCTGCTGTAGCAACTCCTTTACCACCTTTAAATTTAAGCCAAATAGGATAGCAATGGCCAACAACCGCAAAACCAGATGCCAAAACAGCAATATTAATTCCATAACCCTTAGCAATCAAAGCTATAATAAGACCTTTTAAGAAATCTCCTATAAAAGCTAATAAACCAGCTTTTTTCCCAAGGGTTCTTAGAACATTAGTTGCACCTGTATTACCACTACCATATTCTCTTATATCAATATTACCTAAATATTTACCTGTAAGATATGAAAATGGAAGACTTCCTATGAAATACCCCAATAGTATAAATATTAAGTAAGAATACATATAATCACATCCCTCCAAGTGAGCTTTATGTATATATATTTTATCATATATTTTAATATATATTACATAAAAAAGAAGTATGTTTATTATTAATATTAAATAATATATAATGTATAATATAAACAAACTACTATAGAAGGGGTGGCTCTATGGCTACAAATTTTTATTCAAGGATTCATAGTAATCCTGTTATTGCTGCTATAAATAACTTAGACAAGCTTGATTTAGCTATAAAATCTCCTAGCGAAATAATTTTTTTGCT
>CBETVX010000010.1:0-64638 GCA_965539935.1 uncultured Eubacteriales bacterium | reverse complement strand
TTGACCATATAGTTTTTGTTAGAACTAAGGCAAAGGGAATATTATAAATAAGATTAAATGGTCATAGGGAAAATTATACAGATATACTTAATGATAATGATATTATTGAAGTATATTGGAAATAATCACATAATCTTAAAGAACTTTGTTTAACAAAGTAATATTATTGCTTCCTATAAAATACTAATATAGAAGAAAAGTTGTTACTAATAGTAAATTGGAGGCAATTTATGAGTGGGAAAATAAAGACTAAATCAAACAAAAATGATAAAATTATATCTGCATTAATAATAATTGGTAATATTATTTTTCTAAGTTTTATTTCCTTTGTTATATCTTTTGTTCTACTCTATAAAGATACAATTCATACAAATATTTACGTAGAGAGTATTAATGTCAGTGGATTAACGGTTATTGAAGCTGCTGATAAAGTAGAGGGAAAGCTTAAAGATAATATTCAAGAGGAAAAACTACAACTTAGATATGGATCAAAAGTATGGACATATGACTCCAAAGATATTGATATCAAGTATAATTTTAGAAAGGCAATTAATGAAGCTTATTTTATTGGTAGAAAGGGCAATTATCTTGAGAGAATTAGTAGGATATTAATGCTTTTTAAAGAACCTGAAAGTATTTCTATAGAATCTTCAGTAGATATAAATAAAATTAATAGTATTCTTGATAATATCGCAAAAGAAATAAATCAAAGTCCTATTGATGCTACTATAAAAAGACAAGAAGGAAAGTTTATTATAAATGAAGGTAAAATAGGCTATCAATTAGATAAAGAAAATACCATATCTAAGATTCAAGAAAAACTTGGGAATAGTGGGTATTTCGATACAGTGGTTGTAGATTTAATAGTTAAAGAAATATATCCCAAAACTACTGCTGAGATTCTTAATACTATAGACCATCTTTTAGGTTCATATACTACTGAATTTAATTCGTCAGTTGTAGGAAGAAGTCATAATATAAAATTGGCATCAAATGCTATTGATGGAACAGTTCTTTTGCCAGGAGATGTTTTTTCTTTTAATGACATAGTAGGGCCTCGAACACCTAATAATGGCTATAAAACTGCTCCAGTAATATTTAAAGGGGAACTTGTGGACGGGATTGGAGGAGGAGTATGTCAAGTATCAAGCACCATATATAATAGTGTACTTAGAAGTAGACTAGAGATAGTGGAAAGAACTAATCATTCAATTCCTTCTACATATGTTCCGAAGGGATTAGACGCAACAGTATCCTATGGGGTGTTGGATTTCAAATTTAAAAATTCTACAGAATATCCCATATATATAGAGAGTTATGTTTCTGGAAATAAACTTACGGTAAATATATATGGACAAAAAACAAGTAATAGAGAGATAAAGTTTACAAGTGAGGTTGATGATGTTATTAAGAGAAAAACTGAAGTAATTTATGACAGCAATATGTATGAGGGACAAGAGATTGTAAAAGAAAAAGGGCGGGATGGATATAGGGTATCCACTTATATGATCGAATATGAAAACGGTAGAGAAATAAGAAGAGAAAAAATCTCATATGACTATTATAGGCCTAAAAATAGAGTTGTAATTAGAGGGACAAAAAAACAAAACAAAAGCAAAAATGACGAAGATAAAGATGGAAACGATGATAATAAAGTTAATAATATTCAAAGACATCATGGAGATGTTCAATAAATAATATGGGGTGTGAGAATGAATCAAGGGATAAATGACAATTTATATAATAAGCAAATAAACTGTCCTGTATGTGGAATAGACTTTGATACAAAAAAAGTAAGGACTTCAGCTATAAGAATAGTAAATCGAGATGAAGATTTTTGTCCCCATTATAAAAGTGAAAATCCTTTATTTTATTCTGTATATGTATGTCCAAACTGTGGATATGCAGCCTTAGAAAGTGATTTCACAAAAATCTCTGAAAGAAATAAGGAAATTATTAAAAAAACTATATCATCAAAATGGAATCAGAGAAGTTATGGAGAAAAAAGAAAATTAGAAGATGCAATTGAAGTATACAAACTAGCCCTTTTAAACCATCAAATAATTCATTCACCAAAGTCTACAATAGGAAAACTGTGTTTAAGATTAGCCTGGTTTTATAGATATATCAATAATGATAGGGAAAAAGAATTTATTAAATACACAATTGATTCTTTTTATGAAGCTTACACATTGGAAAGGATAGATAAAGAAGATTACGATGAGGTTATTATGCTATACCTTTTAGGAGAGCTAAATAGGAGAATAGGAAACTATAAAGAAGCAGTTAAATGGTTTGATAAGGCCCTTAGTAATCCAGATATAAACAGAAAAAGACATATAAAGCTTAAAGCTAGGCAGCAGTGGAGCCTTGCTAGGGAAGAAAATAGTTTAAGAAAAAACCAATTAAAGACTAGTTAAATATTTGTAAATAAAAATTTCATAGATGAATATTACCAATGAAGAGTTGTTATATCAATAGCAACTCTTTATTTTTTTAAGGGGGAAATATAAATGGATTATATGTACTTAGTCGATAGTTATTATGATTATCAAAAAGAACTACTGAATAAAAAAAGACCCTTAATATTTGTTCCAGGTCTATTAGGTTCAATGGGAGATGATATTATACCTGGTACAGGTGACTGGGGATTTGGTATGGCAAAGAGCATCTATATTCCTTTTTTAGAAATGCTTGAAGAACTAGGTTACAAAAGAGATAAAAATCTATTTATATCATTTTATGATTGGAGAAAGAGTTGTGATTATTCTGCAAGGGAGTTTTTATATGAAAAGATTAAATATGTTAAGAACAAAACCTTTTCGCCTAAAGTAGATCTAATATGCCATAGCATGGGTGGCTTAATAGCAAGGGCATATGTTCAAAGTAATTATTATAAAGATGATGTACAAAACTTAATTATGATAGGAACTCCAAATGCAGGGTCAGCTAAAGCGTATATTTTCTGGAGCGGAGGAAAAGTTCCCGATAAGGGTAAATTAAAAGGAAACATATTTGAAGCAATAGTGGATGGATATATTTGGATATTAAGCAAAAGATATAATTTAGACAATATTGAAACTATTAGAGCGCATATAAAAGGAGTAGGAGATCTGCTACCTAATGCTCAATATGGAAATTATCTTTATTATAAAGATACAAATGGCTTCATGGTATTTTTACCCTACGGAATGATGGAAGAAAAAAATTATTTTCTCGATAAATTGAATAGTGAAGTGGAAATATTATTTAAAAGGAATATTAAAATAACAACAATAGCAGGTGTTGGAAATGATACAGATAAATATTTTAACATATCAAATAATAAAGAAGGAAAGTCATGGCAAGATGGGAAAGTAATTGGAGTTTATAAAAGTAAAGAGGGAGACGGGACGGTACTTGCTAAAAGTGTAGGAGTATTAGGTGGAGATAGATATATATTACAGGGTAGTCATTCAGATATACTACTTAAAAGCAAATATATAATAAATAAGAAGTTATTAAAGAATACCAATTTTCTTAGAGCCAGTAGACATAAAATTCCTAAATATTATAATGAATATATAAGCTTAAGAATAAAGGGAAAAGGGAATATATATATAAGAAGTGAATTTGAAACAAAATGGATAAAGTTAAATGAAGATATGAAAATGAAAGGAAGCAAAATATTTGTTAGTAAATTTCCTAATAATATAATATGGGTAATAATACAAGGTAGCAATTTAAACTGTATTAAAATTAAATATCAAGCACTTGAAAAAAACATAATTGATATTAATTTAAGTAAAAATGACAAAATAATTATTGATAGGAAGTATGAAACTAAGAGAAAAGAGGATGTGGCAATTATATGATTAGTAAGATGGGGTATTATCTCATTATTATTGGAATATTAGTTCTTATAGGTTATGGAATTTACAATATTATACTAGATTTTTCAATCCCAGTTACAATTAAGATTGGGTTATCCCTGGTAATTGTTGGAGTTGTAGGGATAATAGGAAGTCAAATTTTCCAAAGAAGAAAGGAGGAAAAAGAAAAAAATGATTCTGGTAAGTACTAATGAAATTGTTGGAAAGGAGATTGAAGAAGTAATAGGGTTAGTAAGGGGAAGTACTATACAGTCTAAACACTTAGGGAAAGATATATTGGCGGGACTTAAAACCCTAGTAGGTGGGGAAATAAAGGAATATACAGAAATGTTTGAAGATGCTAGGAAAATTGCCATTAAAAGAATGGTAGAAGATGCAGAGCAAAAGGGAGCAAATGCCATAGTTAATATAAGATTTGCAACCTCTGCTATTATGCAGGGAGCAGCAGAGCTATTAGTTTATGGTACTGCTGTAAGAGTTAAATAATATTTGCTAGATTATATAAATATCCTATATAATTATAATGTCCTATATACTTAGGGCATAATTTTTTTGAGGTAATAGAAGTGATTTCAAAGAAAAACTAAAAAATTAATTCTTGATAAAAATAGTGCCTTGAAATAGATTATCTAGAGTATTTATAGATAGTGTTGGCAGAATAAATCAAAAGCTAGATGTAAAATCAAATTTGCTTTGTTTTCAAGTTTTTGTATATCTATTAAAATTAATTAAAGGGGATTATTTATGAAAAGATTTATCCTAGCTATTCAATTTTTAACAAGAATACCTATAAATATAAGTTTGAAAGTAGAAGAAAAAGATTTTATAGAAGGAATAATCTATTTTCCAATAGTCGGATTGATAATGGGTATGATAATTTTAAGTAGTTATTATATAGGAGACCTGATATTGGGCAAACTTTTAGGGTCAGTTTTTGCAGTTGCTATGGAGATATTTATAACGGGTGGACTTAATCTAGATGGATTAGCAAATACTTTCGATGGAGTATATAGTAATAGACAAAAAGATAGAATTTTAGAAATAATGGAAGATAGAAGACTTGGAACAAAGGGAGCTATAGCAATTATACTTCTATTAATGATAAAAATTGTATTAATAAATGAAATATCAGTACCTAATATCTATCCTATTTTATTGCTTATGCCTGTTTATTCTCGATTAAATTTAGTTTATGCATGTATGATATCGGAGCCATCACTAAACTATGGTATGGGTAGTATGATTATTGGGAAGGTAGACAGTAAGAAATTTTTAATAACTTTTTTTATGACAATGTTATTATCTTTGATATATATACCTTCAATACTAAGCATTTTACTTCTATTTATTTTTACTAAACAATATACAAAACATATTTCCAATAAGATAGATGGTATGACAGAAGATACTTTAGGGGCATTATGTGAAATATCGGAAATTTTGTTTGTGTTTCTAATCCCAATTATAATGAGACTGGTGTAAAATTATTGATTTAATAGGAGTATCCTATGTCAGAGGCTATACTTGTAAACCATGGAGAGTCAAAAATGAATGAAAAGAATTTGTTTTGTGGATGGTCTGATCTAAGGATGTATGTGATAATATTAATTGCTATTGGAAATTTATAGTTAATAATTGTGGTATAAATAAAATGGAGTATGTAGATGGATTTTTTATTTTAAAAGAGATGCATCAATAAATTTATTGCCATAAATTTATAACTTTGTTAATATATTATTATATAAATAAGTATTGATAATAAATGAGGTTGTGAATGGCTTAGGATTTTAATGTTATTGTTCTTAAATCTTTATAGTTTGGACATGAAATCTTTTTATTTAGTAATATAATAGATGGAAAGGTATTAGTTCACTTTGGAGAGTGGACTTTTTTTAGGGAGTGGCCCAAATATGATTGGTAATAAAGGTTTAATATGGATAAATAAATTATACTAGGAGGTAAACTATGATAATTAAAGCAATTATACTAGGAATAATTGAAGGACTAACAGAATTTTTACCTATTTCTTCAACAGGACATTTAATATTAGCAAATAAGTATCTTGATTTCACAGGTCCATTTGCCAATACCTTTGCAGTAGTTATTCAAGTGGGAGCTATTTTTGCTGTACTTATTTATTTTAAGGATAAAGTTTTCCCTAATTTTAGAGATAAAAGGGGTCTTAAAGAGTATTTCTCCCTATGGTTTAAGGTTGCAGTTGGTGTCATTCCAGCAGTCATATTGGGATTGCTATTTGAAGACTATATAGATAAACACTTCTTTAATGCAACCACAGTGGCAGTAGCGTTAATAGTAGGGGCGATCCTCCTTCTCTACTCAGAGAAAAGGGTTAAAAGTTCTATCATAACCCATGAAAGACATATTACTTATGGTAAGGCCTTTTTAGTAGGTGTATTTCAATGCCTAGCTCTATGGCCTGGAATGTCAAGGTCTGCATCTACTATTATGGGAGGATTATTTTTGGGCTTTTCAAGAAAAGTTGCTGCAGAGTTTTCCTTCTTTTTAGCCATTCCTACATTAATTGGGGCAGCCCTATTAAAATTAGTAAAGGTTGGATTTGATTATTCTAGTTATGAATGGCTCATACTTGGAATAGGAACCTTTGTATCCTTTGTAGTAGCCTATATAGTGATAGCCTTTTTTATGAACTATATTAAGAAGAGAGATTTATCTCCCTTTGCCTATTATAGAATTATATTAGGTATACTTGTTTTAATATTTGCATAAGCGCAAGGAGGACTATATGGAAAAAGTAGCTCTTATAAAGTGCAATTCTTACGATTATAAAAGGGTAAAAGAAGCTATTGACAAAAGTATAGAATATCTTGGAGGATTAGAAAAGTATATAAAGCCAGGAGAAAAGGTACTGTTAAAGATTAATCTTTTAATGAAAAAGAAACCCGAGGAAGCCGTAACAACCCATCCTATTTTTGTAAAAGCTTTGGCAAAGGCTTTAACTGATTATGGTGCACAGGTTATTATTGGAGATAGTCCTGGAGGACCATTTAACGCAAAGGCTTTAAGTGGAATTTATAAAATTTGTGGGATAGATGAAGTAGCTAGGGAAACAGGAGCTGTTCTAAACTATAATACTAATTCAATAGATATAAAAAATGAAGATGGAATAATACTTAAGAATATTACAGCTATAGAGGTTCTAAAAGAAGTAGATAAAGTTATATCAGTTTCAAAATTAAAAACCCATGGTATGATGACTTTTACTGGGGCTGTAAAAAATATGTTTGGTATAGTTGCGGGATTTGAAAAAGCGGAGTATCATGTACGAATGCCAGATTATGTTGATTTCTCAAATGCCCTCGTTGATATATGTTTAGTTGCTAAACCAATACTATCATTTATGGATGGAATAGTGGGAATGGAAGGTGCTGGTCCAAGTGGAGGAGATCCTAGGGAGGTGGGAGCAGTTATTGCTTCTACTAGTCCATATCATCTAGATGTAGTAGCAACCAATATAATAGGATTAAAGCCTATGAAAGTTCCAACCATAGCAAGATGTATTGAAAGGGGATTATGTAGTGGCAATCTTGAGGATATAGAGCTATTAGGTGGTGAAATAAGTGAATTTGAAGTAAAGGATTTTGTAATACCTCCAATAAGAAGTGTCAATCTTCTAGAAGGGAAGGTACCGAAATTTATAGGAGATATTATAAATGGTTTACTAGAACCAAAGCCTGTATTTATTCATAGTAAGTGCGTAGGATGTGGTGACTGTGCAGATAGTTGTCCTCCTAATGTAATAGATATTACAAGTGGAAAACCAGAGGTTGATTTAGAAGGGTGTATTCGTTGTTTTTGCTGTCAAGAGCTATGTCCCGTCAAAGCTGTAAAGATTCATAGACCTTTACTTATGAAATTATTGGCTAAGTTGTAGTAAAAAATAGTAATATTAACATTAAGGTGTTTCATTTAATAACAGATATTTTTAAGTGGAACATTATTCTTTTAAGGAACTACCTTATATGAGGGGGTTCCTTTTTTAGATTGTAATAAGCTTTTTAAATATGGATTATTTTCTATCAAATATCTTGATAGAAACAGGTTCTCAAAATACAGTAATAGGAATTTGTCTTGACTATAGGTTATTTGATTCTATTTTTGAAGCTAATATATCTTTCATAAGGATCCTAATATATAAAAAGATAATATAATATTAAAAAAAATTAGACATACTAATATATCCTTTCAAGCTACAAATTATTTATTATGATGATATGGAATTTAGCTTATATAATAGTATAAAAATTATATGTTTTATGAATAGAGTATAATTAAAACAACAATAATATCACTAAAAATCTTTTTTGAGGTGATAGTATTGAGAAATAAGAGAAGAAAGACAGAGCCCATAGTAGCGATAATGAAGGACGAAAATGAAGGTGAGTCCTTAACTAAAGCGTTAGATCTATTGCCAATAAATGAAATAATAAAGACTGGGGATAGGGTAGTTATAACGCCTAATTGGGTTAAGGATAACACTCCTAATACTGGAACAGTTGTTGGACCCCAAACTCTCCAAAAACTTATTAGATATATAAAGGTAAAAAAACCTTCAAAAATAACTGTAGCAACAGGTTCTGGAGGAACACCAACTCCTCAAGTTATGAAGTATGTAGGATATGATAGAATAATTCAAGAAGAGGATGTAGAATTTGTTGACTTGAATTATGGTCCATATGTAAATCTTAATTTAGATCATCCAATTGTTCCTTCCACTAAAATAAATGAATTGATTCATAAAACCGATGTGCTAATATCCTTTACCCAATTAAAACAGCATGAGGAGGCTACAATGACTGGCGCTATTAAAAATATTGCTCTTGGTTGGCCTCCAGCAGAAATCCATGGATTTCCTAAAAAGAAACTAGGAATACATGAAGATTTACATGGATTTATAGTAGCTATGGCTAAAAGTATTCCCATTGATTTAAATATAGTAAGTGCAGATAAAGCTATGATAGGAACGGGACCTTCATCTGGTAAAGCGGTAGATAGCCCGGGATTAATAATAGCTGGAACCGACCCAGTAGCCGTGGATACCATTGGAGCAAGATTATTAGGCTTTTTACCTCAAGCAGTATATTATTTGTATAGACTTTATAAAGAAGGCATAGGAGAAGCTAAACCTGAAAATATGAAATTATTGGGAATTAGTCTTGAAGAAGCCGAAAGACTATTTAGTAGACTTGCTTTTGATAAGGAAATAGTGATAGATAAAGGGAAAATAAAAAATATTCATGGAAATCAATAAAAAATATTATATAATAATTATTATGATACTGAGAACTATTTAAGCTCAGTATTTTTTTATTTTATAACTGCTCTATCTTTTTCAGATAAGATTATGTAAATGGAGAAGCAAATGTTGTATTTAAGATTTTGGATAGACCCTTAGGACATAGAAAAGAAACTAAGTTTACCTTGGGAATATAACTGTGCTACATTTTATATTAATTATATCAGTATTTAAGTAAGGGTATAATAAAAACTAAATATTTAACCTGGAACATAAATATAACCCATATTTAAAGAATTGATAACTTTATTATGTTATAATTTGAAGATATATATGGTGAAAACTATCTCATTTTAACTGGAGGGATTTTATTGAGGGCTGAATATATAAATCCATTTATTAAAGCTAGTAAGGAAGTATTGACACAGATGACAGGCATAGATTTTAACATAGGAAAACCATTTATAAAGACTAGTCCTTATGATGCAGCAAATGTAATTATTATAATTGGAATTACTGGAGATATAAAGGGACAAGCTTTGATTAGTATAGATTTAGACATTGCTCTAACTATTGTGTCTAATATGATGGTAGGAATGGAAGTAACTGAATTAAATGAGATGTCCAAAAGTGCTCTTTCTGAACTTGGTAATATGATAATGGGTAATTCAGCGACATTGCTTTTTAATTCTAATATTAAAATAGATATAACCCCTCCTACATTAATGATTGGACAAGGTTTATCAATTTCTACTGACAAGATGAATTCCATTTGTATTCCCATAGAAACAGAGAATAAAAGAGTAGAGCTTAATATTCTAGTAAAGGAGTAGATGTTATGGCCATTAATATTGTATTATTTCAGCCAGATATTCCACAAAATACTGGTAATATAGCTAGGAGTTGTGCTATTACTGGAAGTAGACTTCATTTAATTAAACCTTTAGGTTTTTCATTGGAAAATAAGTATTTAAAAAGAGCTGGTTTAGACTATTGGGATTTACTTGATGTGAAAACCTATGAAGGGTTGGATGATTTTTTTAATACACATTCTAATGGTAAATTTTATTTTTCAACTACCAAAGCAGATAAATTTTATACAGATGTGAAGTATGAGGACGAGTGTTTTATTATATTTGGAAAAGAAACAGCTGGCTTGCCCGAAGAAATACATAAGAAATATAATGATAGACGAATTAAAATCCCTATGATAGAAAATCCAAAAGCTAGATCACTAAATCTTTCTAATTCTGTTGCTATTGTTTTGTTTGAAGCATTGAGACAATTATCATTTCCTAAAATGATATAGCAAATTTAATAAGAAAGACATATTAACATTTAACATAATTTTAACACTTAGTATTACAAATTATATTATTGTGAGAAACAAGTATATTTGAGGGGGAATAATTAGGGGGAAAGTCAATGGGTATTTTAGTAAATTTGTTAGGGGGCTTGGCTCTCTTTCTATATGGAATGAATGTTTTGGCAACAGGTCTAGAGAAGACTGTTGGAGATCAAATGAAGAGGTTCATTGAAAGCTTTACAAGTAATAGAGTTATGGGAGTTATCGTTGGGGCCATTGTTACTATGATTGTTCAGAGTAGTAGTGCTACAACAGTAATGATTGTGGGTTTTGTTAATTCAGGTATAATGCCCCTCATAAATGCAGTAGGCATAATTATGGGAGCTAATATCGGTACTACTTTTACTACTCAATTAATTTCATTTGATCTTATATCATTAGTACCAATTACTGTTGGAATTGGAGTATGGATTTGGTTGTTTTCATCTGATAGAAAGACGAAAAGTATAGGTGAAATACTAATTGGATTTGGTGTCTTGTTTATTGGCATAGATTATATGAAAAATGCTTCTTTTATATTAAAGGAATCCCAAAATATATATAATCTAATTAATAGTTTTGGTATTGATAATATTACTGACAATTTGTTAGCTTTATTATTAGGCTTTGCAATTACTGCAATGATACAAAGCAGTAGTGCAACCATTGCATTATTGATAGCCTTAGGAAGTCAAGAGGTTATAACAATAGAATGGGCTTTTCCAATTATTTTAGGGGCTAATATAGGTACTTGTACTACAGCGCTTATTTCAAGTGTTGGAGCTAATAAAACTGCAAAAAGGTCAGCACTTATACATTTTCTATTTAATTTGTTTGGTGCATTAATTTTTGTTTTGATTTTAACAGGGCCTACAGTAAAAATAATGACTACTATATCTAAAAATCCTGCAAGACAGATTGCAAATATGCATACATTTTTTAACATAGTTAATACAATGATATTTATTCCCTTTGCTCCAGTTTTAGTATCTATTGTCAATAAAATAATACCCTTTGACCCCAATGAAGGGTCTAAGCTTCCAGGAATAAAGTATCTAGATGATAGAATATTAGAGGCACCTTCTATAGCTATGGTTCAAGTTATGAAGGAAGTTTTGCATATGGGTAATATAGTAATAAAATCCTATAATAATGCTATAGCATCATTTTTAGATTTGGATGAACAAAAGGCAAAGAATACTTTTGAACTGGAGAAAATCATTAATGATGTGGAGAAGGATATAGCAAGTTATTTACTTAAGATATCCAATGAAGAAATATCTGCAGAACAAAGAGAGATAATTGATGGATTATTTAGTACTATAAACGATATTGAAAGGGTAGGAGACCATGCCGATAATTTAGCAGAACTTGCTATTTATAGAATAGAGAATAGGCTTAAGTTTTCTACTCAAGCCCTAGATGACCTTAAAGTAATGGGTGACTGGGTTTTAAAATCATATAAAGAATCTTTAACCGCTCTTAAAACTGGAGACTTAAACATTGCAAAAAGAGTAGTAGAAAGGGAAAAAGAAATTAATATCATGGAAAAAACATTAAGAGCAAATCATATCTCTAGACTTAGTGGACAAAAATGCACTCCAGCTTCAGCAGTAATATTTTTAGATATAATAAGTAATTTGGAGAGAATAGCTGATCACGCTTCAAATATAGCTTTATCAGTATTAGATATAAGAAATAATATAAAGAATTAGAAGATATATAAATGCTACTCTTTTTAGAGTAGTTTTTTTATTTGCTAGAATAAAATGTAATTTTAATATATTATAGATAACATATAGAAGAGATATTTAGAAAGAGGTGAAAATATGTTACTATTTTCTCCAAATATTATAGTTAAAGATGTTATGTCAAAAAAATTTATTACTATAAATAAGGATGAAAAGATTAAATCTGCTATAAAATTAATGATGAATAATAATCTTAGAGAAGCGTTTATTGTTGATGAAAAAGATGAGGTTTATGGAGTGGTCACATTAACAGATATATCTAAAATCAAAGAAGAGGTTGAAAGTTCAGTTGGTCAGTTTGTTATAGAAAATCTGATAACGATTGAAGAAAATGAAACACTAATTAATTGTAGGAACATTATGGTAAAAAGAAAAATTGGTAGACTTCCAGTTGTTAAAGATGGAAAAATAATTGGTGTAATACGTGAAAAAGAAATCCGTGATTATTACTATATGAAATTTGAAGAGATGAGTGAGAAGTTAAAACATATAATTAATAATATCCATGAAGCTGTGTGCACGATTGATACGGAAGGTACCGTCCTTTTGTGGAATGACAGGGCTGAAAAATTATATAATTTATCATCCCATGAAATCATAGGCAAGAAGTTAAAAGATTTTTTTCCAAATGCCATGCTTCTAAAGGTACTAAAAAACCGAAAAAAAATAAGTAATGTATATCATTCTCCAAGAAAAGGTTCCTATGTTGTTATTAGTGCAATACCAATATTTTATAAAGGTGAATTGATCGGTGCTGTATCTAGTGAAAGGGATGTGACGGAAGTAATGGAATTATCCCAACAACTTGAAAGGGCAAATACTACTGTAGACTTTTTACGGGATGAAGTAAAAAAGTTTACGGACGACAACTTTGGTAATATTATTGGAAAAAGTCCTAAACTTCTTAGCAAAATTCAACTTGCCAGACATGTAGCTAAGACTGAAACTACTATATTTATGACTGGTGAAAGTGGAACGGGAAAGGAGGTTTTTGCAAGGGCAATTCATGAACATAGTGGGAGAAATGGGTTGTTTGTTCCTGTTAATTGTAGTGCAATTCCCTCGGGGCTTTTTGAAAGTGAACTCTTTGGATATGAAGAAGGTGCCTTTACTGGCGCTAAAAGAAAAGGAAAGATAGGTGTTATTGAACTTGCCAACGGGGGTACTCTTTTTCTTGATGAAATAGGAGACATGCCTTTATATATGCAAGCAAAGCTTCTTAGAGTACTTCAAGAAAAGGAGTTTAGAAGAGTAGGAGGAGAGAAAAATATAGCTGTTAATATAAGGGTTATATCAGCTACTAATAAAGATTTAAAGGAAATGGTGGAAAAAGGTAGATTTAGAGAAGATTTATATTATAGACTAAATGTTGTGGAAATAAAACTTCCGCCTTTGAGGGAAAGGAATGGAGATGTAATTATTCTTGTCAATCATTTCTTGAATGAGTTTTGTAAAAAAAATAATATGAAAGTTCCTGAAATAGATACTGAAGTTATTAAAATTTTAGAGGGATATAATTGGAAGGGAAATATCAGAGAACTCAAGAATACAGTGGAATATTTAGTAGTAATGTGTAGGAATAATATTATTACGAAGGAATCACTGCCTGACAATATATTGAATGAAAAAATCACCACAAAGACATTTAAAGATTATCCATTAGACTTAAATGAAGCAAAGAAAAGAGTAGAAATAGAAACTATAAAAAGAGCATTAAAAATAGCCAATGGCAATAAAACTAAAGCTGCAAAATTACTTAATGTTCCTAGACCCACTTTGTATTACAAATTAGAAAGCTATGGAATTAATGATTAAAAAAAAATCCGACATAGTGTCAAAAAAATGACGCTGTGTCGGATTTTTGACATTATGGCAATAGTTAGATTTTACAAAGAATTAAAAGTTTTAATGCTTTCATTAAGAAAATATTTGTATAAAAAACTGACGATGTGAAAATGGAATATAGGGAAGGAAAGTTTAACAATTAACAAATAATTAAAAGCCATAGAACCATGTTAAATGAGTATATAGAAAAATTATATATATAAAAAACAATCATAAAAAATACTTATACTTATAATTTGGCATCAATATTGCTATTAATATGGGTGTGACTATTAATTAAGGAGGTGAAAGGGATGAAAATAGTACTTCCATTAAAGCAGCATGTAGGTGGACCTTGTAAACCTATTGTAAGGATAGGAGAAGAAGTTAAAAAAGGTCAATTGATTGCTGTACCGGAAGGGCTAGGAACCAATATACATTCTAGTGTTTATGGAAAAGTTATAGAAATAAATGAAGATGAAATTATAATCCATGCCTCTGAGAATCAGCCTGACGAATTTGTAAAGATAAAGAAAACAGAAAATTATTTAGAAGCAATTAAAGAAGCAGGTATTGTTGGAGCTGGTGGAGCAGGTTTTCCCACCCATGTAAAGTTTAACGTTAAGTTAGATGGTGGGATCATTATAGCAAATGCTGCAGAATGTGAACCGATTTTAAGCCATAATGTAAAGCTTATGGAAGAAAATCCTGAAATAATAATTAAAGGTATAAAATATGCCATTGAAATAACAGGGGCTGCAAAGGGATATATTGCAATAAAACCAAAATATAAAAAAGCAATTATTGCAATGGGTAGGGCTTGTAAAAACGAAGAAAATATTGAAGTTAAATTCCTTCCAGATATGTATCCTGCTGGTGATGAAAGAGTAATAGTTAGAGAACTATTAGGGGTAGAATTGCAACCAGGACAGTTGCCATTAGAAGCAAATACTGTTATTTCAAATGTTGAAACATTAAAAAATATTGTTCTAGCCATAGAAGAAAGAAGACCAGTTATAACAAAGGATATAACAGTCGGTGGTAGAGTAATGGGAGCAAAAAAAGGTAAGGTCTTTCTAGATGTACCCATAGGTACGCCTATAGAACATTATATAAATAAATGTGGTGGATATATAAAACCCTATGGAGAAATAGTAATTGGAGGACCATTTACCGGTAGGAAGGGTAATGAAGGTGACCCAATAACAAAAACAGTTGGGGGAGTTTTGGTAAGTCTACCTTTTCCAAAGGATAATAGAAAAATTGGAGTTATAGCTTGTGAATGTGGAGCCCAAGAGGAAAGATTAAAGGAAATAGCTGAAAGTATGGGTGCTACTGTGATAGCTGAAACTAAATGTAAACGAATGGTAGAAAAAAATGGCAGATATAGATGTGATAAGCCAGGTAGCTGTCCAGGGCAAACAGAAAAAGTATTATTTCTTAAAAGACAAGGAGCAGAAGTTATTATCACTGGAACCTGTGAGGACTGAACTAATACAGTTATGAAAGTAGCTCCTAGGTTAGGAGTTCCGGTATATCATAGTACAGACCATGTTTTAAGGGCCACAGGCCATAAATTATATAGAAGAAAAAAGTAATAACCAGTATATGAAGGAGGGGATATAAAATGTCTATAACTGCAGAAACTGCAAAAGAACATGCTAATGATATTGCTGTTACATGCTGTAGATTTGAAGCAGGTACAGTAATAGAGCCATCAAATTTAGAAGATCCTAATATTTTACCTGATTTAGAGGATTCAGGATTATTAGAAATTCCAGAGAACACTTTGAAAATAGGAGAAGTATTAGGTGCAAAACTTACTAAAACTGTAGATGCATTGACTCCATTAACTTTAGATGTATTAGAAGGAGTTAATTCAATGGAAGAAAATAGGGAAGAAGTAGAAAATGTAGTTAATGATGACAAGGCTACTGATAATGAAGTTAAAACAGTTACTGCATCAGTAGCACCAGTAACAGCTGTAAATGGAGGAGTTATTAAGATTCATATTGGTGAAGGTAAAGATATTAATCTTGAGATACCAATGGTTGCACCTGCAGCAGCTACTACAAATACTGAAACTAATATGATGGCAAATCAATCTTCTGTAAAATCATCAGATTTAAGTGTAGTTCATGAAACTGCTGTGAAAGAAGATGTTAAGCCTAAAGAATTAAGAAGGCTTGTAAAAAAATATTTCAAAATAGATAAAGTTGAACTTGCAGATGAAACTAAGATTGAAAACACTACATTATATTTAAGGAAAGACATATGTAAGGATGCTGTAAAAGCTGATAACCTAGTTGTTGACGTAAAAGTAGAAATAATAACACCGGATAAATATGATACTTACAGTGAAACAATAATGGATGTTCAGCCAATAGCAACAAAAGAAGAAGGTAAAATTGGAAGTGGTGTTACTAGAGTTATTGATGGTGTAATCATGATGGTAACAGGTACCGATGAAAATGGAGTGCAAATAGGTGAGTTTGGTTCATCAGAAGGTATTCTTGAGAGAAATATTATGTGGGGAAGACCAGGTGCTCCTGACAAAGGCGAGATTTTCATAAAGACAGAAGTGATGATTAAAGAACATACTAATATGGAAAGACCAGGTCCTTTGGCAGCCCATAAGGCTTCTGATTATATAACACAAGAAATAAGAGAAGCCCTTAAGAAGGTCGATGATAGTTTAGTTGTAGATACTGATGAACTTATACAATATAGAAGACCAAACAAAAAGAAAATTGCAATTATTAAAGAAATAATGGGTCAAGGTGCAATGCATGATAACTTAATATTACCTATTGAACCTGTAGGTATATTAGGTGGAAAGCCTAATGTTGACCTTGGGAACGTTCCAGTAGTGCTATCTCCCCTTGAGGTAATGGACGGTGGAATCCATGCCCTTACTTGTATTGGACCAGCTTCTAAGGAAACTTCAAGACATTATTGGAGAGAGCCTCTTGTACAAGAAGCTATGAAGGACGAAGAAATAGATTTAGCAGCAGTTATATTTGTTGGTTCTCCTCAAATTAACTCTGAGAAATTCTATGTATCAGAAAGATTAGGGATGATTGTTGAAGCTATGGATTTAGATGGAGCAATCATTACAACTGAAGGATTTGGAAACAATCACATTGACTTTGCAAGCCATCATGAGCAAGTTGGTATGAGGGACGTACCAGTTGTAGGTATGACCTTTGCAGCTAATCAAGGAGCCCTTGTTGTTGGAAATAAATATATGAAAAATATGATTGACTTAAATAAGTCTAAGCAAGGTATAGAAAATGAAATACTATCCAATAACACATTATGTAAAGAAGATGCAGTAAGGGCATTAGCTATGCTTAAGGCTGTTATTGCAGGTGAAGAAATAAAGTCTCCAGAAAGAAAATGGAACCCTAATGTTAAAGTCAATAATATAGAAATGATTGAAAAAGAATCTGATACAAAAATAGACTTAGTTGAAAATGAACAAGTTCTTTCTAAGAGTAAAAAGAGACAAGAAATCTATGAAAAAGAAGAATAAATAGGGGTTTTATAATGAATAAATTAAAATACAGTATAAATCCTGGATATTTTGAAGGGGTCATAGTTGAAATAAAAGATGGGCTAGTTGGTATTGATTTTAAGGGAAGACTTGGTCATCTTAGAGTTCCTAAAAGAATGCTAATAACTGACTATGAGTTGAAAATTGGACAAGAAGTGGGTTTTCTAATGAGTTATCCAGAGGTATTAGGAGAAGAAATCAATGAGAAATATGCTGAAAATGTAAAAATAGATCAAGAAAAAAATAGGAGGGGAATTAAATGAGCTTAACAGTAGTTAAGGGACTACAATCTGAGATATTTGTTCCTATTACACCTCCACCTGTTTGGACTCCCGTTACAAAGGAGCTAAGTGAAATGAAAGTTGCCTTAGCAACAGCGGCAGGTGTACATCTAAAATCAGATAAAAGATTTAATTTAGCTGGTGATTTCACATTTAGAGAAATTCCAGGGAATGCTCCATCAAGCGAACTTATGGTATCCCATGGAGGATATGATAATGGAGATGTTAATAAGGATATTAACTGTATGTTCCCTATAGATAGATTGAAAGAACTAGCTGAAGAAGGTTTTATAAAAGAAGTGGCACCTGTACATTTCGGTTTCATGGGTGGTGGAGGAGATCAACAAAAATTCACCGATGAAACGGGACCTGAAATAGCAAGAAGACTAAAGGATGAAAATGTTGATGCAGTATTACTAACTGCTGGCTGAGGTACTTGTCACCGCTCTGCTGTAATTGTACAGAGAGCTATAGAGGAATCGGGGATTCCTACAATAATTATTGCTGCATTACCACCAGTAGTTAGACAAAATGGTTCTCCAAGGGCTGTTGCTCCGTTAGTTCCAATGGGGGCTAATGCAGGTGAACCTAATAATCCAGAAATGCAAAGGGATATAGTAAAGGATTCACTTAAACAGCTAATTGAGATTCCAAGTGTTGGAAAAATAGTATCTTTACCATATGAATATGTAGCTAAAGTTTAATATAAATCTCTACTTCCAGTAAAGATACTGGAAGTAGGGCTTAAAAACAAGGGTGGTAAATAGTATGACTGAAAAGATACTTAGAAGGTTAGTTATAAAATCTTTTCATATAAATGATGTAATTATAGAAGATGGAAATAGTATTGAAAAAGGGATAATGAAAATTGACAAAAAAGCAACAAAAAGCATAGCAGAAAGAGTTTCATTTTTCAACGATATTAGAATAAACGTAATTAAACCTGGAAATTATGATGTGGAAGTTAATAATATTATAGACATTATTCCAATATCAACCAAAGTTTTAGGAAGGTTGGGGGAAGGTATAACCCATACATTGACAGGTGTCTATGTAATGTTAACTGGAGCTTATGTCAATGGGGATCAAATAGGAAATTTTGGTTCCTCAGAAGGAATATTAAGAAACCAGTTAAAGCTAAATAAGGCAGGAACTCCGTCAGACAAAGACATAATAATTCATTTAGATGTGACTTTAGATGATAAGTATAAATTTAATAGAGAAATAGCTACTAGGATTCATAAAGAATGCGACTTATTTATTCAAAACTATCGTAATATTTTGAAGGAGTTAGATGGGAGAAATGCAGATGAGACCCATGAATTTCACGACAAAATACGAGAAGGAAAGAAAAAGGTAGTAATTATTAAACAAGTTGGCGGACAGGGAGCTATGCATGACAATCAGTTATTCCCTAATGAACCTTCAGGATATGAAGGAGGAAGATCAAATATAGACTTAGGAAATGTGCCCATTATATTATCTCCAAATGAATATAGAGATGGTGCACTTAGAGCAATGACTTAAGAGGTGATTTTATGGGAATTGGACCATCAACTAAGGAAACTACATTACATCATTTTAGAGATCCACTTTTAGATGTTGTTGATAAAGATGAAGATACAGACTTATTGGGAGTAATAATAGTGGGGACTCCTCAAGACAACAAGGAAAAGTATTTTGTTGGACAAAGGGCTGCCACATGGGTAGAAGCTATGAGAGTAGATGGAGTTATTCTATCTGTTGATGGCTGGGGAAATTCCCACGTAGATTTTGCAAATACAATTGAAGAAATTGGGAAAAGGGATATTCCCATTGTTGGTATGAGTTTTGTTGGGACTCAAGGAAAGTTTGTAGTAACTAATAAATACATGGATACCATAGTAGATTTTAATAAATCTGAGGATGGGATTGAAACAGAAGTTGTTGGAGAAAATAATGCAGACTATACCGATGCACGTAAGGCCTTAGCATTATTGAAATTGAAAATGAGAAAGAAGGAGGCAAAATAAATGAAACTTACAAATAGTTTACATGCCATTGATTCTCATACTATGGGTGAACCAACAAGAATTGTAGTTGGTGGAATACCTAAAATACCGGGAAAAATCATGGCAGAAAAAAAGATGTATTTAGAAAGAAATATGGATCATATAAGAACAGCTATTATGCATGAGCCTAGAGGACATAATGATATGTTTGGTTCAATTATTACTGCTCCAGTTAGTGAAGAAGCAGACTTTGGAATTATATTTATGGATGGTGGCGGATATTTAAATATGTGCGGTCACGGATCTATAGGTGCTGTTACAGTAGCAATTGAAACTGGAATGGTTCAAGCAGTAGAACCTATAACAGTTGTTACATTAGATACTCCAGCTGGACTTGTGAAGGCAAGGGCAAAAGTTGAAAATGGAAAAGTTAAAGAAGTATCTTTTGTTAATGTCCCGGCCTTTTTATATAAAGAGAATGTAAAAATTGAACTACCCAAAATAGGCGAAATAGAATTAGATATATCCTTTGGAGGAAGCTTTTTTGCAATAGTTGATGCTAAACAACTTGGAGTAAAAGTGAATCTGGAAAATGCTAGTAAACTTACAGAGATTGGATTAGAGATAAGAGAGATTATTAATGACACAATTGAAATAAGACATCCTGAGTTATCCCATATTAATACTGTAGATTTAGTTGAAATATATGATGAGCCAACTCATCCAGAGGCAACATATAAAAATGTAGTTATTTTTGGACAGGGCCAATTTGACCGTTCTCCTTGTGGAACAGGAACTTGTGCAAAGTTAGCTACTTTGTATGCAAAGGGAAAACTTAAAGAAGAAGAGTATTTTGTTTATGAGAGCATAATTGGAACTATATTTAAAGGAAAAATTGTTGGGACGGGCCAAATGGGCGAATTTAAAACAGTTACTCCAGAAATTACAGGATCAGCCTTCATAACTGGTTTTAATCATTTTATTATCGACCCAGAAGATCCAGTTAAACATGGATTTATAGCAAAATAACTTTTGGATTGGATCGTTTGTTAATTAACTATTAAAGTTTTATATCATTAGGTATGGAGAGTATTGTTGATTAATGAAATTTAATATTAAAAAAGAAAAAATTAGATGGGAGGAAATAATTATGATAACGGCAATTTTAGGTGCATTAGGAGCTTTTGGTCTATGGTTTTCTGCAATATTTTTTAAGGATTTTTCCCAAAATAAGGATAATCTTGAAAACAACTCATGGGTTAAAGTAGTAGGTATAGGATTTATAACTGACTTTTTCGATACTTTAGGAATCGGTTCTTTTGCTCCAACCACTGCAATGCTTAAATTTATGAAGCAAACTAAGGATAGAGTAATTCCTGGAACCCTTAACGTGGCACATACAATACCGGTAATTTTAGAGGCATTTATATTTATTAAAGTCATAGACGTTGAACCCATTACATTAGTATCAATGCTTGCTGCTGCAACAGTGGGAGCTTGGGTAGGTGCAGGATTTGTTTCAAAACTTCCAGAAAAGAAAATTCAATTTATTATGGGTATAGCTTTATTTGCAACGGCATTCCTAATGTTAGCTGGTAAAATGCAATGGATGCCTGGTGGTGGAGAAGCCATTGGTTTAACAGGAACAAAATTAATTATTGCAATATTTGCCAACTTTGTATTAGGGGCTTTGATGACTGCGGGTATTGGATTATATGCACCATGTATGGCATTAGTATATTTACTTGGTATGTCTCCAAAGGTAGCCTTTCCAATAATGATGGGATCTTGTGCCTTCTTAATGCCAGTTGCTTCTGTTAAATTTGTTAAAGAAGGTGCTTATGATAGAAAGGCCTCTATGGGCATAATCATTGGTGGAGTTATTGGTGTTTTCATAGCTGCCTATATTGTTAAAACATTACCACTTAATATATTAACTTGGTTAGTAATAGGTGTAATTGTTTATACAGCTTTCACGATGATAAAATCTGCTTTAGACAATGTAGTTAATGTAAAAGAAGAAGTTGCATAAAATAAAATTTTTATAGTTTATCTAAAAAGACCTCCTATCAATATAGCTAGGAGGTCCCTTTTATTTATTTATTCTTTAGGAGCTCTAGGCCTTTTTTATTGCAAGCCTTCATGGCCTCTAAAACAGCATTTCTAAATCCATTCTTCTCAAGAGCCATAACGGCTTCTATAGTAGTTCCACCAGGAGTACAAACCATGTCCTTTAATTCTCCAGGATGCTTACCAGTTTCTAAAACCATCTGGGCCGCTCCTAAAACTGTTGATGCGGCCATTTTATATGCCTTATCCCTAGGTATTCCACTAGCCACAGCTCCATCGGCCAAAGCTTCAATAAACATAAATACATAGGCTGGAGATGAACCACTAATGGCTGGTATGTAGTCCATGAGTTTTTCTTCTATTATTTCAACCTTGCCAAAGCTTTGAAATATTTTAACAACGGTATTTAGTTCAGTTTCAGTTATATTCTTATTATGACATATAACACTCATTCCCTTTTTAACTAATGCGGGAGTATTAGGCATAGTTCTTATAACCTTAGTCTGACTACCGAGACTTTCTTCTATGTATGCCATATCTATGCCTGCAGCAATGGTAACTATAATAGTATCTTTCTTTATGAAAGGTTTGATTTCACTAAGAACTCTATTATGAATGTAAGGCTTAATAGCTAGGATTAAGATTTGGGCAAAGCTTGTTACTTGTTTATTATCATTAGAGATTTTGATTTTATATTTATTTTGCATATTATTTAGTTTCTCTGAATTCAAATCACTTACCATTATAGAGTCTGGGTGAAACAATTTAGATTCAACCATCCCTCCTATAATTGCAGTTGCCATATTCCCACAACCAATAATTCCAATAGTATCCTTCATAAAAATTCCTCCAAAAAATTTAAATTCTTTTTTAAATAATCAAAGTAATATATTTATTATTTTTAAAATAATTATATCATAATCTTACAATTTGTAATTATGACTTAGTCAAAACCTATATAATTACAATATAAAATTAATTATTTATATAGATATTTTTTAAAATTTAATATATCATTTAAATATATGTTGATTAAATCAATTAATATTTAATAATGAAGTAGGTGAATAAAATGACAATAAGAATAATAACAGATAGTGTGGCAGATATTCCAAAAAAAATCGCAGATGATTTAAATATTAAGGTTTTACCATTAACAGTAAATTTTGAAAACGAATCATACAAAGATGGCATAGAGATTAATTCTGAAGAATTTTTTGATAAGCTATCTCAAGTTGATAAACTTCCTTCTACTTCTCAAGTATCTCCTGGAGAATTTATTAAAGAATTCGAATTAGCAATCAATTCTGGAGATAAGGTTATAGCTATATTAATGTCAGCGCAGCTTAGTGGTACATATGCTTCTGCTGTAACTGCTAAAGAATTTTTAGAAACAAATGATATAGCTATTATAGATTCAAAATCTGTAACTTTAGCTCAAGGGCTAATTGCTATTGAAGCAGCCAGGATGGCTAAAGATGGAGCTGAATTTGATGAGATAGTTGATAGAGCATTATATATGAGGGATAATATGGTGTATAAATTCATTGTAGATGATTTAAAATACTTACAATTAGGAGGAAGATTATCCCTAAGTCAAGCGGTAGTTGGAAAGCTTTTGAACATAAAACCAATAATAACCATGGAAGATGGAAGACTAAAATTAGAACATAAAATAAGAGGCAGAAAAAAAGCTATTAAATGGGTAATAAATTGGATTAAAGAAAACAATATGGACTTAGAGACAAAAACAGTTGGTGTTTTTCATTCTAATGCACCTGAATACGTTCAAGAACTATTAAATGCAATGGAAGATAATTTCACTATAAAAGAAGTTATAATGGGTAAAGTAGGGGCTGTGGTTGGAACCCATGCAGGACCTGGCTGTATTGCTGTTGCCTTTGTTAAATAAGATTAGTAAAGTAAGGAGTGGCATAATGAATAAAATTAAAATTATTACAGATAGTTTATCGGATATACCTAAAAAACTAGCTGATGAATTAAATATTACAGTTGTACCATTAACTGTTAGATTTGGAACTGAGGAATATAAAGATGGTATAGATATAACTAATGAAGATTTTTATAGAAAAGTGGAAAAGAGTGAAGAGATACCTTCTACTTCACAGGTTCCTCCAAGTGAGTTTAAATCTGCTTATGAGAAAGCGCTTGAAGAAGGATATGAATATATAATAGTAATCAATGGTTCAAGTAGAGTAAGTGGAACCCATCAATCTGCCATTTTAGCTAAAAATGAGTTAGATAATGAAAATATACATGTTATTGATTCAAGATCTTTATCCTTTGGATGTGGAATGATAGTTGTAAAAGCTGCTAGGATGATTAAAGAAAATAAATCTATAGACGAAGTACTTGAAGAAATAAATAAAATGGTTGATGGTGCGGAGCAAATATTTTCTGTACTTACCCTTAAATATTTACATAAAAACGGAAGGCTTAGTACTAGTAAAATGGTGCTAGGCAATTTGCTAAATGTAAAACCTATTTTAGCAATTGTTGATGGTGTAGTTGAGCCAATAGATAAAGTTAGGGGAAGTAAAAAGCTTATAAAAAAAATGATAGAAATTTCTAAGGAAAGAGGTCTTAAGGAAGGGTCTATGATAGGTATAGGCCATGCTTGTGATATAGATAGGGTAGAGGATCTTAAAAGGGAAGTTGAAAATAATTTAAATCCTGAGGAGATTATTGTTTCTGAAATTGGGCCTACAATAGGAACCCATGCTGGACCAGGAACTTTAGCAATATTCTTTATCAGATAATACTAAGGGGTGATTAAAAATGAGTAGTAAAGTATATTTTGTAAATCTTAGATCAAATTCTAAAAGAAATAATCTATCAAACAAAATAAGAAGGCTTTTTGATAAAGCAGGCATGAATGAAGCAATATCAGAAGGGGATCAAACGGCTGTTAAAATCCATTTTGGTGAAAAAGGTAATAATGGATATATACATCCTGTGTTTGTTAGACAAATAGTAGATAAAATAAAAGAATATGGTGGCAAACCCTTCTTAACTGACACAAATACATTATATACAGGAAGTAGAACTAATAGTGTAGACCATTTAGTTACAGCTATAGAAAATGGTTTTGCTTACTCAGTAGTAGGTGCACCAATAATTATTGCCGATGGCTTATTTAGCAAAAATGTAATTGACGTTGAAGTTAATCAAAAAAATTGTGAAACTGTAAAAATAGCTGGTGAAATATATAACTCTCAAAGTATGATAGTTTTATCCCACTGCAAAGGTCATGGGCTGGCAGGATTTGGCGGAACTATTAAAAACCTTGCCATGGGATGTGCAACGGCATCGGGTAAGCAGGTACAGCATTCAGATGTTAAACCACAGGTTAATATAGAAAAATGTATAGGTTGTGGAATATGTACAAAATGGTGCCCTAAAGATGCCATTAGCTTAAAAGATAATGACAAAGCAGAAATATCTATTTCAGATTGTATAGGTTGTGGAGAATGTACTACAGCTTGTCCTAAAAGGGCTATTAAAGTTAGATGGGAAACAAAAACTGATGTTTTCCAAGAGAAGATGGCAGAATATGCATTAGGTGCAGTGAAAAATAAAATTGGCAAGGTAGCCTATATGAATTTTGTTATAAATGTTACTCCTCTTTGCGATTGTGTTCCATGGAGTGATGCTCCTATAGTTAGGGATATAGGAGTATTAGCCTCAACAGATCCTGTTGCAATAGATAAAGCAGCCTTTGATTTAATAAACAAAGAAATGCCCCTACCTAATTCAGAAGTAGATTATAATGTTAAACCTGGGGAAGATAAATTTAAACATATGCATAAAGATGTTGATGTAAATCATATTTTTGAATATGGTGCAGAAATAGGTTTAGGGTCAAAGGAATATGAATTAATAGAAATTAAATAAATGTTAAATAATTTTTGGTATAAAAATAACAAATAATTATTGTAAAAAAATTCTCAATTGTATATAATGGCTATAGAAGATATTTATACCATCTTATAAAATATTATAAAATTTTATAAGAGACAATGACTGGATGAAAGGTACGGGAGAGAGCTCTTAAAATAGCCGCCGAAGGTATAAGTCATAGCTCTGCCTGCTATGATAAAGTTCTCAGGCAAAAGGACCGTTCCTAGACAGTACTCTGGAAAGCCTTTTTAGGCACCGAAGGGGCAATTTCAATTTCTAAAATTGAAAGAAAACTCTCAGGTATAAAACAGAGGAGCGATGGCAACCTAGGTTAGCTATTGCTCCTTTTTGTTATATCATTTTGTCTAATATTAAACAATTATAAAAATGTGAATTTAAATGCAAAACCCATGAAAACGTTTCCTTGAAATAAACTATCTTGAGGTGGAAAGTTTGAAAAAAATATTAGTAACCAATAATGGGCTTGTTAATGAAAAATTTAATAATTATATGGGTATAATTTATTTAGAGAATTATACTTTTATAGAGGTATTAAAATATACAAGGGATAAAATTCATAAAGGCCATAGATTATTAACTCATCCTCTGGCTGGAAGCGTGAAGCCAAATGAAACTCCTTTTAAATCTATTGTCATATCCCCTGAAAGAGGAGAAATTGATTTTCAGTCTTTATCAATAATTGAAGAGAGCATTAATACAGCAGAAAAATTTATAAATGGGAAAAATACGCCTAAATGGAGTAAAGAGATACTGGACGATTTTAAACTTATTGATTATTATTTAGTTAAGAGTGGTATAGAAAGTATGGATCAATTTTAACTTGTTTTATTCAAATTTATAAAGGAGGATTTATTATGGAAAATCTATACGATGTAGTAATAATAGGATCAGGACCAGCAGGATTGGCGGCAGGATTATATTCGGCTAGAGCAAAGATGAAAACTTTAATTTTAGAAAAAGAAAAGGCAGGAGGACAAATAGTAACAACAAATGAAGTGGCAAACTACCCAGGATCAGTTGAGAATGCAACAGGTCCAAGTTTAGTAGCAAGAATGGTAGAGCAAGCAGAAGAGTTTGGAGCTCAGAAAAAGCAAGATGAAGTGATAGAAGTAGATTTTAGCGATAAAATAAAAGTAGTAAAAGGAAAAAAAGAAGAATATAGGGCAAAGGCGGTAATAATAGCATCAGGAGCAACACCAAGAAAGTTAGGAGTGCCAGGGGAAAAGGAACTGACAGGAAAAGGAGTATCCTACTGTGCAACATGTGATGCGGACTTCTTTACAGATTTAGAAGTATTCGTAATAGGAGGAGGAGACTCAGCAGTAGAAGAAGCAATGTACCTAACAAAATTTGCAAGGAAAGTAACAATAGTACATAGAAGAGACGAATTAAGAGCAGCAAAATCAATACAAGAAAAGGCATTTAACAACGAGAAAATAGAATTCATATGGAATAGTGTGGTTGAAGAAATAAAAGGAGAAGGAATAGTAGAATCCATAGTATTAAAGAATAGACAGACAGGAGAAATAACAGAATACCAAGCAGCTGAAGAAGATGGAACATTTGGGATATTTCCACTAATAGGATTTATACCCCTAAGTGAAATATACAAAGATAAGATTGAAATGGACGAAAGAGGATACATAATAACAGATGCAGATATGAAGACAAATGTAGAAGGAGTATTTGCAGCAGGGGATATAAGACAAAAATCCTTAAGACAGGTAGTAACAGCAGTGGCAGATGGAGCCATAGCAGCAGTTCAAGCAGAAAAATATATTGAAAATGCTTTTAATGAATAAATTCAAATAAAAAAGAAAATAAGGGAGGTAAAAATATGTTAGCAGTAGATAAAAATACATTTGAAGAAGAAGTACTAAAGGCTGAGGGTTTAATTTTAGTTGATTACTGGAGTGATGGATGTGAGCCATGTAAGGCTCTTATGCCAGATGTTGAGGCCCTTGCTAAAAAATATGAAGGTAAAGTGAAGTTTTGCAAATTAAATACAATAAAGGCAAGAAGATTAGCTATTAAACAAAGAGTATTAGGACTACCAACAATAGCATTATACAAAGGTGGAGCAAAGATAGACGAAGTAACTAAAGATGACGCTAATAAAGACAATATTGAAGCCATGATTGAAAAACATTTAGATTAGTTTATTGCAGGTGTACTGACATTCCTCAGTACAAGCTGTAAAAATAAAGGGAGGTGAAGGTTGTGCGTTTAGAGCTTGGTAAAATTAATATTACAGATGTTCAATTTGGAGATAAAACAAAAGTTGAAAATGGAACTCTGTATGTAAACAAGCAAGAACTTATTGACCTTTTAGTGGAAGATGACCATATTAAAAGTATTGATGTTGAATTAGCTAGACCAGGGGAAGAAGTGAGAATTACTCCTGTAAAGGATGTAATTGAACCAAGGGTAAAGGTAGATGGACCAGGGGGAATCTTCCCAGGGGTAATGAACAAAGTTACAACAGTTGGTTCAGGACGTACCCATGTTTTAAAGGGTGCTGCAGTCGTTACTTGTGGTAGGATTGTAGGATTCCAAGAAGGTATTATAGATATGACTGGTCCTGGATCAGAATACACGCCTTTCTCTAAAACAAACAATGTATGTATTGTTGTAGAGCCTGTGGAAGGCTTAAGACAGCATGAATATGAAGCAGCAGCTAGAATGGCTGGTTTAAAGGCAGCTACATACTTAGGCAAAGCTGGTAAAGAAGTGGAGCCAGATGAATTAATAACTTATGAAACAAAGCCATTAATAGAGCAAGTTAATGAGTATCCTGATTTACCTAAAGTAGGATATGTATATATGCTTCAAACTCAAGGTTTACTACATGATACATATGTATATGGAGTTGATGCAAAGAGAATAGTTCCTACCATACTTTATCCAACAGAAGTAATGGATGGGGCTATATTAAGTGGTAACTGTGTTTCAGCCTGTGATAAAAACACCACTTACCATCACTTAAATAATCCAATAATAGAAGATTTATATGAAAGACATGGAAAGGATATAAATTTTGTTGGAGTAATTATTACTAACGAAAATGTGTATCTTGCAGATAAGGAAAGATCTTCTAACTGGACTGCAAAACTTACTAAATTCTTAGGATTAGATGGAGTAATAATTTCACAAGAAGGTTTTGGAAATCCTGACACTGACCTTATTATGAACTGTAAGAAAATTGAAAATGAAGGAGTAAGAACTGTAATAGTAACAGACGAATATGCAGGTAGAGATGGGGCATCCCAATCATTAGCAGATGCTGATCCTAAGGCGGACGCTGTAGTTACTGGTGGAAATGCTAATGAAATTATAATACTTCCTCCAATGAAAAAAGTGATTGGAACTTTAGACTATGTAGACAAAATAGCTGGTGGATTTGATGGAAGTTTAAGACCAGATGGAAGTATTAAAGCTGAGATACAAGTAATAACTGGTGCGACAAATGAATTAGGATTCAATAAAATGTCAGCAACTACTTTTTAATAAAAGTTTTAATCCTTTGATATTAAATATAAGTGATTATGACCATAAGAAGTTAAGAGAGGCATTTTAAATAGACAAAAGTATATAGAATGAATTTATAATATTTACAAAAAACTATAATGGGAAAGGAAGGTTTTGATGAACATTCTTGAAAATAAAAAAGTTATCATCATTGGTGATAGAGATGGCATTCCAGGACCAGCTATTGAAGAATGTGTAAAGACTGTGGAAAGCGCTGAGATAGTATATTCTTCTACGGAGTGTTTTGTCTGAACGGCTGCAGGAGCAATGGACTTAGAAAATCAAAAAAGGGTTAAAGAATTAGCTGAAAAGCATGGGGGAGAAAATGTAGTAGTAATTTTTGGAGCAGCTGAAGCTGAGGCTGCTGGATTATCAGCAGAAACTGTTACAGCAGGAGATCCAACATTTGCAGGAGCATTAGCAGGTGTTGAATTAGGTTTAGCTGTATATCATGCAGTGGAGCCAGAGTTTAAAGAAGCTGTTGATGCCGATGTATACGATGAGCAAGTTGGAATGATGGAAATGGTGCTTGAAGTTGACGAAATTATTGAAGAAATGAAATCAATGAGAGACCAATTTTCTAAATACTAAAATATAAAAATTAACCCTAATTTTGATTTTAAAAGTCCATGTTATAAAGGTTCCGTGGGAACCTAAGAAATTGTGTGAAGTAAAGATAGTGTTATATAAAAAATTCCCGTTTTTAAAATACGAGAGGGGGGAAAGCATGAGCAAATTAAGAGTTGTTCATTATATTAACCAGTTCTTTGCAGGTATCGGTGGTGAAGAGAAAGCCAATATACCACCAGAATTAAGAGAAGGTGTTGTAGGGCCAGGTATGGCCATTGATAAAGCATTGGGGGAAGATGCAGAGATAGTTGCTACTGTTGTCTGTGGAGATTCATATTTTAATGAAAATTTGGAGGAAGCTAAAACTGAAGTTCTTGATATGATTAAAAAGCATAATCCAGATTTATTTATAGCAGGACCAGCCTTTAATGCAGGTAGATATGGTACTGCTTGTGGTACAGTTGCTAAGCTTGTGAAAGATGAAATGAATATTCCTGTTTTAACTGCCATGTATCCTGAGAACCCAGGTGCTGATATGTACAAAAAGGATTTATATATTGTTGAAACTGGAAATTCAGCCGCTGCCATGAGAAAGGCAGTTCCGGTAATGGCAAAACTTGCCCTAAAGTTAGCTAAAGGTGAGAAGATTGGGTCCCCAGCTGAAGAAGGTTATATAGAAAGAGGAATTAGAAAAAATCTATTTTTAGAAGAAAGAGGATCTAAAAGAGCAGTAGATATGATAGTTAAGAAGCTTAAAGGCGAGGAATTTGTTACAGAGTATCCTATGCCTGATTTTGATAATGTTCCACCAAATCCACCAGTTAAAGATATGACAAAGGCAAAAATAGCAGTTGTGACTTCAGGTGGTATTGTACCTAAGGGGAATCCAGACCATATCGAATCTTCCAGTGCTTCAAGATACGGTAAATATGACATAGAAGGCGTAATTAACCTAACTGATGATACATATGAAACAGCCCATGGTGGCTATGATCCAGTTTATGCTAATGAAGATGCCGATAGGGTACTTCCTGTTGATGTACTTAGAGATTTAGAAAAAGAAGGTATTATTGGTAATCTTCACAGATATTACTACTCTACTACTGGAAATGGTACTTCAGTTGCAAATGCTAAAAAATTCGCAGCTGAGTTTGCTAAAGAATTGGTAGATGATGGAGTAGACGCAGTTATACTAACCTCTACGTGAGGTACCTGTACCCGTTGCGGCGCAACGATGGTTAAGGAAATTGAAAGGGCAGGACTTCCTGTTGTACATATTTGTACAGTAGTTCCGATCTCACTAACAGTTGGTGCAAATAGAATAGTACCTGCTATTGCTATTCCACATCCACTTGGAAATCCCGAGTTAGATTATGAAGAAGAAAAGAAATTAAGAAGAAAATTAATAGAAAAGGCTCTTAAGGCATTACAAACAGAAGTTGATGATCAAACAGTATTTGAAGATTAATATTTAATAGGTGGTGGATACACCACCTATTTTAGCAATTTGAAGGGTATTTATAATTTTTTACTATATAATATATATTAATAACTTTGGAGGTGCAAAATATGAGTTATGCAGTTGTAAAGGGAACTGGATATGTATTAGTACATACTCCTGATATGGTTATGCACAATGGAACTACTCAAACTACTGAAAAGTTAACTAATCCTGATTCAGAGTATTTAAAGAAAGTTCCTGAACATATTAGAAATTATGAACAGGCAGTAAATTATGCTCCAAATCAAACATATATAGGAAACATAACTCCAGAGGAGTTAAGGGGCTATGATATGCCCTGGTATGACAAAGACGTAAAAGGGGCAGATAGATTTGGTAAGTTTGGTGAAATAATGCCTCAAGATGAATTTTTTGCATTGATGAAAATATGTGACTCCTTTGATTTAGTAAAACTGGAGAAAAACTTTACAGAAACAATAAAGACTAAGTTAGGAAAACACCCTCTTTTCAAAGATGATGTAGCTAAATTAAAAGAGGGAGAAGAACTATATGAAATCGAAAAGCATATAAAGGAAAGCCATGCACAGGCTATATACAATGATGGGAAGCTAGTGGGATGTGTTAAGAGAGCCCATGATATAGACCAAAACCTCAATGCCCATGTAATGTTTGAAAATTTAGTGGTTAAAGCTTCAGGAGTTCTTGCTTTTAAGCATCTTCTTGATAAAAATAATATAGATGTAACTAATATAGATTATATTATAGAGTGTTCAGAAGAAGCCTGTGGAGATATGAACCAAAGAGGTGGAGGAAATTTTGCTAAGGCCATAGCAGAGATAGTTGGTGCAGTAAATGCTACTGGTTCAGATACGAGGGGCTTTTGTGCAGCTCCAACCCATGCATTGATTGAAGCAGCAGCTTTAGTTAAGGCAGGGGTATATGAAAATGTAGTTCTAGTTGCAGGGGGAGCAACAGCTAAGCTTGGAATGAATGGTAAGGACCATGTTAAAAAGGATATGCCTATTTTAGAAGATGTACTTGGTGGGTTTGCAGTACTTATAAGTAAAAATGATGGTGTGAATCCAGTTATAAGAACTGATTTAGTAGGTAGACATACAGTTGGAACAGGGTCATCGCCACAGGCGGTTATTACATCTCTTATTACTACTCCCCTTGATAAAGGAAGTTTAAAGATTACAGATATAGATAAATATTCTGTGGAGATGCAAAATCCAGATGTAACTAAGCCAGCGGGAGCTGGAGATGTACCTACTTCTAATTATAAGATGATTGCAGCCCTTGGAGTTAAGAGAAAGGATATTGAAAGAAAAGATTTAGCAAAATTCGTAGAAAAACATGGTATGCCGGGATGGGCACCTACTCAAGGACATATACCATCGGGAGTTCCATACTTAGGTTTTGCCCGTGAAGATTTAACTAAGGGTGATTTAAATAAGGTAATGATAGTTGGTAAGGGTAGTCTTTTCCTAGGAAGAATGACTAATTTATTTGATGGTGTATCAGTTATTATCGAAAGAAACTCAGGTGATACCGATGAAAATACAGGAGCTTCTAAGGATGAAATAAAGGTTATGATAGCTGAGGCTATGAGAAACTTTGGACAGCATTTATTAAGTGAATAAGGGGTGCTAAGTTATGAGTAATAATCAGGCTATGAAAAAGATGATTGGGAATATGTTTATTGAAATAGCCGAGGCCTTAGATACAGGGAATTTTGGTAAAAAGGTTAGAGTTGGACTTACTACTTTAGGCAGTGAACATGGCACAGAAAATTTAGTAAGGGGAGCGGAGCTTGCAGCTAAAGATGCTGAAGGTTTTGATATAGTGCTTATAGGACCTAAGGTAGAAACTGACTTAGAGATAGTAGAGGCAAACTCTGAAGAACAGGCCCATAAAAAGATGGAAGAACTTCTTGATAGAGGATATATTAACGCATGCGTAACTATGCATTATAATTTCCCTATTGGGGTATCTACCGTAGGTAGAGTAGTTACACCTGCCACTGGAAGAGAAATGTTTATAGCCACTACTACAGGAACTTCATCGGCCCACAGGACTGAGGCCATGGTTAAAAATGCTGTATATGGCATAATAACAGCTAAGGCCATGGGAATTGAAAGTCCAACAGTTGGTATACTTAATGTAGATGGGGCACGCCAAGTTGAAAGAGCACTAAAGGAGCTAAATGATAGTGGATATGAAATAAACTTTGGAGAGTCAACTCGATCCGATGGTGGAAGTGTTATGAGAGGTAATGACCTATTAAAGGGTGCCGTAGACGTAATGGTAACTGATTCCCTTACAGGAAATATAATGATGAAGGTATTTTCTTCCTATACAACTGGAGGAAATTATGAAGCCATGGGCTATGGATATGGACCAGGAATTGGTGATGGATACGATAGAAATATCTTAATACTATCAAGGGCTTCAGGTGTGCCAGTTGTAGCAAATGCAATAAAATATGCTGCGCAGCTTGCTAAAGGAAATTTAACTATGGTAGCTAAGAAAGAATTTGCTAAGGTAAAGGGTACAAGGTATGAAGAAATATTAAAATCCCTTGTCAAGGACGACAAAAAAATATCCAATGATGAAATAGTAGTTCCTCCAAAGGAGGTTGCGACAGGATCAATCTCAGGCATAGACATAATGGAACTTGAAGATGCTGTTAAAACACTTTGGAAGGAAGGAATATATGCGGAAAGTGGTATGGGATGCACAGGCCCTATAGTTTTAGTTAATCAAGAAAAAACAAATAAGGCTACTGAGATTCTTGTAAAAGCTGGGTTTGTGGCGAAAAATGGGAATACTTGTTAAGATTAAATTATTAAAAGTTATAAATTTAAAAAGGAATTTTTGAATTTGTGTAGAATAGTATATACGTTGTGCAAAAAATATTAATTCAAAGGGAGGTCTATTAAATGACTAAAAAAATCATATCGTTAATGTTAGTTATGATGTTAGCAGTTGGTTTATTAGCTGGCTGTGGACAAAGTGGAAACGAAGGTTCTGACTTCAAAGTAGGTTTTGTTACAGATACTGGTGGAATTGACGACAGATCCTTTAATCAAGGTACTTGGGAAGGTATAGTTCAATATGCTAAGGATAATAATTGGACTGAAGGAAAAGAATATAAGTATATTCAATCAAATGAAGAAGCAGATTACATACCAAACTTAAGTGCTTTTGGAGATGAAAGCTATAATGTAGTAGTAGCTGCTGGATTCTTATTTGAAGAATCTATGAAAGAAGTTGCTCCTCAATATCCAGAAACTAACTTTGCTATAATTGATGCTGTTGTTGAACAGCCTAATGTTGCATCTGTTATGTTTGCTGAAGAGCAGGGATCATTCTTAGTAGGTGTAGCTGCAGCTAAAGCAACAAAAAGTGGTAAAGTAGGATTTGTCGGAGGAATGGATTTCCCATTGATTAGAAAGTTCCATGCAGGATTTGTAGCAGGAGTTGAGGCTGTTGATCCTTCAATAGAAGTTGTTGCTCAATATGCTGGAGACTTTGGTAATCCAAGTATAGGACAGCAGATAGCTTCTACAATGTATGAACAAGGTGTAGATGTTATCTATCATGCAGCTGGTGGAACTGGTAATGGTGTAATTAATGAAGCCAAAAATAGAGTTGAAAATGGAGAAACTGTTTGGGTTATAGGTGTTGATAAGGACCAATATGAAGATGGAAAACTTGCTGATGGAAGTTCAGTAGTTCTTACTTCTATGATGAAGAGAGTTGACGTAGCTGCTTATAGTGTTATTGAAGCAGCTCAAAATGGTGAGTTCCCTGGTGGGGAAGTAACTACATTAACATTAGCTGACGATGGTGTTGGAATACCTGAAGAAAATCCAAATTTAAGTGAAGATATTGTAAATACAATAAATGAGTATAAAGAAAAAATAATAAATGGCGAGATTGAAGTACCAAGTACAATAGAATAATTATAAAAGTATTGTAAAGAGCCCATTTAAAAATGGGCTTTTTATATTTAGAAAATAGAATATTAAAAAAATATAAAGTCATAATTAAAAAAACAATGGTATACTATAAATAAGTAGGTTTAGAAGGATTTTTATTATATAATTTAACTAATATTAACAATATTAAGTAATATGAAGGTAAGGAGTTGCGATTATGGAGTATATTATTGAAATGCTTAATATTAGAAAAGAGTTTCCAGGAATAGTAGCAAATGATAATATTACACTGCAAGTTAAACCTGGAGAAATACATGCTCTTTTAGGTGAAAATGGTGCGGGAAAATCTACTCTTATGAGCGTTCTCTTTGGCTTATATAAACCAGAGAGAGGACAAATTAGAGTAAAGGGTAAAAATGTGTCAATTGACAATCCTAATGTAGCAAATGAATTAGGTATAGGAATGGTGCACCAACATTTCAAGCTAGTTCATAATTTTACAGTTACAGAAAACATTATTCTTGGTCAAGAACCTACAGAAGGTGGGAGACTTAATACTGCTAAAGCAGCTATAAGAATCAAAGAACTTTCAGAAAAATATGGATTAGATGTTGACCCCTATGCAAAAATTGAAGACATTACTGTAGGAATGCAGCAACGTGTGGAAATTTTAAAAATGCTTTACAGAAATGCAGAAATACTGATCTTTGATGAACCTACTGCAGCTTTAACTCCCCAAGAAATAACAGAATTAATGAATATAATGAAAAGACTAATTGAAGAAGGCAAGTCGATTATATTAATTACCCATAAGCTTAAAGAGATAAAAGAAGTTGCAGATAGATGTACAATTATAAGGCGAGGGAAATATATAGACACTGTTGATGTAGAAACTACAAGTGAAGAAACTTTGGCTTCCCTTATGGTTGGAAGAGAAGTTAACTTTAAAGTAGAAAAAGAAAAATCAAAGCCTAAAGAGACAATATTGAAAATCAGTAATTTAGTTGTAAAAGATAATAGAGGATTAAAGGCAGTAGATGGATTAAGCTTAGAGATTAGAGCGGGAGAAATATTAGGAATAGCAGGAGTAGATGGCAATGGACAGAAAGAACTTTTAGAAGCAATATCTGGACTAAGAGAAGTAGAATCTGGAAAAATAGAATTATTAGGAAAAGATATTACAACCTTGCCAGTTAGAAAAAGAACAGAACTAGGAATTGGACATATACCACAAGATAGACATAAACACGGATTGGTTTTAGATTTTAAACTTTCAGAAAATATGGTTCTTCAAACATATTATAAGAAACCTTTCTCACAAAATGGAATATTAAATGAAAATGAGATTAATAAAAAAGCTAAAGAACTTATTGAAGAATTTGACGTAAGAAGTGGACAAGGTTTATATACGAAAACTAGAGCTATGTCTGGAGGAAATCAACAAAAGGCAATAATAGCTAGGGAAGTGGACAGAAGTCCTTCTCTACTTATAGCAGGACAACCTACTAGAGGATTAGATGTAGGTGCCATAGAGTTTATTCATAAAAAGCTTGTGGAAGAAAGGGATAAAGGGAGAGCTGTATTACTAGTTTCATTAGAACTTGATGAGGTTATGAACGTAAGTGATAGGATTGCAGTAATATATGAAGGAAAAATTGTAGGAGTAGTGGAGTCTTCGGAAGCTACAGAAAAACAGCTGGGATTAATGATGGCTGGTTCTACATCAGGAAAGATAGAGGGTGATGAATAATGCTAGAGTTTATTGCTAAAGAAAAAAATCAAAAATTTTTAGTTCCTATTATTTCAGTAATACTAGGATTTTTAGCTGGAGCAATTATAATGATTAGCACTGGAATCAATCCTATAGATGGATACAGTTCTTTAATAAATGGTGTAATAGGTAACTCAAGAAAATTTGGAGAATGGATAGTAAGCTCGACTCCTATAATACTTACAGGACTTGCAATTGCCTTTGGTTTTAGAACAGGTTTGTTTAATATTGGTGCTGAAGGACAAGTTTTAGTAGGTGCCTATGCAGCTGCTGCAGTAGGAATATTAATTAACTTACCTAAAGTAATACATTTACCATTGGTATTATTAGCAGCAGCAGTAGCGGGAGCTTTATGGGCTTTTATACCAGGGTTTTTAAAAGCTAGATTTAAAGTTCATGAAGTAGTTGTAACGATTATGTTAAATTATACTGCTATGCATTTAGTGAACTATTGGATAAAATTATTACCTGGCAGTACTAATACTAGAACAGTAGAGGTTGCCCCTACAGCCAATTTGAGTAGTGAGTTATTATCGAATTTAACTAGACACTCTAGATTACACTGGGGTTTTATAGTGGCATTGTTAGGAGCATTAGTGTTTTGGTATATAATTGAAAAGACAACTTTTGGATATGAACTTAGAGCAGTAGGATATAATCCCCATGCATCTGAATATGCAGGTATGAAAGTAAATAGAAATATCATTTTATCTATGATGATATCTGGAGCCTTTGCTGGCCTTGCTGGTGCTATGATATCCATAGGTACTTTTAGCTATGCAAGGGTAATAGGATCCTTTGAAAATTATGGTTTTGATGGTATAGCTGTAGCCCTTTTAGGTAATAACAGTGGTTTTGGGATTGTGATAGCAGGCTTGTTATTTGGTGCTTTAAAAGCAGGAGCCAGTGCAATGGCTTTAGCAAGTGTACCTAAAGAAATATCAGATACTATTATGGCCTTTATAGTATTATTTGCTGCAATGAACTGGGGTATAAAAAGATTATTACAAAAAATAGGGAAGGAGGAGAAATAGTATGGATTTTTCTCAATTTATAAATATAATAATACCGTTAACACTAACCTTAGCAGCGCCAATTATTTCTGCTTCCCTAGGCGGTATGTTTAGTGAAAGATCTGGAGTGGTTAATATAGGACTTGAAGGGTTAATGATGATAGGAGCATTTACTGCAGCAACTGTAACTGTCCTTATTGAAACCTCATTAGGACCTATTAGTCCTTTAATAGGTATTATAGCAGGTATAATAGCGGGAGGAATTCTTTCTATTGTTCACGCATATGTTAGTATAAATCTTAGGGCAGACCAAGTAATAAGTGGTACAGCAATAAATCTTTTAGCAGGCGGTATAACTATTTATTTGGCACAAATAATATTTAATCAACAAAGAACTGAAGCTTTTTTATATGGAATAAAGAAGGCAAATATTCCTGGTCTTAGTCAAATACCTATACTTGGAAAAATGTTTTTTAGTAGAGTTCATATAACTTCTTATATTGTTATACTTATTTCATTAGTGGTATGGTATGTAGTATATCAAACTCCCTTTGGTTTAAGACTTAGGGCAGTAGGAGAACATCCTGGGGCTGCAGATTCCATGGGAGTTAATGTATATAAAATGAGATACATCGGAGTTATTTTATCAGGAATGTTTGCAGGTCTTGGTGGCTCAATAATGGTATTAACACAAGATATCCAATATACTTATGCTACTATTCATGGAACTGGTTTCATTGCTTTAGCAGCACTGGTATTTGGTAAATGGCATCCAATAGGTGTATTAGGAGCTGGTTTATTCTTTGGATTTTCTCAAGCACTTGGAGTAGTAGGATATCAAATTCCCTTTTTAAATGGGCTACCCAAGGAATTTTTCTGGGCTTTTCCTTATGTACTTACCATAATAGCTCTAGTAATATTCTCAGGAAAATCTGTTGGACCAAAGGCCGCTGGGCAACCATATGAAAAGGGTGAAAGATAGAAAAATTAGGTTCGATCTATAAGGTCGAACCTTTGCTTATTTTACATACTTTCTTTAAACCTGTATTTTTGATATAATATTAATATCAAAAAAGTATGGTTTAGGGTGGTTTTACAATGAGGATGACATATAATTTAAATTTAGAACAAAGCCAAAAGTTAATAATGACTCCTGAGCTAAAGCAAGCTATAGAGATATTACAATATAATTCACTAGAATTAAATAAATTTATTCAGAAAGAGTTAATGAATAACCCTGTATTAGAGATGATTCAAAACAAAGGCGAAAACGATTTCAATTCCAAAAATGAATCTACTCCGGTGGAAGTTGATTGGAAAAAAATGATATCCAACAATAATTTTAAAACCCATAATAACGTAAACTATGATGATAGTGAAGAAAATTCTTTTGAAAACTATGTATCTTCTGAGACTACCCTCACAGAGCATTTATTATTTCAACTTCAATTCACATTACTTTCAGGTAAAAATAAGAAGATAGCGAAGTATATAATTCAAAATATCGATAACAATGGATATCTTAAAATTACTAATAAAGAATTAGTAGATAAATTCAGTATAACTGATAATGAGGTTGAAAATATCATACAAATCATTCAAAGTTTTGATCCAATAGGTGTATGCGCTAGAAGTTTGAAGGAATGCTTATTATTACAATTAAAATTTAATAGTATTGAAAATGATATTGTTAAAGTAATTGTTCAAGATTATTTAGATGATTTAGCTAATAATAAAATCAGCTATTTAGCCAAAAAATTAGATGTAACTACAAAGGCTATACAAGAAGCTGCAGATTTGATTAAAACATTAGAACCGAAACCAGGTAGAGCTTTTGGTTCAACACGAGATGTTAGATATATTACTCCTGATGTAATAGTTGAAAAAATAGATGATGAATATGTGGTAATTGTTAAAGATTCTACTGCACCAAGATTGTATATTAACCACTTTTATAGAAATTTAATATTGAATAATGAAGTTAATAATAGTACATCAGATTATATAAACAACAAATTAAATGCAGCTTTAAGAATTATTAAAAATATTCAGCAAAGAAGAAATACAATTTATAAGGTGGTTAAGGCTATTATTAAACATCAAAGAGATTTTTTTGAGAAGGGAACTGTTTACTTAAAACCCCTTACTTTAAAGGAAATTGCAGATGAAATAGGGGTGCATGAATCAACTGTAAGTAGAACGGTAAATGATAAATATATGCAGTGTCCCCGAGGGCTTTATGAATTAAAATATTTTTTTCAAAGTGGTGTATCAAGTGCCTTTGGAGATGGAGTATCATCGGAAAGTATAAAATCTGTTATTAAAGAGATAATCAGCAATGAAAACCCTAAAAAACCTCTAAGTGACCAAGCTATTTCAAATCAACTTAATAAATCTGGTATTAAAATATCAAGAAGAACAGTTGCAAAATATAGAGATGAACTGAACATCCCATCTTCTTCTAAAAGGAGAAGATATTAGGAACAAGAAAATTAATTATTTTATTTAAATTTATAAAACTGTGGTAAAATACCACAGTTTTTTGTTGCTTTTTTTATCCAGCTTATGTTAGAATTAAGAGGAAGAAAATTTTTTTGTAAACTCAGGGACACATAAAGTACATATGGACATTTTCGGACCCTTGATTGTGAATGCAGATTGGAGTGTTAATTTGAGAACTAAAAATAATTCAAACAACAATCAAATGGATATCATAGAAACAATAAGTAGAGTTGCTCCCGATATTATAAAAACCCTTGAAAAAAGATATAGTATATTAAGAATAATTAAATACTTCGAGCCTATTGGAAGAAGAAGCATATCTAATAAAGTTAATATAAGTGAGAGGGTTGTTAGAACGGAAGCTAATATACTAAAGGATGAAGGCTTAATAGAAATTTCCTATGAAGGTATGAAGCTTACCACATTGGGCAAAACTACAATAGAAAAATTAGATAGTATTTTTCACAATTTAAAAGGGCTTACGGATTTAGAGATGAAATTAAAAGATATTCTTGGTGTTAAGGACGTTTTTATTGTCTCTGGATCAGTAGACGAATCTCCTTTGGTTTATAAAGAAATAGGTAAAGTAGCAGCTAAACATCTTATGAAATTTATTACTAAAGGAAATATAGTAGGCCTCACTGGAGGTAGCACAGTCTATCATGTAGTTGATGAAATTGAACTTAGTAATAATCAACCTAATGATATAACTATTATACCTGCTAGAGGTGGGCTAGGTAAAAAAGTTGAGCATCAGGCCAATACACTAGTTGAAAAATTAGCTAGAAAAATTAATGCTTCATATAAAACTTTATATACACCTGATCATTTATCAAAAAATGCAATCAAAAGTTTAAAAGAGGAACCTTCAATAAAAGAAATAGTTAAATTAATTGATAAAATAGATGTATTAGTTTTTGGGATTGGTAGATCCGATGCCATGGCAAAAAGGCGAGGACTTGAAGAAGATGAAATAAACAGACTTATAGAAAAAGGAGCTGTGTCTGAAGCCTTTGGATATTATTTTGATAAATATGGCAATATTGTACATGAAATTAGTACAATAGGAATAAGTCTTGATAAGTTTAAGTCATTAGAGAATATAATAGCTGTAGCTGCTGGAATTTCTAAAGCAGAAGCTATTATGTCTATAAGCAAATTAAATAAAAATCTTGTCCTTGTGACAGATGAAAATTCAGCTAAAAAAATAATTAACAATTATAAGGAGGAAAATTAAATGAGTGTAAAAGTAGCAATTAATGGTTTTGGAAGGATTGGAAGATTAGCATTTAGATTAATGTTTGAAAGTCCTGAATTTGAAATTGTAGCATTAAATGATTTAACAGATGCTAAAATGCTTGCACATTTACTTAAGTATGATAGTGCCCAAGGATCATTTAAAACAGATTCAATAGAAGCAAAGGAAAACGCTATAGTTATTGATGGAAAAGAAATAAAAATTTATTCTGAAAGAGACCCAGAAAATCTTCCATGGGGAGAACTTGATGTAGACGTTGTTTTAGAGTGTACTGGAGTATTTAGAACTAAAGAAAAGGCTGAGAAACATATAAAAGCAGGAGCTAAAAAGGTTGTTATTTCAGCACCAGCTAAAGGTGATATGAAAACAATAGTTTATAATGTTAACCACGAAATTCTTGATGGAAGCGAAACTGTATTATCAGGAGCTTCTTGTACAACAAACTGCTTAGCACCTGTTGCTAAGGTACTTAACGATAAATTTGGTATAGTTGAAGGATTAATGACTACTATCCATGCATATACAAATGACCAAAGAATAGTAGATGCTCCTCATAAGGATATGAGAAGAGCTAGAGCTGCTGCTCAAAATATCGTGCCTACAACTACTGGAGCTGCAGTTGCAGTAGGTTTAGTACTACCAGAACTTCAAGGTAAATTAGATGGTGGAGCTATGAGAGTACCAACTGTTACTGGTTCATTAGTAGATTTAACTGTAAGATTAGAAAAAGATGTAACTGTTGAAGAAATCAACAATGCTATGAAGGAAGCAGCAAATGAAACATTAGGTTATACTGAAGAACCAATAGTTTCATCAGATATAATTGGTTGTAAATTCGGTTCATTATTTGATGCTGGATGTACAAAGGTGCTTGATGTTGATGGTAAGCAATTAGTGAAAGTAGTTTCTTGGTATGATAATGAAATGTCATATACTGCTCAGCTAGTAAGAACAGTTAAATACTTTGCAAGTTTAATTAATAAGTAATCAATTATTCCAGTAATAAAATAATAGCGGAGCATGCTTGCTTCGCTATTTAAACATGTTAAACATGTAGACAGGAGGGAATATAATGCTAAATAAAATGACTATAGAAGATATAGAGGTTGCAGGTAAAAAAGTTCTTGTGAGATGTGACTTTAACGTACCTATGGATAGTGAAGGTAATATAACTGATGAAAGAAGGATAGTAGCTGCACTTCCAACCATCAAATACTTAATTGAAAATGGTGCAAAAGTAATATTAATGTCCCATTTAGGCCGACCAAAGGGAGAACCAAATCCAAAGTTTTCACTAGAACCCGTTGCTAAAAGGTTAGCAGAATTACTTGACAAAGAAGTTATATTCGCTGAAGATGATGAAGTTGTTGGAGAAAATGCTAAAAAAGCTGTTTCCGAAATGAAAGATGGAGATGTAGTAATTCTCCAAAATGTAAGATTTAGAAAAGAAGAGAAGAAAAATGATAAAGAATTTGCTAAAGAATTAGCTAGCTTAGGAGAAGTTTACATAAATGATGCTTTTGGTGCTGCCCATAGAGCCCATGCTTCAACAGTTGGAGTTGCTGAATTTTTACCAGCTGCAGCTGGATACTTAATGAAAAAAGAAATAGAAATAATGGGAGCTGCCCTAGAATCTCCTGAAAGACCATTTGTTGCTATACTTGGTGGAGCAAAGGTATCTGATAAGATTGGGGTTATAAACAATCTATTAGATAAAGTAGATACTCTTCTAATAGGAGGAGGAATGGCATATACTTTCTTAAAGGCTCAAGGTAAAGAAATTGGAACTTCATTATTAGAAGAAGACAAGATAGAATTAGCTAAGGAATTATTAGAAAAAGCTAAGAAAAAGAATGTAGAAATTCTTACTTCTATAGATGTAGTAGTTGCAAAAGAATTCAAAGAAGATACAGAATATAAAACTGTAGATGCAGACAATATCCCAGATGACATGATGGGACTAGATATTGGAAGAAAAACTATTGAGCTATTCGGAAATGCCATAAAGAACGCTAAAACAGTAGTATGGAATGGACCAATGGGTGTGTTTGAAATGAAACCATTTGCCGTTGGAACTAAAGAAATTGCAAGAATAGTAGGAGAATGTGAAGGAACTACAATTATTGGCGGAGGAGATAGTGCAGCAGCAGTAGAACAGCTTGGATATGCTGATAAGATGACCCATATATCTACTGGTGGTGGTGCATCCCTAGAACTTTTAGAAGGAAAAGTATTACCTGGTATAGATGTACTTAAAATAAAAAATCAGGGGTGATAAAATGAGATTACCTATAATAGCTGGAAATTGGAAAATGCATATGACTAAAAGTGAAGCTATTGACTTTGTGAATGAACTTAAGGATAAGGTTGAGGATACAGATGTAGAAGTAGTAATTTGTCCTCCATATACACTACTTGATAGCCTTAAGAGCTTAACAGAAGGAACTAATATAAAAATAGGGGCTCAAAATCTTCATTGGGAAGAAAAGGGAGCTTTTACTGGAGAAATATCACCAGTTATGCTTAAAGATCTTTCAATAGATTATTGTATTATTGGACATTCAGAAAGACGACAATATTTTGGAGAAACTAATGAAACTGTAAATAAAAAGATTCACTCAGCAATTAAATTTGGATTAAAGCCTATTGTATGTGTAGGAGAAAGTATAGAAGAACGTAAAGCTGGAAAAACTGAGGATGTAATAAAGGAACAGGTAGTAGAAGGATTAAAAGATGTTTCAAAGGAAGATATGTTAAATATTGTAATAGCCTATGAACCAATTTGGGCTATAGGTACAGGTGAAACAGCAACTGCCGAGGAAGCAAATAGAGTAATAGCCTTTATAAGAGATATAATCAAAGGAATTTATGGTGAAGATATTTCCGAGGAAATAAGAATTCAATATGGTGGAAGTGTTAAACCTGATAATGTTGAAGAACTTATGAGCCAAGAGGATATAGATGGAGCATTAGTTGGAGGAGCTAGCTTAAAGGCAGAAAGCTTTGAACAAATAGTTAATTTTTAAGGGTTAGGATCAATTCAAATAATTAGCTATTAGCCATCTGCTAACTTGAAAAATTTGACTATAAATTATTAACTATAAAATTAAAAAATTGGAGGTTTTAAACATGTCAACTATTTTAGGAGTTTTAGGTAGAGAAATACTAGATTCTAGAGGAAATCCAACTGTAGAGGTTGAAGTATATTTAGAAGATGGAACATTTGGTAGAGCTGCAGTTCCATCAGGAGCTTCAACAGGAGCATTTGAAGCAGTGGAACTTAGAGATGGTGATGATGATAGATTTTTAGGTAAAGGTGTACAAAAAGCTGTAAAAAATGTTAACGAAGTTATAGGACCAGAAATTATAGGTATGAGTGCCTTTGATCAAGTAGATATTGATAAGCTTATGCTAGAACTTGATGGAACAGATAATAAAGGCAAATTAGGTGCTAATGCTATCCTTGGAGTATCTTTAGCCGTAGCTAAAGCAGCTGCAAATTATTTAGGATTACCACTTTATCAATATATTGGCGGTGTAAATGCTAAAACTTTACCAGTTCCAATGATGAATATTTTAAATGGTGGTAAACATGCTGATAATAACGTGGACATTCAGGAATTTATGGTTATGCCAGTAGGAGCAAATAGTTTTGCTGAAGCTCTTAGAATGGGGGCAGAAATATTCCATAATCTTAAAAAAGTACTTAAAGGTAAGGGTTTAAACACAGCTGTAGGTGACGAAGGTGGATTTGCACCTAATCTTACATCAAATGAAGAAGCTCTAGAAGTAATTATAGAAGCAATAAAAAAAGCAGGTTATGAGCCAGGAAAAGAAGTTATGTTAGCTCTAGACGTTGCAGCTACAGAAATCTATAATTCAGAAGAAAAGAAATACGAACTTAGTGGAGAAGGTCTAGTAAAAACAGCTGAAGAAATGGTTGAATTCTATAGCGAATTAGTAGAAAAATATCCAATTATTTCTATAGAAGATGGATTAGATGAAGAAGATTGGGAAGGCTGGAAGTTATTAACTGAAAAATTAGGCAATAAAATTCAAATAGTTGGAGACGACTTGTTTGTAACTAATACTGAAAGACTAAGCAAAGGAATAGAAAATGATACTGCAAATTCTATCTTAATAAAACTAAATCAAATAGGGACTCTAACTGAAACATTAGATGCAATAGAAATGGCAAAGAGAGCTGGATACACTGCTGTTATATCCCACAGATCAGGTGAAACTGAGGATGCTACAATAGCTGATTTAGTAGTGGCAGTTAATGCTGGACAAATTAAAACTGGAGCACCTTCAAGAACTGATAGGGTTGCTAAATATAATCAATTACTTAGAATTGAAGAAACATTAGATACAGTAGCAAAATATGCTGGAAGAGACGCTTTTTATAATATAAAATAATAGCAGAGTGTAGGTATAGATTAACAAAATTTTGAAATAATATTTTAAAGGGTAGGAAATCCTACCCTTATATTAATTAATAATATACTAATAATTACCACCAGAAAAACCTTTTCATTAGTTAGAATAGTATAAATTTGTTGATTTTAGTATACTCCTATGTTAAAATATGTTTGTCAAATTAGATTGGGAGGTGGAGGAATGACAACGTTATTTATGATATTTCAAGTAATTGCAAGTTTGATTTTAATAATAAGTATATTATTACAATCAGGTAAGAGTGCAGGATTATCTGGTTCTATAGGTGGGGGAGCAGAGCAACTATTTGGCAAGCAAAAAGCTAGAGGTTATGATGCGATGCTTTCAAAGATAACTAAAATAGGCGCTGTGGTATTTATCGTTTGTTCCTTAGTATTAGTAGCTTTACAATAAATATAGTACAAAGTCTTTAAGAGATTAAAGACTTTGTTATATTTAAATCATATAGCTATAGATTTAAATCTATAGTCCTATGGATAAAAATTAAATAATAGAAATGTGAGGAGGACAAACAAATGAACTATTTGGTACTAGCACCAATTGTTGGAATTATTGCTTTAATATTTGCTTATGTCTTAACAACAAAAATAAATAAAGTTAATGTTGGGACAGAAAGAATGAAAGAGATATCCTCTTACATACAAGAGGGTGCAATGGCCTTCTTGACTAGAGAATATAAGTCATTATTAATTTTTGTTTGTATTGTTTTTATTGTTGTAGGTATTGGTATTGACTGGCTTACAGCAGTTAGCTTTTTATTAGGAGCTTTGTTTTCTGCATTGGCAGGATTCTTTGGTATGAGGGTAGCTACTAAAGCAAATGTTAGAACTGCAAACGCTGCTAAAGAAGGTGGTATGAATAAAGCCCTTTCTATTGCATTCTCAGGTGGAGCAGTTATGGGAATGTCTGTGGTTGGATTAGGGCTACTTGGAGTAGGTACTCTTTTCTATATATTTGTCGGTGGTTCACAAGATGTAGAGGCAATTAGTGAAGCTGCTAAAACTATTACTGGTTTTGGATTAGGAGCTTCATCAATAGCTTTATTTGGTCGTGTTGGTGGAGGTATTTATACAAAGGCTGCCGATGTTGGAGCAGACTTAGTTGGTAAAGTAGAAGCTGGAATACCAGAAGACGACCCTAGAAATCCTGCAGTTATAGCTGATAACGTTGGGGATAATGTTGGAGACGTTGCTGGTATGGGTGCAGACCTTTTTGAATCTTATGTTGGATCTATAATATCAGCAATTACCCTTGGTGTAGTTGCTCACGGTATAAATGGTTCTATCTTCCCATTACTGTTAGCAGGACTTGGAATTATTGCATCTATTATTGGGACAGCCTTTGTTAAAGGTGACGAAAATGCAGATCCTCATAAAGCCCTTAAACTTGGAACATATGTAAGTGCAATTATTGTAGTTGCAGGAGCCTTTGTTCTAAGTAGAATGTTATTCCAAAGCTTAGATGCCTTCTGGGCTATTACAGCTGGATTAATAGTAGGTATGATTATAGGACAACTTACTGAAGTTTATACATCTGGAGATTTTAAATCAGTTAAAAAAATTGCAAAGCAATCTGAAACAGGACCTGCTACTACTATAATAAGTGGTTTAGCAGTTGGAATGGTTTCTACTGCTTATCCAATTTTATTCATCTGTTTAGGTATTTTAGTTGCATACCAATTTGCAGGTCTATATGGTATAGCTTTAGCGGCAGTGGGAATGTTATCTACAGCAGGTATTACAGTTGCAGTAGATGCATATGGACCTATTGCTGATAATGCTGGTGGTATTGCAGAAATGTGTGAATTACCTAAAGAGGTTAGAGGGATTACAGATAAATTAGATGCAGTTGGTAATACTACTGCAGCAATTGGTAAAGGATTTGCTATTGGTTCTGCAGCCCTTACATCATTGGCATTATTTGCTTCATACTCTGAAGTTGCTGAATTGACAGGAATCAATATTCTTGATCCTAAGGTTGTTGTAGGATTATTAATAGGTGCTATGTTACCATTCTTATTCTCAGCAATGACAATGGAGTCAGTTGGTAAAGCTGCAAATCAAATGATCGAAGAGGTAAGAAGACAATTTAGAGAAATACCAGGTATTATGGAAGGTAAAGCAACTCCGGAATATGCAAAATGTGTTGATATAAGTACAGCAGCTGCATTAAAGGAAATGTTAGTACCTGGTATAATGGCTGTATTGGCACCATTAGCTACTGGTATTATCTTAGGGAAAGCGGCTTTGGGTGGATTATTAGCTGGAGCTTTAGCTTCTGGTGTGCTTATGGCTATATTCATGTCAAATGCTGGTGGAGCATGGGATAATGCTAAGAAGTATATTGAAGAAGGACATCATGGTGGAAAAGGTAGTGATCCACATAAAGCTGCAGTAGTTGGTGATACTGTAGGTGATCCATTCAAAGATACTTCCGGACCTTCAATAAACATACTAATTAAACTTATGACAATAGTAGCATTAGTATTTGCACCATTATTTAATCAGATAGGTGGATTATTCTAAATTGAATTTTTCAAATATAAAAACTTCCCTTTAATATAATGAAGGGAAGTTTTTTTGTCATATAGCACTTGTCCATAATATAAAGAATAAATAATTATAAATCACAAAAAATATATTATTATGGAGGTGATTTAATGATAAAAAAAATTGGAGTTCAAAGTGAATTAAATGAGATTGCAGAAACTTTAATATTAAATGGATTTGAGGTTACTAATAGAATTGATACATCAAAGGATTTAGATGCGATTATTTATTATAATCATGAAAATGAAATAGTAAAGCTTAATAATAATGTTCTAGATACAGTAGAAAATGAAAAAAATATACTCAAGATAAATGCTGCTAAGACTAATATAAATCAGATTATTGAAATATTAAAAAGCATTTAGTATAAGATTTATATAATTAATACTACCTGTGATATAATACAGATGGTATTAATTATTTCCATATAGGATAAAATATTGATAAAGTCAAAATACGGAGGGATCAATTTGGTATCTAAAGAAAAGATACTTGAATTTATGAGAACAATGGCCTATAGTCCAATGAAAGCCATGGATTTAGCAAAACATTTTGAAATAATGAATGATGAAATGGGATTATTTTTGAATGTATTAGATGACATGGAAAACGAAGGAAAAATAATAAAAACTAAAAAGGAAAGATATGCTGTTCCTGAGAGAATCAATTTAGTTGTTGGTAAATTACAGACAAATCAAAAAGGATTTGGTTTCATATTACCAGAGAATATTGATATGGATGATGTTTTTGTATCAGCCAATGATTTAAATGGTGCTATGAATAATGATAAAGTCATAGCCAGATTAAAGGGTAGACCAAGAAAGGGAAGAAGTGCAGAAGGAGAAATTATAAGAATATTAGTAAGAGCTAATGATGAGATAGTTGGTACATTTGAAAGTAGTAAAAACTTTGGTTTTGTGGTACCAGACGACAGAAGAATAAATTTTGACATATATATACCTAAGAGTGAGATTAATAATGCTAAGGATGGTTATAAAGTAGTAGCAAAGATAACTAAATGGCCAGAACCAAGAAGAAATCCTGAAGGAAAAATAATAGAAGTTTTAGGACATAAGGATGATATTGGGACTGATATAGTATCAATTATTAGAAAGCATAAACTACCTGAGAATTTCCCTAAAAAGGTACTTAGGGAAGCAGATAGTATTCCAGAAACTGTACTGGAAGAAGAAATTAGTAAAAGAAGGGACTTAAGGGATTTAAATATCATTACTATTGATGGTGCTGATGCAAAGGATTTAGATGATGCAGTATCCATAGAAAAGCTAGATAATGGCAATTACAAGTTAGGTGTACATATAGCCGACGTTACCCATTATGTTAAAGAAGGTAGTGCATTAGATAAAGAAGCCCTCAAAAGAGCTACTAGTGTATATTTAGTTGATAGAGTAATACCTATGCTACCTAAAAGACTGTCAAATGGTATATGTAGTTTAAATCCACAAGTTGAAAGACTTACTATGTCAGTTTTTATGGAAATAGATAGAAATGGTAAAGTTGTTGATCATGAAATATTTGAAAGTGTAATAAAGACTAAAGAGCGTATGACTTATACCGACGTATCAGATATATTAGAAGAAAAAGATTTTGAGCTTAGAAAAAAATATGATTATCTAGTAGAAGATTTTAAGCTTATGGAAGAGTTGGCAAACATATTAATGAAAAGACAAAATAGTAGAGGTAGTATTGATTTTGATTTTCCTGAAGCTAAGATTATATTAGATGAAAAAGGGAAACCTATAGAAATAAAAAAGGCAGAAAGAAGAATAGCTAATAGAATTATTGAACAATTTATGATAATATGTAATGAGACAGTTGCTGAACATATGTATTGGTTAAATGCTCCGTTCGTATATAGAGTTCATGAAGAGCCTTCATTAGAAAAAATAGAAAGTTTTAATAAATTTATTCATAACTTTGGATATCATATAAAGGGGATCACGGAAGAGATTCATCCTAAATCATTGCAAGACCTTCTTCAAAAAATAGAAGGAACAAAGGAAGAACATATTATAAGTACAATAATGCTTAGATCTTTAAAGCAAGCTAGATATTCTCCTGAAAATCTAGGCCATTTTGGATTAGCTGCTCAGTATTATTGTCATTTTACTTCACCAATAAGAAGATATCCAGATTTACAAATTCATAGAATAATAAAGGATATGTTACATAATAGACTTGATAAAAAACGAATATCTAAATTGAAAAATATTGTTGCAAATGCTTCAGATAGATCCTCAGAGAGAGAAAGATTGGCTGTTGAAGCAGAAAGAGAGACTAATGATTTAAAAATGGCCGAATATATGTCTAAACGTATAGGTGAAGAATTTGATGGAATTATATCAGGGGTTATTTCCTTCGGTATATTTGTAGAACTTGAAAATACTATTGAAGGTTTGGTAAGAATAAGCACATTGGTTGATGACTATTACATATTTGACGAAGAAAATTATTTATTCAGAGGAGAAAGAACTAACAAAACCTTTAGAATTGGTGATGAAGTTAGAGTAAAATTGACTAGTGTAAATGTATCACAAAAAGAAATTGATTTTGTATTAGTTTAAATATAAAAAGTTCCAAGTTTCTTTAGATACATTAAATTTAAGAAATTTGGAGCTGTTTCTTTATAAAGGGGAGGAATTATAATGAAGTATAAATTATTTGTAACTGATATGGATGGAACTCTCTTGAATAGTAAAAGTGAATTGTCAGAGGAAAATAAAAGGGCATTACTCAGCCTTCACGAAAGGGGAATACATCTTGCAATAGCTACTGGGAGAATTTTTACCACGGCTAAAGTTTATGCCAAGCACCTTGGAATAGTAACCCCAATAATATGTTCTAATGGAGCTATTGCTAAGAATTTAGAAAATGGAAAAACAATATATTCAAATCCAATGGATAAAGAAACCTGTATGAAAGTAGTAGATATATGTAAAGAAAATAATATAGATTTTTATTTTTATAGTGAAGATACAATTTTTTGTGAACATATGACTGATAGACTGTTATATTTTTCTGAGTGGGGTAAAACATTAGATGAAGAAGATAGAATAAAGTTAGAAATAGTAAATGATAGTAAAAAGATAATAGAAAAGGAAACTATATACAAGTTTGGTATTCAAGATGATGATATAGACTTATTAAACAAAGTAGGTGAAATAATAAATAACTCTCTAGAAGTATCAACCTTTAAGTCTTGGTCAAATCTCCTTGATATTATGAATAAAGGTGTATCTAAGGCAAATGCTGTAGATAGTTTAGCAAAATCCCTTGGTATAAAGAGGGAAGAGGTAGTGACTATAGGGGATAATGAAAATGATATGAGTATGATAGAATATGCTGGAGTGGGAATAGCTATGGGGAATGCAATAGACATGGTAAAAGAAGTTGCCGATTATATAACAGATACCAATGATAATAATGGGGTAGCTAAGGCTATAGATAAGTTTTTTGACAAGTAAAATTAATTATGTTATAATTAGATTTGCATCTTAAAAAGTTAACATATGAGTTGGTGCTGTTTATGGGAAAAGGTAAAGTAATTGCAAACAATAAAAAGGCTAGACATGATTACTTCATTGAGGATACCTATGAAGTTGGGATTGTTCTTACAGGTACAGAAGTAAAATCCATCAGAATGGGCAGAGTCAATCTTAAGGATGGTTATGCTGAAGTTGATGGTGGTGAAGTAATACTTCATAATGTTCATATTAGCCCCTATGAGAAGGGAAATATATATAATGTAGACCCAGTTAGGCCAAGAAAGCTTCTACTTCATAAGAGGGAGATAAGAAAGCTCATTGGGTTAACTACTCAACAGGGTTATACTTTAGTTCCCTTAAGACTATATATAAATGATAGGGGACTAGTAAAGATAGAACTTGCTATAGCTAAAGGTAAAAAGCTATATGATAAAAGAGAAAGTATAGCTAAAAAAGATGCAGAAAGAAGAATACAAAAAGAACTTCGACAACGTCAGAAAATGTACTAAAAGAGTATTTAAAGAAATAGATAAGTATAATAATTCTCAAATTTAAAACTGCTCTGCAGTTTTAATATATGGGGGCGTACTGGTTTCGACGGGGGTATGAATCCTCAAGTAGCGAGCCGTTGTAGCCAAGCAACGTTAAAAGTGGCACATAAATATAAACGCTGATAATAATTTAGCTTTAGCTGCCTAATAAAAGGTAGCCGTCCTGCCTAAGCAACCCGCGGTTTAGGAATAGGGCGACGTCTAGCGGGGAACCACTCTTTGGGGTGTCTCGACCTTAGAGTGACTAAACTGAGACTGGCCAATGGAATATCCTGTCATTGGGAGATTCCTGAGGCGAGACTTTAAATCAATGACTGCGCTCGGAGAGACTTGTGGTGAAGTACTTTCGGACGTGGGTTCGATTCAGAAGGGTCGCCCTATAGAGTGATCTATAGGTGAAAATTTGGCTTAATCGGTGAAGGCTAAGGCTTAAGGCTAGGCTAACATCGAGGGGTATGGGGAGAAATCCACCAGCTCTGTATCGACTTATAGGCTGCTAAGTCCATTTGGATATGTGGTACTAGGATGGGAAGTTTAAACTATACTATACTTTCCATAATACGCCAGAGAAGTTAAACAGACATCTAATTTAACTTGTTGAATTGTGATGTTTTTTTATACAAATGCTAAAGACATTTGTAGCCATTGTTTAACTTTAAGATATAGTCAGCACCATTGGAAACAATGGATAAATGTGTCCCACCGCCTCCACCAATAGATAGAGCCCTATATCTACACAGTTGTAGATATAGGGCTTTTATAATGTATCTTTGTTTTATATCTAGGATGAAGATAGCTTTAACCTTTCTTTTAATACTACCTTTACCTCTTACTTGGTACAGAAATAACCTCTTCTATCCAATCACAGGTAAGTAAGTAATTATCAAGATGCTTTAAAAATACATTGATTCCCTTTTGGCGACTTGGTTTTGGATATCTATGTATAAGTTGATAGCAAGTATGTAGAGGTGGCTCAGGAGACACAGAATAATATACTAAATCCTCATGCTTCTGAAAAGACTTTATTATAGAAATCGGTGCAATAGCCCAGGAATCCTTCTTGTGTAATAGATAATTAATTAGCATTGACCCAGTATTAACTTTAACATAGGGCTTTTCATTAGGATCCCAAAATCGATCATGCCACTGTAAATAATTTGGCCCCCATATTAAAAAAACTTCATTTTTTCTAAGTAGTTTATCCACCTCAATATTATTATAATATGGACTATTCCTATGGCAAATCAAATACATTTTTTCAGAATATATACTCTTTGTTACTAAATTCTTATTGTGAACTTTACTAAAAACATATCCTATATCTATAATATGGCTTTCAAGAAGAAAATGAATTTCATAAGAATGATAAGTATTTATGTGTAGGTCTAAGTTTTTTTCCCTATCTAAAAGATAGATGTATAGTGGAACAAAGGAATGGTTGTTAAGGCTATCGACACTGCCTATGCTTATAGTATTAAAAGGTTTAGCCTTTTTTAAATTTTTCATATCTATCCAAAAAGAATTTAATTGTTCAGCAATAACTAGAAATTCTTTTCCTAAAGGAGTAAGTTCAACAGTCTTATTTCCCTTTTCCCTTATTAATAATTTATAATTTAATTTTTCTTCTAAATTTTTTATTCGCTGACTAATTGTAGACTGGGATACGTATAGTTTCTTAGCGGCAGAAGAAATATTCCCAGTTTTCACAACAGTAAGAAAAGTTTCGATTTCAATTATATCCATAATATTACTCCTAATATCGATTTTTCTAATATTATATATCAGATTTATGAAATATTCAACTAATAGAATAGATGTTATAATCATTACATAAAGGATGTGCACAGCCTTTGAAAATTACTTGAAAGAAGGAACTTATATGTCTAATATTGGCTATAGAATTATTCAAAATATTAAGCGACCCCCGAAAGACACTGTATTAGCTTTTAAAGATATACAAACTTCTAATATTGGGGATTGTATGAACAGAAGTGCAGCAATTAGTTCTAAAATTAAACCATTAAACGACAATAAATTACTTGGACCTGCTTTGACAGTGAATTTATCTGGAGGAGACAACTTACTGTTTTATGTTGCTTTAGATATGGCAAAAGAAGGTGATATTATTGTAGTGGCTGGTGGTGGATATACAGAAAGAGCCCTTTGCGGAGAAATCATGGCAAAATATGCGAAATCAAAAAACATAGGTGGATTCTTAATTGATGGTGCTGTAAGGGATATAGATATACTGTCTAATATGGATTTCCCAATTTTTGCTCTAGGCGCCAGTCCAAATGGGCCCTACAAAAATGGCCCTGGTGAAATAAATGTCCCTGTGAGTATAGGAGGAAAAGTTGTCTTTCCTGGAGATATTGTAGTTGGAGATTCCGATGGGGTAGTTATAGTAAAACCTGATGAAGCTGAAAACGTTTTAGAGGATGTGGAAAAGGTTATCTCAAAGGAAGCCATATTATTGGAAAATATAAGAAATGGAAAAGGATTAGATATTCAGTGGGTCTATAAAAAATTAGAAGAAAACAAATGTGAATTTATTTAGGAGGAGAATATTTATGACTATAAATTTAGATATAATTCAAACTCTTGGAATAGCAGTTATTGTATTTATGGTAGGTAGGTTTATAAAAAATAAAGTAAAGGCATTTCAAACTTATTTCATTCCGTCGCCTGTTATTGGAGGTTTGATTTTTAGTATATTGGCCTTTATTGCCTTCAAAACAGGTGGAGTAACCTTAGTTATGGACAAGGTATTACAAAATTTCTTTATGAATATATTCTTCACATGTGTTGGTTTTACAGTTAGTATTAAACTAATTAAAAAAAGTGGAAAGCAGGGAGCTATATTAGCTATAGTGGCAGTATCTTTCCTAGTTATACAAAATCTAGTAGGTGTTAGTCTAAGTTCACTTTTTGGTATTAATAAATTATTAGGTGTAGCCATGGGATCAATTGCAATGTCAGGAGGGGTAGGTTCAGGAGCAGCCTTTGGCCCAAGTTTAGAATCTTTAGGTGCAGAAGGTGCTACTACAATCGGAGTAGCTGCTGCAACTTTTGGTCTATTAATGGGTAGTTTAGTAGGTGGTCCTGTAGCTAAAAAACTTATTGATAAATATAACCTTAAGAGTGAAGGAATCGATCATAAAGATGGAAAGGAAGAAAAGGATGATAAGCTTCCTTTAATAGAAACAAATTTATTAAACAGTGTTTTGATAGTAGGGTTAGGTGCAGCAGGAGGAACGATAATATCCTATTTCTTGAATTTAACAGGATTAACCTTTCCCTATTATGTTGGATGTTTATTTGGTGGAGCAGTAGCACGAAATCTATCGGATTCAGGTATGTTTACCCTTCGAATGAAGGAAATTAATATTATAGGAAATGTGTCCCTTAATTTGTTCTTATCTATGACTCTTATGTCACTAAATATAAGTAAACTCATAGGACTTGCCGTTCCAATGATTGTAATACTATTGACTCAAACTATAGTTATGATGTTATTTGCATATTTTGTTACCTTTAGAACAATGGGTAAAACCTATGATGCCGCTGTAATGGCAGCGGGTCATTGTGGAGTAGGATTAGGACAGACTCCAAATGCCCTTGCTAATATGTCTTCTGTTATCGAAGAGCATGGTCCAGCTCCTAATGCATGGTTTGTTCTTCCGGTTATAACTGTAGTATTTATAAATATATTTAATCCAATAATTATAACTTATTTTATGAATATATTAAGTTAATATCTATTTTATTTAGAAACAAAACATCCCTTTATAAAAACTATGGAGGGATGTTTTTAGTATATTTAAGTACAATATTTAAATGGATTGTATCATAATTATCGAGAAATATTTCTATGGATTTTTATTATATGAGATAATAAAAGTGTCAACAATTAAAGATTAAAGATAAAATACTAGGAGGTTATATTAGTGAAAGTTTATGATTTACAAAAGAAGGTAGCTGATTTCGTTAGGGTTAATAATCTTGAAACTAATGTAGAAATGAGATTGCTTGACCTTGTGTCAGAAATAGGCGAACTTTCAAAGGAAGTTTTGAAAGGGTCTAACTATGGAAAAGAAGATTTCCATATTACTGATGAATGGACTAATGAACTTGGAGATGTATTATTTACTTTGATTTGTGTAGCAAATAAAACTGGAGTTAATTTAGAAGAGGCATTGAAAAATGTCTTAAATAAATATGAAAAAAGATTGAAAGAAAAGGGAACTATAGGTTCTGGTAAAGAATGATAAATTTATATATTAAGCTCCTTAAAAAATTAAGAGAAATATAGAAATGATTTTACTATTTTAAAAAAACTATTATTTCTCTTAAATTCTTATCTGTACTTAGCTAAAGTTCATTGATACAATGTAATCGAGATAATTTGTAAGTAATATGATAGCAAAATATATATTTGAAAAAAATAAATTTTTAAAATATAATTATAATTATTTAAAGTATTTTAAGACTGGAGGGGAAATTAAAGTGAATATTGGACTATCAAAAAAGAATAAAACTATTTCACCATCTATAACTTTAGCTATAACGGCTAAAGCTAAAAAAATGAAACAAGAGGGTATAGATGTAATTAGCTTTGGTGCCGGAGAACCAGACTTTAAGACACCAGAATACATAAGGAAAGCGGCTATAGATACTATAGAAAAGGGGCTTACGGGGTATACAGCAGCAGCTGGTCTTCCAAAATTTAAAGAAGTAATTTGCGAAAAATTTAAGAAAGATAATAATATAGAATATAATTCTGAAAATATAGTTGTATCTAATGGTGCTAAACATTCACTGTTTAATGCCTTTCAAGCAATTTGTAATCCCGGTGATGAAGTAATAGTTCCAATGCCCTACTGGGTGAGTTATCCAGAAATGGTTAAGTTGGCAGATGCTAAACCAGTTTTTGTTAAAACTCCAGAAGAAAATGAATTCAAATATGACATTAGAGATTTAGAGAATGCAATAAATGAGAATACGAAAGCTATTATTTTAAATAGCCCTAGTAATCCAACTGGAACAGTATATACAGAAAAGGAGCTAAAGGAAATAGCAAATCTTGCAATAAAATATAATATATTTATTATATCCGATGAAATATATGAAAAATTAATATATGAAGGAAGACATATTAGTATTGCTTCCCTTGGGGAAGATATTAAGGAACTTACTATAGTAATAAATGGGATGTCAAAGGCCTATGCAATGACGGGATGGCGTATTGGATATTTAGCTGCTAATAAAGAAATTGCAAAAATTATAACGAATATTCAAAGTCATGCAACTTCAAATCCAAATACTATTGCACAGTATGCAAGTATAGAGGCTTTGAAGGGAAATCAGGAACCAATTGAAGAAATGGTTAAGGCCTTTGATGAAAGAAGAAAATATATGGTTGAAAGGATCAATTCAATAAAGGACTTATCTTGTATAATGCCTAAAGGTGCCTTTTATGTAATGGTCAATATATCTAAGTATATTGGTAAAGAGGTCAAAGGCTTTGTAATAAATGACTCAATGGATTTTGCTAAGTATTTATTAGATACAGCTAAAGTTGCTGTAATACCTGGAGCAGGATTCGGAGATGAAAATTATATCAGATTATCCTATGCAACTTCCCTTGAAAATATAGAAAAAGGTTTAAATAGAATAGAAGAAGCATTAGTATAATATATAAATTAATACTTATTACATATTAATAGAAAATGGGATGCCTAGGTTTAAGGTATCCCATTTTCTATATTAACAAATTAAATTGTTTTTAAATTTAATAATTTTATCCTTCAAAGATTTTGCAGCTTTATAGGGGTCTTTAGCCGACATTATATAAGACATTACAGCTATTCCATCTGCTCCAGCCTGTAAAACCTCTTCAATATTGTCATTATTAATACCCCCAAGGGCAATAACAGGTATATTTACCTTGGTTTTTATTTGACTTATGAACCCAGGTCCCCTTGGATTTAAACTTTCTTTGCATTTGGTTGAATAAATATGACTTGCCAAAATATAGTCGGCCCCTAAATTTTCTGCTAATATAGCTTCCCTTGTACTATGGACAGACATTCCTAAAGTTTTTTTGTATAAATGTTTATCCTTAGAAAAGTTTTTTATACCTATATGAAAACCTTTAGTGTTAAGGGATTTGGCAACTTCAATATTATTATTTATAATGAGGGTTTTATTATATTTTTTTATAATAGTATCTATTATGGCAGCAATGGGAAGGAGCTCCTTATATGAAAGATCCTTTTCTCTAAGTATTACCCTATCAACACCACCGATTAAAGCCTTTTCAACAACGCTATATAAAGTACCATACTTTATTAATTTCCTATTAGTTATGAGATAAAGCACATTATTCGTCCTCTCTCAAAATATTTATATTTTTACCTTCCATTACCTTATTCATATTTCTCATTGAACACATTTTTCCACACATGGTACAACTATCTTCCTCTTCTGGCTGAGATTCTTCTCTATATAACCTAGCCTTCTCAGAATCAATTGATAGTTCAAACATTTTTTCCCAATCAAGGGTTTGTCTAGCCTTACTCATCTCATAATCCCATGCTTTAGCTCCTGGAATACTTTTAGCAATATCGGCAGCATGGGCAGCTATTTTAGATGCGATAATGCCTTCCTTCATATCATCTAAAGTAGGTAATCTAAGATGTTCTGCGGGAGTTACATAGCAAAGGAAATCGGCACCCTTTGAAGCAGCTATAGCTCCACCAATGGCACTTGTAATATGATCATATCCAGGAGCAATATCAGTGACTATAGGTCCAAGCACATAGAAAGGTGCCCCATGACATAGTTTCTTTTCTAAAAGTATATTAGCTTCTATTTCATTAATAGCCATATGTCCAGGGCCTTCAATCATTACCTGAACATTTCTTTCCCAAGCCTTCTTAGTAAGTTCACCTAAAACCATAAGCTCTTTAATTTGACTAGCATCGGTTGCATCATTTATGCTTCCAGGTCTTAAAGCATCACCTAGACTAAGGGTTACGTCATACTTCTCACATATATCAAGGATTTTATCGAAATGTTCAAAGAAAGGATTTTCCTTATTATTAAGTTCCATCCAAGCATACAATAATGAGCCACCTCTAGATACTATATTTGTTAATCTAGGATTTCTTTTGAAAACAGCGGAGGTTTCTCTATTGAGTCCTGCATGAATAGTCATGAAATCAACACCATCCATTGCATGCTTTTCTACTACTTTTAAAAATTCATCTGTAGTTATGTCCTTCAATTCTTTATCGTAGAAACCTATGGCATCATAAATTGGCACAGTACCAATCATAGTAGGGGACATATCAACTAGCCTTTTTCTAAATTCTTCAGTTTTACCATAGGAACTTAAGTCCATAATGGCGTCAGCTTTCATAGCTAAGGCAGCTTTTACTTTTTCTAGTTCATTATCAATATTGCAACAATCCTTTGAAATTCCTAAATTTACATTTATTTTTGTCTTTAAACCTTCTCCTATACCTTCAGCATCTAAAGAAGTATGGTTTTTATTAGCTGGTATAACTACTGTGCCTTTAGCAACTTTTTCCATTAAAATTTCTACATCTATTTGTTCTTTTTTAGCTATAATTTTCATTTCATTAGTAATAATACCCTTTCTAGCTGCATCCATTTGAGTTGTATAATTCATTATTATTCTTCCTTTCAAAATCTAATATTTTTACTTATTAATAATTACCCTATATATCCTTGAATGTTTCATATGAAGTGGCTTTGAAGGATTGTTCTAACCACATAATTTTTTAGTAAGAACAAATCTTATATGGAGGATGAAGAAGATTATTAAAGATAAAGGGAATAAAGGAAATACAGTAAATTATAATATATTCCTAATACTTGCAACTTTCTTCACAATATCCTTTGAGCCAACTATCTCAGAAATCATAGCAAAACATTTCCCACCACTTTTTTTAACAGTGAGGATATTGCACTCAGTAATACCACCTATGGCTACATAGGGAATAGTTATATTTTCGCTAACCCATTTTAAGTAATTAAGGCCATCAGATTTTTCAACGTTACTTTTTGTGGATGTATTAAATATTGGACCTACACCTATATAATCAGCTCCCTTATTTATTGCTTCCATAGCTTGAGTGGGATTATGGGTAGATAAACCTATAACTTTATCGGGGGCTAGTTTTTTTACTTCACCTATAGGAAGGTCATCTTGCCCAATATGTATGCCATCTGCATCCACTGCTAAAGCTATATCCACATCGTCATTTACTATAAAGAATACATTGTGTGTTGAAGCCATTTCTTTAATTAATTTACATTCTTTGTACTTAGATAATTTGCTCTTATTTTTTTCTCTATATTGAATAATCTTGATTCCTGCCTGTATCATTTCTTTAGTTACATCAATATTACTTTTTCCATTAGAAAATTCTTGGCCTAGAATTCCATAGATATCAGTTTGAGGTAAGGATTTGTTTAATAGTAAAGACCTTTCTAAACTATAGGATTTAAATCTCATCCTTTCAAAATTTTTAGATTCATGGGTTTTACCCAATACCTTCAATACTTCTTCAATACTTCTAAGACCTTCTTGAACTCTTTTTGCATTTGCCTTTATAAGACTGTTTATATCTTTTTTGTTATCAATATTAGTTGATTGAGATATTTTAAGACCTAAATCTCCAGTAGAGTTTCGGTAGGATAATAAATTTTCCTGGGCAAGAGTTTTTCTTACTAAATGTCTTAATTGTCTAAACTCTTTTGAAAGGTAATTCTTTTCTAAAAGGAATCTTGAAATATCTTCAAGTACCCTTAGTCCTTCTGAAACCCTATTTATATTAGCATCTATTATTCTATATAGTTTCACTTTAACACCTCATATCTTAAGCCAATCCTTTAATACTGGTTGATAACCTTTAGATAAAATTGATTTCATCATTTCTTTTACATTTCGTCTATCACTTATTTCAAATTGACCTTCGCTTTTAGAATCTAAGGAATGTCCTCCAACCTCAGTAGAAACTCCTGCCGACATATTTGTAACTCCTAAGGGAAGAATATTATCCCTTAGGCCTTCATTTTCCCTAGTTGAAATATTGATGCTAACCCTTGGAAGAAATAATCTATAGGCCAGCATAATTTGCACTAAAGCTGTGTCATCAACTTCATAAATATCAATAAAGCTTCCCGTATGGGGTCTTATTCTAGGTAATGATATACCTATGTCTACATCAGAATATTTGCTTTGAAGATATTTTGCATGGATGCCAGTAAAGAAGGCTTCAATAGGCCAATGATTTAATCCTAATAAAGCTCCGATGTTTACTGTTCTCATTCCTGCTCTACAACCCCTTTCAGGGGCATCAAGCCTATATCTATAATTTTTCTTAGGACCAGCTAAATGAACTTTGTCATAAATTTTTTCATCATAGACCTCTTGATATATAGTTAGACCATCAACTCCAGCATTTATGACTTCTCTATATTCATTTTCATCTAAGGGGTAGATTTCTATGGAGATTGAATCAAAATATTTTTTTACAATATTTATTGCTTTAATAATATAGGAAAGAGGACTTTCCTTTCGGGATTCACCAGTTAAAAGTAGTATATGTTTTAGACCCGTTTTAGAAATAACTTCAGCTTCCTTTTCTATTTCTTCATAGGTCAATTTTTTTCTAGTAATATTATTTTCAAAATTGAATCCGCAGTAGGAACATTTATTAACACAATGATTAGCTAAATACATTGGGGTATAAAGGAGTATAGTTTTTCCAAAGTGCTGGGTCGTCAATCTATGGGCATGCTGGGCCATTTCCTCAAGAAAACCTGTAGCAGTAGGGGACAGAAGGGCTAATAGATCCCATTCATTTAGTGTATCTTTGACAATTGCCCTTACAACATCTGACACAGTTATATTTAATAATAATTCATTAATTTTTTTATTATTATATTTTAATAGTTCATTATAAAAACTCATATAATCCCACCTTTATTTCTCAAAAATCCTGTGAGGGGAGATGATGCCTCTGCATACTTTTTTTCTGGTCCTAATTTTGATTCATATGCCAGCCTTCCAGCTTTAACAGCTAAACTAAAGGCCTTTGCCATTTTCACCGGATCACCGGCAGTTGCAATTGCTGTATTCACTAAAATGGCCTCTGCACCTATTTCCATGGCTTCAGCTGCATCAGAAGGTTTACCTATACCTGCATCAACTATAATAGGAAGATCTATTTCTTCAATAAGGATTTTAATTAGCTCTTTAGTTTGTAGCCCTCTATTAGTTCCAATGGGAGCTCCCAGTGGCATAATAGCTGCTGCTCCCACATCTACTAAACTTTTTGCAACCATTAAATCGGGGCCCATGTATGGAAGAACCACAAATCCTTCTTTGACTAAGACTTCAGTGGCCTTTATAGTCTCATAGTTATCGGGAAGTAAATATTTATTGTCCTTTATTACCTCAATTTTAATCCAGTTGCCACATCCCATGGCTTTAGCAAGTCTTGCAATTCTTATAGCCTCTTCAGCATTTCTTGCACCAGATGTATTTGGTAGTAATATACAATCCTTTGGAATATAATTTAGAATATTTTCTTCCTTACAATCTAAATCTACACGTCTTAATGCCATGGTAATAACCTTAGTTCCACAGCTGTTTATTACATTAGGTATTATACTTTTTCTTGGAAATTTACCTGTTCCTATAAATAATCTATTATGGATTTCAGTTCCTCCTATGACCAATCTATTCATTATTACACATCCTTTTCTCCCATGATAATTCTCAATACAGTATTTGCCTGATGATTAGCTGCTATAGCAACCCTTGGAGCCATTAGACCACATCCAGGTTTGGCCTCTGATACACCGTCTCCTATTAAATAAAGGTTATCTCTAATTCTCTTAGTTACTATTGTGTTATTTGAGAAATAACCTGCCATCCCGGAAGCAGCAATAATTGTTTTTTGTGGCATTTTTTCAAGTACAGTATTTATAAGTGTTGCCTTAGATATGGGATTATCAAAGGCTTCTACAATTATATTTACATCTTTTAGAATTTCCATAACATTACTTTTATTAATAAATACATCCTTTGTTTCAATTTTCACATAGGGATTTATTTTAGATATTAATTGCTTCATGGCATTGGTTTTTTTCATACCTAAATGATTTATGAAATATTGTTGTCTATTAAGATTACTAGGCTCTACAATATCAAAATCTATAAGCAAAAGTTTTCCAATGCCAAGCCTTGCTAAAGAAATGGCAACGTTTGATCCTAGACCTCCTAGACCAGCAATAGCTACACTTGTATTTTTAATTCTTTCATGTACACCAGGGGTATGACGTGCTACCATTAGGCTTTCAAGTTCATTCTTATTTGGGATTTCTCCTTTTTTTATGAAAGATAATTTATCTTCATCCTTAAGAGTTGTATCCTCAGTAATAATAAAGCCATTTAAAACAAGAACATCTGCGTCACTTTTATATCTATCTCTTAACTGAAATGCTGTAGTATCTGATGTTACTTCAATAAATTTTTCATTTACCATGACCTTTATTTTATCCACCACCTACAAAGATAAT
>CBETVX010000009.1:0-69033 GCA_965539935.1 uncultured Eubacteriales bacterium | reverse complement strand
ATTGTAAAAAAATATGTAAGACAAGTTAGAGTATTTTCAGAAAAAGATTTATTAATTTTACTTAACAAAGTACTTAAAGCGGAAAAAAATATTAAGACTGGAAAATTACCTTCAAAGTTAGCTATGGAAATTTTTATAACAGAGTGTTGTAATATATAAAAAAAGCGTACATTTGTACGCTTTTTTGCAGTGGGAATAAAACGGCGATTACGACGGGGTTTTTTACCTAAGATTACTGAGCATTTTTTAATGCATTTAATTTTTTTGATAATCTAGATACTTTTCTAGCAGCTTTATTCTTATGGATAGTATTCTTAGTAGCTACTTTATTAAGTGTTTTTTGAGCTTCGCGGAATTTTGCTTCAGCTAAATTCACATCTCCAGCTGCAACAGCTTCTTCAAATTTTTTGATAACAGATTTAACAGCTGTTTTTCTTTTTCTATTAAGCTCAGTTTTCTTAGTAATAACTTTTATTCTCTTCTTTGCAGATTTAATATTAGCCATTTACTTCACCCCCTCGTTTTCCATTAACATGAGTAATTTTATCATGATTAAATTTAAAATGCAAGAAAAATAAATGCAATCATTTATTTTATTTCCAAGAACTAAAACTATTATACTTTTTTTGTATATATTTTCTTTTTGAAGAAAGAATAATATTAAAAAAATAAAGTAGTAGGAGGCTTTATAATGTTTCAAATAAGAACAGATTTAGCGGTAGAGGCTAGGGAACTTTATAATGAAAATAAGAAGCAGGAAATATCTGGAGTTGAAGTTGAAAAAGATGATATAGATGATGAAGTAGAAGTAACTAGAGTCAAAATTATAGATGATAAAGGAAGTAAAATAATGGGAAAACCTATAGGTGATTATATTACAATTGAATCAAGGGGATTAAAAAAAGCAGATGCAGATTTGAAAGACAAGGTAAGTAAAGTTTTAGCTAAGGAATTGAGAAAATTATTACCTGATAAGAAGGATTTAAATTCCCTTGTTGTAGGTTTAGGAAATTGGGATGTTACTCCAGATGCATTAGGGCCACAAGTGGTGTCAAAGCTACTAGTTACAAGGCATTTATTCAAACTATACAACAGAACTGAGGATCCATCAATGACATCAGTAAGTGCTCTTTCTCCTGGGGTTATGGGCACAACAGGCTTGGAAACTAGTGATATTATTAAGGGAGTTGTTGAGAAGTCAAAACCAGATTTGCTTATTGCTATAGATGCTTTAGCTTCTAGAAAAATGGAACGTGTTAGTACTACTATTCAAATATCTACATCAGGAATAAGTCCCGGCTCAGGAGTAGGTAATAAAAGAAAAGAGTTAAGCGAGGATACATTGAATATCCCTGTAATAGCCATAGGAGTTCCCACGGTAGTAGATGCAGCTACAATGACTAATGATACTATAAAAATGGTTATCGACACTCTAAAGAAACAATTTGAAAAAGGAAGTGATTTTCTAAATCTACTTGGTGATATGGAAGAAGAAGAAAAATACGCATTAATTAAAGAAATACTTGAACCATATGGTGCAAATGTAATAGTCACAACAAAAGAAATAGATAAAATAATTATTGATATATCTCAAATAATTGCTAATGGAATAAATATTGCCCTTCATCCTGGAATTGATTTAAAAGATGTAAATAGATATCTTAATTGATATTTATCATATCTTCAAATGTAACTTCATATAATTTTATAGTACATACTTAAACTATAGGAAAAGAGAAGTGGGGGGCTACTAGTGACAAATTATAGAAAGGACTTTGATATTGTTAAAATACTTCTTATTTCAATTACAATCATGATGATTATATCTACTATAAATATTTTTTTTGTTAATGGAGAAACCTATATAGCAAAAGCCCAGGAAAAAAAGACTAATGAATTAATAGAAAAAGATGATACGATAGAAAAAAATTTTTTTGTACATGTAATAAACAAGTCTATGTCAATATTAGAAATTAATTATAAAGAAAACTATGATTCTTCTTCAAAAAACATAATAAAAGAAATAGTTGATAGAACCTTCGATTTTGAGTATAAAAATCCAAAAACATTTTTAAAATCACAAATTCCAATTCTTAATCAGATTGAAAAAGAAATTGTCCAAACAGATAATGACCATGAATTATTAGGCCCAGATAATGATACACGTATATTTAACCCTATAGAGTTTAATAATGGTGAAGAATTTACCGATACAAATGATTCGAATCTGGATGATAAGGATAGTGAAGCTTCGAATCTGGAGGAAGTCATAAATAGTGAAGATAATCATAATAATTCTACTGAAAATGAAGAAAACACTGACGAAAATCAAATAGAAGATTCAAATAATGAAATAGAAATTGTAAGTAATCTTCCACCTGCACCAGAAAAAATAGTACATAATTCCAATGAACCATTGATTTTTATATATCATACCCATGGAACAGAATCATATAAACCTGAAAGCGTTGGAAACTATCACTCTTTAAATAGACAATTTACTGTTTTAAAAGTGGGAGAAGAGTTATACAAACATCTTGAAAACCGTGGATATAAGATTATACATGACGAAACAATTCATGATTATCCTTCATATGCAGGGTCCTACGGGAGATCACTAGAGACATTAAATAAAAACTTAGAAAATCATTCTAGTTTAAAAATACTACTTGATGTCCATAGAGATGCAATAGACCATGTGGATAATTTGGAAAAATCTCAATATGATTTAGTAAGAAAAAATAGTTACATTCAAATCAATGGAGAAAATGTTGCAAGATTTTCATTGGTAGTAGGAACTGCTAACGAAAATGCAAACGAGCTTAAAAAGTTTGCCTATTATATTAAAGCAGTCAGTGATGAACTATATCCTGGACTTGCATATAAAATATATCTAAAGAACTATAAATATAACCAGTACAAATCAGACTACTCAACTCTTTTAGAGATTGGAAACAATACTAATACTATTGATGAGGCTATGAGAACTGCTAAATATTTAGGAGAAATACTAGATGTAGCCTTTAGAAGATTTATAGAAAGTCAGTAGATATGAGGTTCTAGAAATAGAATCTCTTTTTTATATGGAATAAAAAAATCCAGAAAGTCAACAATATAATAATAAGATTAAAATCTTTACGTTATTAAAGTACAAAGGTGATAATATGAGTAGAGTTGAGATGAAAAAAAATTTTAAACAAAGCAAAAAAAAATATTTAAAGACAGTTATATTAAATATATTTTATATATTTATGGTCATTATATGTCTGGCTATTGGCCTATATACAGTGGATAAATCAAATCGTAATATGCTTATGATAGAAGAAAATAACCTATTTAGATACAAAAAACTCAATGATAATAACTATGAAATGATTTTTTGTGGAAAAGAATATGAAGTTAACATTGCTAAAGTTAATAAGCTAATAGATGACACTAAATTAAAATTAGAATATACTTTAAAGGAGTTAGAAATTTTTGCGGAAAAAAGATAGTAAAGATTCTATAAATAGATTTATCGTTTGTATAAAATAGTGCCGAGTAAGTGCTCGGCTTTTGTTGATTAATATGCTGTACGAAGAAGGGGGAGTATGTTATAATTTATTAAGATTATTTAAGCGTTAAAGGGAGGATATAATACATATGTCGAATAGTCGTCAAAGCAAGATTCGTAATTTTTGTATAATAGCCCATATAGATCATGGTAAATCTACATTGGCTGATAGATTAATAGAACAAACAGGACTTTTAACTGAGAGGGAAATGAAAGACCAAATTTTAGATAGTATGGACTTGGAAAGAGAACGTGGAATAACAATAAAACTTCAAGCCACTAGATTAGTATATAAACAAGATGGAGAAGAATATATACTTAACTTGATAGATACACCGGGCCATGTTGATTTCAACTATGAAGTATCTAGGAGTTTAGCAGCTTGTGAAGGGGCTGTACTTGTTGTTGATGCTTCACAGGGGGTGGAAGCTCAAACCCTGGCAAATGTATATTTGGCTGTTGAAGAAGGATTAGAAATTGTTCCAGTAATTAATAAAATTGATTTACCAAGTGCTAGACCACAGGAAATAAAAAAAGAAATTGAAGATATTATTGGTATTGATGCTGAATATGCTCCCCTCATCTCAGCTAAAGAGGGTCTTAATATATCTGATGTATTAAAGGCAATAGTAAAATATATACCCCATCCAAAGGGTGATGAGAATGCACCCCTAAAAGCACTGATTTTTGATTCCTTTTATGATAGTTATAAGGGTGCAGTTGCTTATGTGAGGATAAAAGAGGGCACTGTAAAACCAGGAGATACAATTTTGATGATGTCTTCAGGTAAAAAATTTGAGGTTGTAGAAGTAGGAGTGTTTTCTCCTGGACCTAGACCCGTTGAAGAAATGAAGGCTGGGGATGTTGGGTATATTACAGCAAGTATTAAGGATGTTAAAAACTGTAGAGTAGGGGATACAATAACTAATGCTGATAATCCATGTGATGAGCCTCTACCAGGATATCAAAAAGCCACACCTATGGTTTATTGTGGAGTCTATCCTGCTGAAGGTGAGAAGTATGAAGATATAAGGGATGCCTTAGAAAAACTTCAGCTTAATGATGCGGCGTTGGAATTTGAACCAGAAACTTCTGCAGCCCTTGGTTTTGGATTCAGATGTGGATTTTTAGGATTACTTCACATGGAAATAATTCAGCAAAGACTGGATAGAGAATTTAATTTAAATATTATTACTACTTCACCAAGTGTTATTTACAAAGTCATAAAAACCGATGGAGAGGTGTTAATGATACAGAATCCTACTAATCTACCGCCACAAAGTGAAATAGATTATATGGAAGAGCCTATAGTTGATGCAAAAATAATGATTCCTAATGATTATGTAGGTAATGTGATGGAATTGTGTCAAGAAAGAAGGGGAATCTTCATTAATATGGAATATCTAGATGAAAGAAGGGTATCACTTCATTATGAACTTCCACTTAATGAAGTTATATATGACTTTTTTGACGCATTAAAAACTAAAACAAGGGGCTATGGCTCTTTAGATTATGAGTTCAAGAAATACTCTAGATCTAAGCTTGTAAAATTAGATATATTACTTAATAAAGAAATAATTGATGCTTTTTCACTTATAGTACATGAAAGTAAAGCTTACTCAAGGGGTAGACAAATATGTGAAAAGCTTAAGGAAGTTATACCAAGACACATGTTTGCTATACCTGTACAGGCTTCTATAGGAAACAAAGTTATTGCAAGAGAAACTATAAAAGCTCTACGTAAGGATGTACTAGCAAAATGCTATGGTGGAGATATTTCTCGTAAAAGAAAGTTATTAGAGAAACAAAAAGAAGGTAAGAAAAAAATGAGACAATTAGGTAGTGTAGAAGTTCCCCAGGAAGCATTTCTATCAGTGCTTAAATATGACGAAAAATAGTCACCATATATGTGGTGGCTATTTCTATAAAGGAAGTGATTAACTTGAAAAAATTAGGACTATATATACACATTCCTTTTTGTATAAAAAAATGTAAATATTGTGATTTTGTTTCTAGTAGTATAAATAAAAGTTTAATTACAAGATATACAAAAGCTTTAATAGAAGAAATAAAGTTTCACAAAAATGTTTTAGAAGAATACAGCATAAATACAATATTTATAGGTGGTGGCACTCCATCGGCAATAGATGTAAAGGAAATAGCCACAATTATTGAATCTATACATAAATATTTAAAAGTGGCCCCAAAAATAGAATTTACTATAGAGACAAATCCAGGGACCCTTTCGGCAGAAAAGATTAAAAAATATAAAGAGTTTGGAATAAATAGAATAAGTATGGGAGTACAGTCTTTCAATGATAAGATACTTAAATTTATTGGAAGGATTCACAGTCAAAAAGAAGTTTTAGAAAGCTATTATTTAGCCCAAAATAACGGATTTGATAATATAAATATTGACTTGATGTATGGTTTGCCCCATCAAAGCCTTAATGATTGGCAAGATACACTTAAAAAAGCTATAAAGTTAGAACCACAGCATATTTCAGCTTATTCATTAAAGCTAGAAGAGAACACTAAGTTTTATGAAATGTACAAAAATAAAGAATTTAAAATGCCTGAAGATGAAGTGGATAGAAAAATGCATCATATATGTATAGAGTTTTTAGATCAACATGGATTAAAGCAATATGAAATATCCAATTTTGCAAAAAAAGGATATGAGTGTAAGCATAACTTGATTTATTGGAATAATGAAGAATATTTAGGACTAGGAGTATCAGCTCATTCTTATTTTAATAATGTTAGATTGGCTAATACTAATAGTATAAAAGAATATATTGACCTAATAGATAGAGGAAAATCTCCTATATCATATAAAGAAGATATTGGTAGAAAAGATGAAATATTTGAAACAATTTTTTTAGGATTAAGACTAAAAAAAGGGATAAATATAGATGAATTTCAGAAGAGATTTAATGAATCAATTTTCAATATATATAAAGAAGTTTTACAAGATTTGAGTAATAAAAAACTGATTGAAATTAATAATAAACACATAAAGCTAACTCCATATGGAATAGATATTTCAAACCAAGTATTTGCTGAATTTTTTCTAAGATAAAAAAATCATAAAAAATATTGACAAATAGAAAATTAAGTGATAATTTAAAATCAAGAAAGTTTAGCACTCGTTAAAGGAGAGTGCTAACAATGGAGAGTGGTTATATGAGTCTAATGGATAGAAAACTAAAAATCTTGCAAGCTATTATAGACGATTTTATTAATACTGCTCAACCAGTTGGTTCTAGAACCTTGGCCAAAAAATATAATTTAGGAATAAGTTCAGCAACCATAAGGAATGAGATGTCTGACTTAGAAGAAATGGGTTATTTACTTCAACCCCATACTTCAGCAGGGAGGATACCCTCAGACCAAGGTTATAGATTATATGTTGATAGCTTAATGAAACAATACAGAATAGAAACAGAACAAAAAAAAATTATAAAAGCATTATTGGTAGATAAAATAGTTGAAATTGATGATTTGATCCATCAGTCATCTAAGGTATTATCTCAACTTACTAAACTAACTTCTATTAGTTTATCTCCACAGTTTAATAAAAGTAAGCTTAAAAACATTAAACTTGTTAAGGTAGATGAAGATAAGGTACTACTTGTACTAGTAGCTGATTCAGGTATGGTTAAAAATGTTTTATTAAGAATTAATGATATTTCCCAAAATACTCTTGATCAGATTACTAGTTTATTTCAGATAAAACTTTGTGGATGTACTATAGATGAAATAAACGACGAGATTGTTAAGCATTTAAAAAATGAAATTATTGAGTATAGTTCAACAATAGATAAGCTGATACCAATTCTACAAAATACTCTAAAGGAAATTGACAATAGAGAAATATATCTTGAGGGTATAACTAATATTTTTAATCTGCCTGAGTATTCAGATGTTAATAAAGTCAAAGAGTTTTTAGCTACTATTGAAAAGAAGGAACTTATCCTTGATATATTAGATTCATATACTGATAATGGTATATGTATCAAAATAGGTAGTGAAAATAAAATAGAAGAGATGAAGGATTGTAGTTTGATTACAGCTACCTATACATTAGACGGTAAGATAATTGGCAAAATAGGAGTTATAGGACCTACAAGGATAGATTACTGTAAAGTGGTGCCCGTTATAGAATATATAACTAAAACCTTAAATGATATTATTAAAGATATGAGTCAATAACTGAAAGCTTTTCAGTCTTTCTTTTTGTAAAAGAATTGGTAAAGTGAAGGGATAAAGATGTCAATAAATCAAAATGATTATGAGAAAAACAATAGATTAGCTGCGCTTAAAAATAATGTTGAGGCCATTAGGTCCGTTGCGTCCTCTGTTAAAGGAACAATAGGACCTAGAGGGATGGATTGTATGATAGTTGATGACCATGGAAATGCAATTATAACTAATGATGGTATTACGATTCTAAAATCAATATCAGCTACCCATCCTGCGGCAAGATTATTAATCAATGCTGTAATAACCCACCAAAGAGAAGTAGGAGATGGTACAACTACTTTAACTTTACTCCTTGGTACTCTTTTAGATGAAGCTTTAAATGTAGCTGAGAAGGGGGTGCCAATACATAAGATAATTTCAGGAATTAAATTAGGTTTAGATATTGCATTAAAAATTGTTGATGAAGAAAAAATATTAATACAAAAAGAAAATTTCAATTTATTAAAGGATGTAGCTTATATATCTGCCAGAGAAAACCATAATATCACAAGGCTTATATATGAAGCCAGTAAAATATTAGGATTAGAAAAATTAAAGGATGAAAAGTTTAGTTTCTGTGAAAATATTGAAGTATTAGAGGATTATGAAAACAAAGTCTTCAATGGAATAATCATTGATAGAAATCCTACAAATAAATATGAAGATTTTAAATTTGATAATTGTAAAGTATTAGTACTAAATGATAGTTTAGATGTCGATTATATAGACAAGGGATCATTAAGTACAGAAGTAGGATTTAAAAACTATATTAATAGTATTGATACAATTAAATCTTGGGCACAAAAAATTGTAGACTTAAAAGTAGATATTTTATTTTGTGACAGAGGAGTAAATAAAGAAGCTTTACATATACTCTCAGCTGGTGGAGTTATTGTAGTAGATAGAGTTTTAAATAATCAATTATTAAAAATTGCTAGATACTCTGGAGCTAGATTAATAACCAAATTATATTTGAATAAGGAACCTGAAGAGATTAAAACTTATCTAGGTTATGTTCAGAGTATATTAAATGATAGTCAAAGGGAGCATATAAATTTATTTTTTCCTAAGGATAGGGGAGCAGTTTCTATCATTATCTCAGCAGCAACACCAGAAGTTATTAATGAAAAACAAAGAATAGCAAAGGATGCCTGTTCATCACTCCTGCATGCAGCACGAAGTGGAGTAGTATCAGGTGGTGGGGCCTTTGAGCTTTTTTGTGCTACTAAAATAAAAGAATACGCTGATGGGATGACCGATTTATCAAAATATGGAATAGAATGTGTTATAAAAGCTTTAAGAAAGCCATTTATACAAATGATAGAAAATGCAGGCTATAACTCTTTAGAGATTCTTGAAAAAATAGATTCATATAAAAACAATAATAAAGAAGGATTTTTCACCATTGATTTTGACAATGGTAATGTAATAGATGCAAATATTAATAATTTATATGATCCAGCTACTGTTAAAAGTAGTGTCTTGAAAAAAGCTAAAGAAATTAGTGAAACTATATTAAAAATAAATTTAATACTTAAAGGAAGAACATCATAATTAAAGGAAATAGGCAGGTGATAAAATGGAAAATCAAAAAACAAATCAAGATTTTGAGGAAAAGGATGAATGTAAAGATAATGAAGAATTTTCCTCTGAGGAAATTGATAGTAATTTAGAAGCAACAAAGGAAGAAATAAATGAAGAGATTAAAGAAGAGGATCAAGAAACAAAAAAGCTTAAATCAGAATTAGCTGATTATAAAGATAAATATCTTAGACTTAATGCTGAGTTTCAAAATTATAGAAGAAGAACTGAAAAGGAAAAAAATGATATATACAAATTTGGAAGTGAAAAAATCATCAAGGATATACTTCCAATATTGGACAATTTTGAAAGGGCTTTAAGTACATCGCAGGAAAATAGTGAAGATAGTATTAAAGATGGAATTGAGATGATTTATAAACAATTTATTGATGTATTAAAAAAACATGGTGTTGAAGAGATAGAAAGTATTGGTAAAGAATTTGATCCTATGCTACATCATGCTGTAATGCAAGATGAATCTGAAGAAAGTGAACCTAATACAATTATTGAAGTTTTCCAAAAAGGATATATGCTACATTCCAAGGTTATAAGACCAAGTATGGTGAAAGTATCTAAATAAAATAATTTATAAAAATATTAATATATTTTGATTAAGGAGGAAGTTAACATGGGAAAAGTTATAGGAATAGACTTAGGAACTACTAACTCATGTGTATCAGTATTAGAAGGTGGAGAGCCAGTTGTTATTCCAAATGCTGAGGGTAATAGAACTACTCCATCTATAGTAGCTTTTGCAAAGAGTGGAGAAAGATTAGTAGGTGAGCCAGCTAAAAGACAGGCTATAACAAATCCAGATAGAACAATTATGTCTATTAAACGTCATATGGGTACAGATTATAAAGTTAAAATTGACGATAAAGAATATACTCCACAGGATATATCTGCTATGATATTACAGAAGCTAAAAGCAGATGCAGAAAGCTATTTAGGAGAAACCGTAACTGATGTAGTTATTACAGTACCAGCATATTTTACAGATAGCCAAAGACAAGCTACTAAGGATGCTGGAAAAATAGCAGGTCTTAATGTTAGAAGAATAATAAATGAGCCTACTGCAGCTTCACTAGCATATGGTATGGATAAAGAAGATGAAAATCAAAAGATTTTAGTATTTGATTTAGGTGGAGGAACCTTTGACGTATCTATTCTTGAATTGGGAGATGGAGTATTTGAAGTTATAGCCACAAATGGTAATAATCATCTAGGTGGTGATGACTTCGATAAAGTTATTATAGATTATATAGCTGAAGAATTCAAAAAAGAACATGGTATTGATCTTCGTAACGATAATATGTCATTACAAAGACTTAAAGATGCAGCAGAAAAGGCTAAGAAAGAATTATCATCAGTTCAAACAACAAATATAAATTTACCATTTATTACTGCTTCATCTTCAGGACCATTACATCTAAACATGGATTTAACTAGAGCTAAATTTGAACAGTTAAGTGCACATTTAGTAGAAGCTACTTTAGAACCAACTAGAAAAGCCCTTGGAGATGCAAATTTATCACCATCGGATATAGATAAAGTTATTTTAGTAGGTGGTTCTACTAGAATTCCAGCAGTACAAGAAGCAATCAAAAAATTAATTAATAAAGATCCTTATAAAGGCGTAAATCCTGATGAATGTGTAGCAATTGGTGCTGCTATACAAGCGGGAGTTTTAACTGGTGAAGTTAAAGATCTATTATTATTAGATGTTACTCCTTTATCATTAGGAATTGAGACTCTTGGTGGAGTATTTACAAAACTTATTGAGAGAAATACCACTATTCCAACTAAGAAGAGTCAAATATTCTCTACAGCTGCTGATAATCAAACTGCTGTTGATATACATGTCCTTCAAGGGGAAAGACAAATGGCAAAGGATAATTCAACCCTTGGAAGATTCCAACTTACTGGTATACCACCAGCACCAAGAGGAGTACCACAAATAGAAGTTACATTTGATATTGATGCAAATGGTATAGTTCATGTTTCAGCAAAGGACCTTGGAACAGGAAAAGAACAAAAGATAACTATTACTGCATCAACAAACCTTAGTGAAGAAGAAATCGAGAAAAAAGTTAAAGAAGCTGAGCAATTTGCCGAAGAAGATAAAAAGAAGAAAGAAACTATTGAAGCCCGAAATCAAGCAGATTCATTAGTTTATCAAACAGAGAAGACATTAAATGAATTAGGAGATAAGGTAACGGGGGAAGAAAAGGCAAAAATTGAAGAAAAACTTAATGCACTTAAGAAAGCACTTGAAGGAGACAATGTAGAAGAAATTAAGAAGGCAACTGAAGAGCTAACAGCTGCATTCCATACCATTTCTCAAACAATGTATCAACAGGCTGCTCAGCAAAATTCTCAATCAGGTACAGAAAATACAAACGAGAATTCAAAGAAAAATGAAGATGTAGTTGATGCCGATTATGAAGTAGTTGATGATGAAGAATAAAATAGGCAAGGCACCCTTTAGGGGTGCCTTATGGTTGTTGATTAACTACTCACAAACCTAAAAAGAAAGGCGGTAAAGCTGTGAGTAAAAGAGATTATTATGAAGTTTTAGGAGTAGATAGAGGAGCAGATGCTCAAACTATAAAAAAGGCCTATAGAAAACTAGCTATGAAATATCATCCAGACAGAAACCCTGATGATAAAGAAGCAGAACAGAAATTTAAAGAAATAAATGAAGCCTATGAAGTCCTCGGAGATAGTGAAAAAAGATCTATGTATGATAAGTTTGGCCATGCTGGAGTAAATGGTAATGGAGCAGGTGGCTTTGGAGGAGGAGACTTTTCAGGTTTTGGGGGATTTGAGGATATCTTTAGTGATATATTTGATATGTTTGGAGGAGGTTTTTCTTCAAATAGAAGGAATAGACCTCAAAAAGGTCAAGATATAAAATCAAAAGTTATTCTTACCTTTGAAGAAGCGGCATTTGGCGCATCAAAGGATATTGAGGTAACAAGATATGAAGAATGTAAAACTTGTAATGGTAGTGGAGCAAAGCCTGGAAGCGAAGCCAAAACATGTCCACAGTGTAAAGGTAGTGGAGAAGTAAGATACGCTCAAAGAACTCCACTAGGTCAGTTTGTAAATGTAAGAACTTGTGACATGTGCCATGGTGAAGGAAAAATAATAGATAAACCATGTGATACTTGTAATGGAAAAGGTAAAGTAAGAAAAAGAAGAAAAATTAATGTTAAAATACCTGGCGGAGTAGAAAATGGTAATGTAATTACCTTAAGGGGTGAAGGTGAACCAGGTTTAAAGGGCGGTCCATCTGGAGATCTTTATGTGGTGGTTGAAATAAAACCCCATCAAATTTTCACAAGGGATGGATTTGATGTTATTTGCGAAGTTCCTATAACATTTGTCCAAGCAACATTAGGTGATGAAATAATTGTTCCTACCCTTGATGGTAAAGTAAAATATAAGATATCCGAGGGTACTCAAAGTGGAACTGTATTTAGATTAAAAGGTAAAGGTACAAAAATCTTAAATGGAAACGGTAGAGGAGACCAATATGTAAAGGTTATTGTAGAAATACCTAAAAAATTAAATCAAGAGCAAAAAGAAGCATTGAAAAAATTTGCTGATCTTATGAATGAAGATGTCCATGAGCAAAGAAAATCCTTTTTTGACAAAGTGAAGGATGTTTTTGGTATTTAATCACCTAGTTTTACTAGGTGATTTTAAAATAGATATCATAATTTGAAATTTGAGGTAAAATATATATTAAAATATGCCTATGGAGGAAAGACAATGAAATGGTATGAAATCAAAATTAAAACCACAACTGAGTTAGTGGATTTAATAACAAATGTTCTTTATGATGCAGGAGTTGGTGGAGTAGTAATAGAAGATCCAAATGACTTAAATATGCTTAATAAAGATGAACGAGAGTGGGATTATTTTGATAAAAATGTATTAAACTATGAACATGAGGGTGCTATAGTAAAAGGTTATCTTCCAGATGGAGAAAGTCTCCCGGACAAGATAAATTTTATTAAAGAAGAAATTAAAAACATATCAAGTAATAATAATGTGAAAAATCATGAAATAGAAACCTCAGAAGTATTTGAAGAAGATTGGGCTAATGAATGGAAGAAATATTATAAGCCAACTAGGATAAGTAAAAACATAGTAGTAAAGCCTACGTGGGAAGAATATAGTGCAAATAAAAATGAAAAAATAATAGAACTCGACCCAGGCATGGCCTTTGGGACAGGAACCCACGAGACTACAAAAATGTGTGTTAATTTGCTTGAAAAATATGTTAATTGCCATAGTATAGTTTACGACATTGGATGTGGAAGTGGAATACTATCTATAGCGGCTGCTAAATTAGGAGCAAAAAAAGTACTTGGGGTGGATTTAGACGAAGTTGCAGTTAAAGTATCTAGGGATAATGTTAAAGAAAATAAAGTTGAAAACATAGTTGAAATAAAAAGAGGAAATTTGATGGAAGTAGTATCAGGCAAGGCTGATATTATTGTAGCAAATATTATTGCAGATATAATAAAAATCTTATCAAAAGATATAAGTATATTCATGAAAGAAAATTCCGTATTCATTTCTTCTGGCATAATTCTTGAAAAAATAGATGAAGTTGTAGATGAACTTGAAGATAATGGACTTGAAGTAATAGATATTCAAAAAGATGGAGAATGGGCGGCTATAATATCTAAAGTTAGAAGTAGGGATAATAATGAATAGATTTTTTGTAGATAGGAATAATGTATCCTTTGATGAAAGAAACATTGTGATAAATGATAGTGAAGATATTAAACATATAACAAAAGTTCTTAGATTATCCATAGGTGAAGAATTAGAAATCTGTGATGGGCAAAATAAAGAGTATATTGTAGAAATAATTAATATTGGAAAAGATAAAATTGAATGTAAAGTAAATAGTAAGAACATCTCTTTAAGGGAAGCCTTTATTGATATAACATTATTCCAAGCACTACCTAAATCTAATAAAATGGATTTGATAGTGCAAAAAAATGTAGAAATCGGTGTAAAAGAAATAGTACCCATTGTAACTTCTAGATGTGTTACTAAGATAAAAGACGTTAAAGCCGAGAATAAGAAAATTAATAGATGGCAAAAAATAGCCAATGAAGCAGCTAAACAATGTAAAAGAGGAGTACTACCTAAAATCGATAAAGTAATAAACTTCGAAGAATTAAAGGAAATATCACGAAATTTTGACCTTCTTCTTATTCCCTACGAATTAGAAGATTCTGTAGGAATAAGAAGAGCTTTAAAAGGTAAGTCAAATATAAAAAAAATTGGTATAATAATTGGTCCTGAAGGAGGATTTACAGAAAAAGAAGTTCTTAAGGCTATGGAGTGGGGAGCTATATCTGTCAGTTTAGGTCCACGTATTCTACGAACCGAGACAGCAGGGTTAGCTGCATCTACTATTATTATGTATCAATTGGGAGACTTAGGAGGTAAATAAGTGAGAAAGGTTGCATTTTATACTTTAGGATGTAAAGTAAATCAATATGATACAGAGGCTATGATTGAACTATTTGAAGATAGAGGATATAAAATAGTGGATTCAGAAGAAATAGCCGATGTATATGTAATAAATACATGTACAGTTACAAATCTTGGCGACAGAAAATCTAGACAGTTTATTAGAAGATCAAAAAGAAAAAATCCAGATGCAGTTATTGTGGTAGTTGGATGTTATGCTCAAACAGCACCTGAAGAGGTACTTAATATTGAAGGAGTTAATATTGTAATTGGAACTGACGAAAGAAATAGAATAGTCGATTTGGTAGAGGATATTGGAAATGATAATAAAATAAATTATGTAAATGACATAATGGAAGTTAATGAATTCGAAGAACTTTCTATTGATAAAATAAAGGGAAAAACTAGAGCCTTTTTGAAGATTCAGGAAGGTTGTAATAGGTATTGTGCCTATTGTATAATTCCATATGCGAGGGGACCAATAAGAAGCAGAAAACCCGACAATATCATTTCTGAAGTTAAGAGACTTTCAAAAAATGGTTTTAAAGAAATTGTACTTACAGGTATCCATATTGCATCCTATGGTAAAGATTTAGAAAATATTAGTCTTATAGATATCATAGAAAAGGTACATGAAATTGAAGGAATAGAGAGAATAAGACTTAGTTCAGTTGAACCAACTTTATTAACAGAAGAATTTATTCTTCGTATTAAAGATTTACCTAAATTTTGTTCTCATCTACATATATCCCTTCAAAGTGGATGTGATGAGACTTTGAAAAGAATGAACAGAAAATATACTACTAAAGAATACAGAGAAATTGTCAAAAATTTAAGAAAATATATACCAGATGTTGCAATTACAACGGATATTATAGTTGGTTTTCCTGGAGAAACAGAAGAAGAATTTAAAAAAACATATGATTTTGTTAAAGAAATAGGTTTCAGTGGAATACATGTATTCAAGTTTTCTCCAAGAAAGGGAACACCTGCAGCCCAATTTAATGACCAGATATCTTCCAATATTAAAAATCAAAGAAGCGAAAAGATGATTGAACTAGGGAATGAATTAATGAATAAATATAGAAATAAATATATTAACTCAAAGGTATCAGTTTTATTTGAAGATGACTTTGATAAAAGTCAAAACCTTTATTCTGGACTTACGGAAAATTATATTAAAGTTGTAGCTAAAGGACATGAACAAATAAAAGGAAAAATAATGACAGTTAAAGTAAATAGCATAAAAGAAGATTACCTTTTAGGTGAAGTAATAAAAAAATAGTTGAAGGGAAATTATAAGTTTTGTAGAAATATATAGTAAATTCATATTAAAGGAGGTGCGGTTGATAGTATGAAAGAGTGTATATTTTGCAAAATAGCTAATAAAGAGATACCTTCTAAAATTGTATATGAGGACGATAAAATAATTGCCTTTGAAGATATTAGCCCAGTTGCTCCTATCCATATTTTATTTATACCTAAAGAACATATTGAATCTTTAAATGAAATAGACGAGGCTGATAAAGAATTTATTGGAGATATGCTTTTTACTATTAAAGAGGTAGCTAAAGAACTTGGAATTGCAGATGAAGGCTATAGAATAGTAAATAATTGTGGTGAGCTTGGGGGACAAACTGTTCATCATATGCATTTTCATTTAATTGCTGGTAGACAATTGCAATGGCCACCAGGCTAAAATATATTGAATTATTTCCAAGTTTAATGTATAATAGCATGGTATAGATACTCCTCTGTGATTTATAGCAATAATAAGCTATAGACACAGCATCAATGCACTATAAAACAGAGGAGGGGGGGAAGGTCGAATGTCAAGTGTTAAAGTTAAAGATAATGAATCATTAGAACATGCACTAAGAAGGTTTAAAAGAGAGTGTTCCAAAGCTGGTGTTATGTCTGAGGTTAAAAAAAGAAGACATTATGAAAAACCTAGCGTAAGACGTAAAAAGAAGGCAGAAGCTGCTAAGAGAAAGAAAAACAGATATTAATAAAAAGAGGTGAGTTTAATGTCCCTCAAAGATAAATTAATGGCAGATTTTAAAACTGCCATGAAGGAAAAAGACAAAACAAGAAAAAATGTTATTACTATGATTAGATCATCAATTAAACAATATGAAGTAGATAAAAGAGAAGAAATTGATGACCAAGGTATCATAGATATAATTGCAAAACAACTTAAACAAAAAAAGGATGCCATTGAAGAATTCAAAAAAGGGCATCGTGAAGATTTAATAAAGGAAACTGAAGATGAAATAAATATTCTATTAGAATATTTACCAAAGCAGCTAACTGAGGAAGAAATTGAACATATAGTCACCGAGACTATATCTGAAGTAGGAGCTCAGTCTCCTAAGGAAATGGGAAAAGTAATGTCTGCTTTAATGCCAAAGGTTAAAGGGAAAGCCGATGGAAAGCTAGTATCTAAGATTGTAAAAGAAAAACTTTCATAATCAATTACTGTCTATAATTTATGATTATAGACAGTTTTATTTTTTGCAATAATTTATAAACATAAAATTAATTATGATTTAATTCTATTTCTTATATAAAATACATATAATTTTATGAATAGTGATTGGGGGGATATTATTGATTATTGTACTTAATAGAAAGAAAATTATATTTATCCTAATAATAATTATTTTTATAGTGCTGCTCATTAAATTTTTCATGATAAATATTTCCCCAATAGTCACTAGTGTTTTTAATAAGGATGAAATGTCAATTGTTATTCAGGAGATGTATGATAGAAGAAATAAAGCTATTTTAAAAAAAGATAAAACATCATTAGGAAGTTTGTATGATAGGACAATTAAATATGGAGTTTGGGCCTATGAACATGAACTAAAAAAAATGAAATATTTACATGCATGGTCTGAAAAACAAGGAGTTACTTTTGATGATATCGCTACTATTACTAGGATTAGATACGTAAAAGAAAGAGGAAATGGTTATCGAATTAACCTCATAGCATCTACCGAGTATACTTATTATTATAAAAATGAACCAAAAAAGAAAAATATGTTTAGAATAGGAACTTATCATTCTATAGACGTGGAAAAAAGAGAAGAGGGTTATATAATAACAAGGGAGTGGTATACAGATCCCTTTGCAGATTCCTTACATATTGATAGCATAAAAAGTGAAGAAGTAACAAATTACATATTAAGTAAAACAAAAAGAGATTTTTCAAATAATGAAAGAAGAAATAAAGCAGTAGAATATGCAGATAGATATTGTGGAGCAGCAGCAGATGAAGAATATGGGTTATCATATAATAAAAAATATCGAAATTATAATCCACTGGGAGGGGACTGTGCTAATTTTGCTTCTCAGGTACTACATGAAGGTGGTAACTTTAGACAAACTTATACATGGAAATATGATGGGGGAGGAAGTAAAGCCTGGGTAAATGCAAATGCTTTTAAACAGTACTGGTTATACAGTGGAAGAGCTTCAAAAATAGCATATGGTTCTTATCAGCAAGTTTATAAACATTCATACAAACTTTTGCCAGGAGACTTTGTAGCCTATGAAAAAAATGGAAAAGTAACACATATTTCAGTAGTAACAGGTTCTGATTCTAGAGGGTATGCATATGTCCATAGTCATAACACAGATAGATATAGAGTCCCCTGGGATTTGGGATGGAGTGACAAAGGAATAAAATTTTGGCTTATTAGAGTACACTTTTAAAAACCTCCTAGGAGGTTTTATTTTATTTTTCCCTAGTAATAGAGAGTAAAATTTAGGCATAAAAATAGTAGAAGGGAGGGTACATAATGAAAGATAATATCAATAAACTTAAAAGAAATACTTCCGAAATATTAGAATTACCTAAAGATATTGTACTAGATTTGCCTAAAATAACTTTAATTGGAAATTTAGAAATGTCAGTGGAAAATCATAAAGGGATAATTGAATATACAGATGAAAAAATACGGATCAGTATAAAGGATGGGATTTTAATAATATTAGGTCAGGAATTAAGCATAAAAACTATACTTGATGAAGAAATAAAAATAAAAGGTAAGATAGATTCTATAGAATTTGACAGTAGGAGTGGTTAACTTGTCAATAAATAAGTTGAGCAATTATTTCAGTGGTTACGTGACATTTAAACTCGAGGGATTAAATCTTGAAAGAGTTATAAATTTAGCAGCTGATAATGGAATAGTATTCTGGGATATTGTTAGAAAAGATTATACTACAATAGAAGGAAAGATAAGGGCAAGAGAATATAAAAAATTAAAAAAAATAATAAAGAAAACTGGATGCAGGTCAAAAATAACTATGAAGGTAGGATATCCTTTTTTTATTTATAGATTAAGGAGAAAAAAAATATTATTAGTAGGATTATTTTTATCTATATTTATAGTTATTATGTTTTCATCATTTATATGGTCTATAAATATTTATGGGAATAATGAAGTAGCAGACAATGAAATCATTGAAACCCTAAAGAAAAATGGATTATATATAGGCTCCTTTAAATATAAATTAAATTTAAACGAAATAAAAGACAATATAATAATTGAACATGATGAAATAGTATGGGTAGGACTACAATTAAAAGGAACAGTAGTTAATATAAATATAGTTGAAAAAAAGGAAGTACCAGAGAAAATACATGATGATGTACCCTGTGACATTGTTGCTAAGAAAAATGGGATAATAGAAAAAGTTATAGCAAGAAAAGGGGACGAGGCAGTAAAAAAAGGTGATATTGTTAAAAAAAATCAAGTTTTAATTAGTGGTACAATAATAAGGGATTATAATACAATTAGATATGTACATTCTGAAGGAGAAGTATACGCTAAAACATATTATGAAAAGGTTGAAAAAGTTCCAATTCATAAAATAATCAAGACAAAGACAGGAAATAAATATTCAAAAAAAACAATAATGATAGGGGATTATTCTTTAACATTATCAAATGACAGTATTCCATTTGATAACTATATTGTTGAGAAAAAAAATAAAAAGCTCACTATATGGAGGAATATAAAAATTCCTGTAGAAATTCTTATAGAAGACTATTATGAGGTAACTGAAGATAAGAAAAAAATACCAATTAGCATATTAAAAGAATCTTTAAAAGAAAAACTCCTTATAGAATTAGTAAATCAGATTCCTGAAGATGTGGAAATAATAAATAAAGAAATAAGTTTTTCTATTAACGATAATTTTGTTGTGGGAGAATTAATAATAGAAACTATAGAGCAAATTGGAACTAAAAATATTATTGATATTAAACCTGAAATACAAGATGATGAAAAAAATAAGGAGGAGTAAGTTTGGAACAAAATTATGAAAAAAGATTAGAAGTAGGAAATATTGATGTATTACATGAACTATTTGGTAATTTAGATCAAAATATAAAGCTAATAGAGGATAAATATGGAGTACATGTAGTGTCAAGGGATGGAGATTTGATAATAATGGGAGATGAAAAAAAGACTGAAGAAGTTTCTAGGGTATTAGAATCTTTAATTAATATTATAAACTCTGGAGAAAAATTAGATAAGCAAAAAATAGAGTATACTATGACACTTTTTAGGGAAGGCGAAGAAGATAAATTAACTGACATGTTAGATGATATTGTTTGTGTTACAGCAAGAGGAAAGTTTGTAAAACCTAAAACATTAGGGCAACAAAAGTATATTGAGGCTATTAAGAAAAATGACTTAGTTTTTGGTATAGGGCCAGCTGGGACTGGTAAAAGTTATTTAGCTGTTGCCATGGCTGTAAGAGCATTTAAAAATAAAGAAGTTAATAGAATAATCTTAACTAGACCGGCAGTAGAAGCTGGCGAAAGCTTAGGTTTTTTACCTGGGGACTTACAAATGAAGATTGATCCTTATTTAAGACCACTTTATGATGCCCTATATGATATATTAGGGGCGGAAACCTATTTGAAGTACAAAGAACGAGGAATGATTGAGGTGGCACCATTAGCATATATGAGGGGAAGAACTCTAGATGATTCCTTTATTATATTAGATGAAGCTCAAAATACTACTAAAGCTCAGATGAAAATGTTCTTAACTAGAATTGGATTTGGTTCTAAGGCTGTTATAAACGGCGATCAAACACAAATAGATCTACCTAAGGGTAAGCAATCTGGTCTGATACATGCCACTAACATTTTAAAAAATATTGAGGGGATAAAAATAGTTAATTTAACTAATAGAGATGTTGTAAGACATAGTTTAGTTCAGAAAATAATTAAGGCCTATGATGATCACGAAAAAGCTAATAAATATAGAAAAAAATAATAAGTTTGAGCTCTGTAAAAATATAGGATAGGTGAAGCTATGAAGCTAATTAATAAAAAGGACAAGCTTTTAAATAAAACAATTCTATTGAGACTATTTAATAATAAATTGATTAATCTTGCCATAATGATTCTTATATTTTTTTTGACATTATTTTTTACTATGTATTATAGCATTTCATTAAAGACTTACGATTTAAAAGTTGGAGAAACTGCACCTACTGATATTAAAGCGCCTATTGATATAGAAGATAAAGAGGCCACCGCGAAACAAATAAAGAAGGCCATAGAATCAGTTGAGCCAAAGAGTAAATTAGATCCTACAATACAAATTGATATTAAAAAGAAAGTTGAGAAATTTTTCAAAAGTTTATATGAAACTAGAGAATTATATAAAAATGGTGATATGAACTTAAAACAAAGTGTTGATGTATTAAAAAATTATGGTATTGATTTTGAAGAAAAAGATTTGGATTATCTAATTAAAGCCCAAACCAGTGAAGTAGAGAGTATTGAAAGTTATGTATATGAAGTTATAATTCAAGTTATGTCTACTGGTATAAATGAAGAAGAACTTGATACTGAGAAAGAAAAAATAACTGAATACTTCCAGAGTTTAGAAGGCTTCACAGATCAAATGAAAATTATTGCAATAACTCTTGTAAATAATTCTATAAAGGCAAATTCTTTTTTTGATGAAGACTTAACTCAAGAAAAAATTGATGAAGCAATTAAAAAAGTAGATAAAGTATTTGTTAAGAAAGGGCAAATAATCGTAAGTGAAGGTGAAATAATAGGTGAAAGTCAATACAGATTATTAATTGATGCTGGACTTGTTAATAATAAAGATAATAATAAAATAGCAATTTACTTGGGTCTTGCCATACTAATTTTAATATTGGAATTTGTTATATTGGCATATATATATTTTTTTAATAAAAAGTTGATATATGAAATATCCAAATTATATCTTATAATGATTGTATTTCTAATAATATTCTTAATTGCTAAACCAATAAGCAGTATATCGGAGTTTCTAGTACCTGTAGCTACAGCTTCAATGCTAATTGGAATTTTAGTAAACCCATACATTGCTATAATAATTAATTTAGTTTTGACAACTATGATAGTATTATTAACGGGAAGTAATATAATAGTTTATGTCACGTTAATAATAAGTGGTACCTTAGGGGCCATAAGTGCCTCTAATACCCATCAGAGATCAAATATATTTTTAAGTGGAGTAATTGTGGCATTTGCAAATTTATTCATAATATCTAGTCTTGGTTTCATAAATGATATAGAGATTAAAAAGATATTAATTGATGGATTTTATGGGATACTAAATGGTATATTATGCTCTATTTTAACAATAGGGTCCCTACCATTGTGGGAATACCTGTTTAGGATACTTACTCCTATTAAATTATTAGAGCTTTCAAATCCTAATCATCCCCTATTGAAGAGAATGTTAATGGAAGCTCCAGGAACATACCATCATAGCATAATAGTTGGGAATTTAAGTGAATCTGCTGCTCAAGCTATAGGTGCAAATAGTCTGCTAGCCAGAGTTTCAGCCTATTATCATGATATAGGAAAGTTAATGAGACCATATTTTTTTAAAGAAAATCAGATAACATCAGATAATCCCCATGATAAACTTACTGCTAAAATAAGTGCCACTATCATCAAAAATCATGTAAAGGATGGGGTGAGTTTAGCCTTAAAATATAATCTTCCTAAAGAAATAATTGATATTATTCAGCAACACCATGGAACAACTTTAATAAAATATTTTTACCATAAGGCAATTAGTAAAGAAGATAAATCAAATCCCGTTGATAGTAAAATCTACAAGTATGAGGGTCCTAAACCTAAAACTAAAGAATCTGCAATAGTGCTAATTTCTGACTCAGTAGAGGCAGCTGTTAGGTGTTTGCCTGAGCCAACTAAGGAGAATATAAGTCAGTTGGTAAATAAAATTATAGATGATAAGATAGAAGCAGGTCAATTAAATGATTGCAACCTTACCTTTAATGATATTGAAACTATAAAAATCGCTCTTATTAATACTCTATTGGGAATATTTCATGAAAGAATAGAGTATCCTGAAATAAACGAAGAAGAACTGGAGGTATCTAATTGATGGAACTGAATATTATTAATAGACAAGAAATAATTGAATACAATGAAAAGATCAAGGAATTACTATATAAAGTGGTTGAGAAAGCCTTTGAATTAGAAGGACTAGATAAAAATCAGTGGGAAGTTAGCATATCCTTTGTAGATAATAATGAGATTCAACTACTTAATAAAACCTATAGAGGAATAGATAAGCCTACCGATGTATTATCTTTTCCACAGTATAATAATATAGATGAAATTATGGAAGAAGATGATTCCCATAGAATTTTGGGTGATATAGTAATATCATTAGAGAAAGCAAAGGAACAATCTAGAGAATATGGACATAGTTTTGAACGAGAAGTTGCTTTTTTAACTTCCCATAGTATGCTTCATTTATTTGGGTATGATCATGATACAGATGAGAATACTAAAAAAATGAGAAGTAAAGAAGAAAAAGTATTAGAAATGTTGGGCATATTAAGATAATAATGGTGAAGAAATGAAAGCTAAAAAAATATTAGATAGTTTTAATTATGCCTTTGAAGGCATTATCTATACATTAAAAACACAAAAAAATATGAGGATCCATTTTAGCATTGCAATAATAGTGCTAATTCTAAGTTTATTCTATAATTTGTCTAAGACAGAAATTTTAATTTTGTTTTTTGCTATTTCCCTTGTAATAGTAGCTGAGATGATTAATACTGCTATTGAAACTACTATAGATTTAATAACCGATAAATATCATGAATTAGCCAAGATTGCGAAAAATGTTGCGGCAGGTGCAGTGCTAATTTCTGCAATCAATTCCATTATAGTAGCATATATAATATTTTTTGATAAGATAAATGAAGTTTCTGCTATCCTATTAAAAAAGGTAAAGTCATCTCCATTGCATATTACTTTCATAAGTTTAATCATAGTAATTTTTTCATCTATTGCTATGAAAGCATACTTTAAAGAAGGGACACCCCTTAGAGGTGGAATGCCCAGTGGTCATTCTGCCATTGCTTTTTCAATAGTAGTAGCAATATCATTTATTTCTAATAATACTTTAATAGGGACATTATCCTTCATTATGGCTTTATTAGTAGTGCAAAGTAGAATAGAAGCAGGCATTCATACTTTATTTCAAGTAATTATAGGAGCATTTCTAGGAGGGTTAATAACTTTACTAATATTTCAATTAGTTTATTAACATGGAGTCTCTGCCTCCTACTTAATGATTTGACAGGAAAATATGGAGGAAAAAATATGGACTATAATATAATTCTGAAGTTTATAATATTAATTATTTTATTAATCCTGTCTGGCCTTTTTTCAAGTTCTGAAACTGCTTTAACTTCTTTAAATATAATTAAGATTAAGCAGTTAAAAAATAGAGGAATTAAAGAAGCCAATATTTTAGAAAAATTATTACTAAATTCATCTAAAACTCTTTCAACTATTTTAATAGGAAATAATATTGTAAATATTGCTGCAACAGCAATAGCTACAGAACTTACTTTGAAAATATTTACTGGTAAAGAAGCTACTCTAGTAGTTACTTCAGTTATGACAATTTTAATATTGATATTTGGAGAAATTACTCCTAAAACTTATTCAAGCTATAATGCTGAAAAAGTAGCAATGAAACTAGGTAAACCACTTAATATCCTTTCGATTTTATTTACTCCAATATTAATAATACTAAATAAAATTACCAAAGTAATAATAAGAAGTTTTGGAGGAAATCTTTCTAACAATAAAACAACAGTTTCTGAAGAAGAGATTAAAACACTGGTAGATGTTGGTGAAGAGGCAGGAATAATTGAAAAACAAGAGAGAGAAATGATAAATAGTATATTTGAAATAGGAGATATTACAGTTAGTGAAGTAATGGTACCCAGAATTGATATTGTTTATCTTGATGAAAATGATACAATAAAGGATGCCATAGCAAAAGCTTTAAATTATGGATATTCTAGGATACCTGTAATTACCAGGTCAATTGATAATATAGTTGGTATCGTTTATGTAAAGGACTTGCTGGCTACATATTTTAATAAAAATGATGAAAATGAAAGTATAAGAAAAATAATTAGACCTGCTTATTATGTTCCAGAGAGCAAAAAAGCCATAGATTTATTAACAGAAATGCAGCTTCAAAAAGTACATATATCTATTGTATTAGATGAATATGGAGGAACTTTAGGACTTGTTACCATAGAAGATATCCTTGAAGAAATAGTTGGAGATATAGTTGACGAGTATGATGATGAAAAGGACCTAATTGAATATATAGAGGATGGAACAGTTATTGTTAATTCAAAAATTTCTATTGATGAAATTAACGAAATATTTAATTCCAGTCTTCCAGTTGATGAGTTCGAATCTTTGGGAGGATTTATATTTAATCAACTAGGTAGAATGCCAAGAATAGGGGATTTAGTAGAGTATAATGGAATAAAATATAAGGTTCTTGATGTTCAAGATAGAAGAATAAATAGAATTAAAATTTTTAAGGAAAATGTATAAGGGGGAACTTGGATGAAAAGAGTAATTTTGATACTATTCATTATATGTTTAATTACATCTGGATGTTCAAGTACTAAAACTAGTACTGAAGGTAAAATTTCAAATGAGGAATATTTGGGTGAGGAAAAAGAGAAAATTGAAAATGATATTGAGGATATTTTGGATTCAAGTGAAATAATAATAAGTGATGAAAGAGAAAATGATGGACAAAATGGTGTCATAGAGAAAGAAATAAATGAGGGTAAAGTAAAATCACCACTTACTGGTATATATATAGAAGAAGATAAAATTAATAGTAGACCAATTGCAGTTATGATTGATAATCAATATAAGGCTAGACCACAAGCTGGATTAAGTAGTGCTGATGTTGTCTATGAAATGCTTGCTGAAGGAAATATAACAAGGTATCTTGCAATAATTAATACTGATAAACCTAATCTGATTGGACCTGTTAGAAGCGCAAGACCATATTTTATTGATAAAGCATTGGAGTATGACCCATATTATGTACATGTAGGTGGTAGTCCACAAGCCTTTGCTGATGTTGTAAATCTAAAGATGGCTGATATAGATAGTATGAGTGCTGGAAAAAGTACTTTTTGGAGAGAAAATCATAAACCAAAACCAAATAATATGTATACTAGTTATGAAGCAATCATAAAGGATGCAAATCGTAGAGGCTATAGAACTACAAGCACAGATTATGAAACTTTAATATTCAATGAAAATGATGAAGATATTGAAGGTAAAAATCTAAACAATATTAAGTTTCCCTATAGTAAAGGGTATTCTAGTGAATTCAGATATAATAAAGAAGAAAGAATTTATTATAGATATGTAAATGATAAACCCCATAGAGATGAAGTTACAGATATACATTTAAGTGCTAAAAATATAATAGTGCAATATGCATCAATCAAAGTAATAGATAATGAAGGAAGATTAGAAATGGGTACTGTAGGTACTGGCAAAGGTTTATATATAACTAATGGTAAAATGATGAATGTTACTTGGAAAAAAAACGATAGAAGAGATATTACAAGATTTTATGATTTAGAGGGAAAAGAAATCAAGCTAAATCCAGGAAAAACTTGGTATCAAGTTGTTCCTAACAGTATGAAAATCAATTACTAAAAAAAGGATGGTGCTTAAATGAATTATAAATTATTAATAGAAAAAGCAATACAAGCCAAAGAAAATGCATATGTTCCTTACTCGAACTTTAGAGTAGGAGCAGCTGTAAAACTAAAGAATGGTAAAATATATACAGGATGCAATATTGAATGTGCTTCCTATGGAGGCACAAACTGTGCAGAGAGAACTGCAATATTCAAAGCAATTTCTGAAGGGAATAAAGATATTGATGCTATTGCAGTTGTAGGTGATAGTAATGATTATACTTTTCCTTGTGGTATATGTAGACAAGTAATTTTAGAGTTTGGTACAGATATAGATATCATAGTTGCAAAAAATGAAATGGATTATAAAGTTTATAAAATAACAGAATTATTACCATGTTCATTTAATAGTACAGATTTAAAAAAATAGTAAAATAGTTAATAGGAGAGTGAGTATTGAATATGACATTCAAATCTGGATTTGTAACAATCATTGGAAGGCCAAATGTTGGAAAATCAACCTTGATTAATAGTGCTATAGGACAGAAAATACTGATTATGTCAGATAAACCCCAGACAACAAGAAATAAAATCCAAACAGTATACAATGGAGAAAACTATCAAATTGTTTTTTTAGATACTCCAGGTATACATAAACCTAGAAATAAGTTAGGTGAAAGCATGGTTAAGTCAGCTGAAGATACATTAAAGGAAGTAGATGTTATAGTATTTTTAGTAGATGATTCTAAGGAAATTGGACCAGGAGATAAATATGTTTTAGAAAATTTAAAGGGCATAAAAACTCCGGTTATATTGGGGATTAATAAAATAGATAAAATAACACCAGAGGACTTTAAAAATATTTATGATACCTATAGTCAATATGATTTTATTAATGATATAATAGGTTTGTCTGCCATTAACGGTACCAATGTGGATCAATTAATAGAAAACATTGTTAAATACTTACCAGAAGGGCCTCAATATTTCCCTAATCATATGATAACTGATCAACCTGAAAAATTTATTATTTCTGAAATAATAAGGGAAAAAACTCTACATTATCTAGAAGATGAAGTGCCCCATGGAATAGCTGTGATTATAAATCTTATGCGAAAGCGTGAAGATAAAGATATTATAGATGTAGACGCAACTATTTACTGTGAAAGAAAATCCCATAAAGCCATCATTATTGGGAAGAATGGTAGAAAAATAAAGGGAATCGGAAAAAGTGCCCGACAGGAGATAGAAGCTCTTCTTGGGTCAAAGGTCTATTTGGAATTGTGGGTCAAGGTAAAACGTCAGTGGCGTGACAATGAAAAAATATTAAAAAATCTAGGATACTAAAAAGTATTATACTGCTATAAGGGGGTGGAGCCTTGACTAGAATAGCAAGGGATGAATTTGAAGATAGAGTAAAAATTGTAGAAAAATTATTAGCTAACGATGAAGATATAAAAGTCAATGAATATATTGAAGAATTACATCCTGCAGATATAGCAGAGATACTTTTAGAGCTTGAAGATGAAAATCAAAATAAATTTTTTAGTGTTCTTTCTTGGGAACAAGCAGGTAGAGTTTTAGAGGACGTTGATTCAGAGACTTTCACTGATTTAATTGGGATACTTAAAAGGGAGCATAAAATTGAGATATTAGAAAATATGTCCCAAGATGATATGGTTGATTTACTTGCTGAACTTACGGAAGAAAAAAGAAAAGAAATAATTTCCTTGCTAGATTTAGAGAATGCTAAAGAAGTTAGAGAACTCTTATTCTATGATGAAGATACCGCCGGCGGTATCATGACAAAGGATTTTGTTGCTGTTAAGAAAGATATTACAGTATATCAAGCTATAGAAGAACTTAGAGAAATTGGTAAAGATGCAGAAACAATATATTATGTATATGTTATCGATAATGATGAAAAACTAGTAGGAGTACTTTCTTTAAGAGAATTAATAGTAAGTAAACCTAATAATTATATTGAAGACATAATGCATGAAAGAGTTAAAAAGGTTAGTTTAAATACTGACCAAGAAGAAGTTGCTAAAATGGTTGCGAAATATGACCTATTGGCAATACCAGTTGTTAATGATAACAATAAAATTATGGGTATAGTAACTGTAGACGATATTATAGATGTAATTGAAGAGGAAGCCACTGAAGATATTTATAAATTTGCAGGTACATCTGAGACCGAGTATATTGATGAAGATAAAATACTTACTAGAATAGTTACATCTTTTAAATCCAGGCTTCCATGGTTATTAATAACTTTATTTGGTGGCCTATTGTCAGCACAAATAATCGGAGGATTTGAAAGAGTACTTGACAAGAATACTGCATTAGCACTTTTTATGCCTCTCCTGGCTGGAATGGGTGGAAATGTAGGAACCCAATCTTCCACATTAACTGTTAGAGGTATAGCTGTAGGTAATATTTATGGTAAAGAGATTGCTAAAACATTAATTCAAGAATTTACTGTTGGTTTTTTGGTTGGACTAGTATGTAGTATTATAGCAGGTATAGTTGCTTTCTTTATACAAGGAGAAATGATGCTTAGTATAGTTGTTGGTACTGCCATGTGGGCAAATATGATTACAGCTGCAACTATTGGAACTTTAGTACCTCTAATATTTAAAAGAATTGGAGTAGATCCAGCTGTGGCATCGGCCCCATTTATTACTACAACTATTGATATTACAGGGCTTTCTATATATTTCACATTAACTACAATACTATTGACTAAATTGGTTTATTAAAAAATATATATTAGTTACAATATTTACATTGTATATAAGCACCTTCCCAATGCAAAAATATAAATATGAATCTAAGAAACAAAAATAAAACAAGGGGGTAAAAAGGTGCTTAAGGAACATATATGGCAGTTATTCAATAAAACTGGTGATTTAAATGCATATTTGTTTATAAAGGAATTAGAAAGTGTATCTAATAAAAGTAAGGAAAATGAAGAAACTGTAGAAAATCAAAGTAATTTAATTTTGAGGTGATTAAATGCTATTTAAGACCGAAGCTGTGGTCTTAAGAAGAAATAAAATTTCTGAAGCAGATGTTATTTTAACGCTTTTTACAAGAAAGTATGGCAAAATTAGAGCTGTTGCGAAGGGGGGCAGAAAACCTAAAACTAAGCTTTCACCTGCTTCCCATTTATTTGTATATGGAGATTTTATTATAAATAAAGGTAGGAACCTTGATAAAATCTCTTCTGTAGATATAAATGAGGCTTTCTACAAAATAAGAGAAGATTTAACCAAGTTAGCCTATGGATCCTACATATTAGAACTATGTGAAAGTGTAATAGTTGAAGGGGTAACTAATAATAGATTATTTATTGATCTCGTTAATATGTTACATGTAATAACAAATGTCGATAATGGGTATAATCTTATTAAAATTGCTTTTCAATTACACGTATTAAAATACTCAGGATTTATGCCTCAAATTAGGGAATGTGCTAATTGCGGGGCAGGTCCTAATAATTTTACAAAGCTTAGATTTAATATCGAGCAAGGTGGGCTAATATGTGATAAATGCAGTCTGAAATTTAGTGGAGGTATATTAATAGATATAACTACCCTGAAGGCAATAAACTACATAGCTAATAATGACATAAGAAAAATTCTAAAATTAAAACTGGATGCACCTATAATAAATAGACTTGAAAAGATTTTAGACAAATACATTCAGACCCATTTAGATAAAAAATCTTTTAAAAGTCTAGCATTTTTAAATACATTAGAAAAAATTTAGGGGTGAGATTATGAGTTTTGGTTTAGAACAAGTTGATGAAGTGAGAGAAAGAACAGGTGTCTCTTATAAGGAGGCTAGAGAGGCGTTAGAGGCCGTTGATGGCGATGTGTTAGAAGCAGTTATTTATATTGAGTCAAAAAGTCATAAGAATTTCACAGGCAATATGTCAGAAATGGGAAATGAGATAATAAACAAGCTTAAAGAAATAGTGCGCAAAGGAAATGTAACTAGAATATTACTTAAAAGAAATAGAGAAACTGTAATAAACATTCCAGTAACGGCTGGAGCCATAGGTGCTGTGATTTTCACACCGGCTACTGTTGCAGGAATTTTAGTAGCTTTAGCTACTGGTTGTAAACTAGAGATAGTGAAAGATGATGGAGAAATAATTGATTTGAAAGATATAACAGAAGATACACTTTCAAATGTTAAAAAAAAGGTTGATGAAGCTAAGGATAAATACATGAATAATGATTAAAATAATAAGTTTACAAATAGGACAAAGTATGTTAAAATCTAAAAAAATACTGGGTGCAGAGATAGAGAAGAGTACTTAGGATGGTTATAATAGAGAGTCGGTGAGGGTGGAAATCCGATATAATTGACTAAGGAAGGGAACTCTTGAGCAATACCAAAGTAAAGTGGATACACTTTAAGTATCAACTAGGGTGGAACCGCGGAAGTACAGCCTTTCGTCCCTTTGACATTATTGGGGATGAAGGGTTTTTACATTTTTTGATATTTTTTAGATAATAAAGGGAGGTTTTTATATGTCATCAAAAGTATCATTGGATAAGATTGTATCATTGGCTAAATCTAGAGGGTTTATTTTTCCAGGATCTGATATATACGGTGGTTTAGCTAATACATGGGACTATGGTCCCTTAGGTGTTGAATTAAAAAATAATGTAAAAAAAGCTTGGTGGAAAAAATTCATTCAAGAATCTCCATATAATCTTGGGTTAGATTCAGCTATACTTATGAATCCTCAAGTATGGGTAGCTTCAGGTCACGTTGGCGGATTTAATGACCCCCTTATGGATTGTAGGAAATGTAAAGCTAGATTTAGAGCTGATAAACTAATTGAAGACTATTTATCTGATAATAATCAAGAAGAAATTGTGGATGGATGGTCAAAGGAAAAAATGGAACAGTTTATAAAAGAAAATGAAATTAAATGTCCTGAGTGTGGAGAGATGGATTTTACCGATATAAGACAGTTTAATCTCATGTTTAAGACATATCAGGGAGTAGTTGAAGATTCTCAAGCTGAGATATTTTTAAGACCTGAAACAGCTCAAGGGATATTTGTAAACTTTAAGGTTGTACAAAGATCCTCACGTAAGAAAATACCTTTTGGAATAGGACAGATTGGAAAATCTTTTAGGAACGAAATAACTCCAGGTAACTTTACATTTAGAACTAGAGAGTTTGAACAAATGGAACTTGAATTTTTCTGTGAACCTGGGAAGGACCTTGAATGGTTTGATTATTGGAAAGAATTTTGTAAAAATTGGCTACTTGGATTAGGAATGAAAGAAGATAATATGAGATTAAGAGATCATTCAGAGGATGAACTTTCCCATTACAGTAATGCTACAACAGACATTGAATATAAATTCCCCTTTGGATGGGGCGAATTATGGGGAATAGCCGATAGAACAGATTTTGATTTAAAACAACATATGGAGCATTCTGGTGTTGACTTAAGATATCAAGATCCAATAACAAATGAAAAATATATCCCCTATTGTATAGAACCATCATTAGGTGCAGATAGGGTAACTCTTGCATTCTTAATAGATGCTTATGAAGAAGAGAAATTAGAAGATGGAACTGAGAGAACAGTACTTAAAATTCATCCTGCGTTAGCACCATTTAAAGCTGCTGTATTCCCACTTTCTAAAAAGTTAAAGGACACAGCTTTTGAAGTTTATGAAAAATTATCTAAAAAATTTATGGTTGACTATGACGAGGCAGGTAGTATAGGCAAAAGATATAGAAGACATGATGAAATTGGTACTCCATATTGCATAACAGTTGATTTTGACACATTAGATGATAATTGTGTTACTGTTAGAGATAGAGATACTATGGAACAGGTTAGAGTAAATATAGATGACCTTATAGATAATATTTCTAAAAAAATTGAATACTAATTAATATAGAGATAGCAATATTGCTATCTCTTTCTTATAATCTACAGGGAATTATAAATTCTCTTATGAATTTCAAAAAAGTGTATATTGAATCCAATGTATTCAAATTAAAGATTTTATTTAAATAAAAATAAAAAAAGTATATATTTTTTGCGTTAATTAGTATATAATATTGTTGAATAGTATAACACATTTATTTATGTAATGATCGAGGTGATTGTTATAGAGTTTTCAAGTAGACAAAAGAAAATTATACATATAGTGAAAAATAACGAACCAATTACAAGTGAGCAAATTGCTAAAATTTTAAATCTTACTAGAGCTACTTTAAGACCTGATTTAGCCATATTAACTATGGCAGGGGTCTTAGAAGCAAGGCCGAAGGTAGGATATTTTTACGCTGGAAATCAGCAAGAAGATATTATGTTAGAAACAATAAAGAAAACGAAAGTTAAGGAAATAAAATCAATTCCAGTGGTAGTTGATGAAAAAACTTCTGTTTATGATGCCATAGTAACAATGTTTTTAGAAGACGTTGGAACAATTTATGTTGTATCAGATGGTTTTTTAAGTGGAGTTGTCTCTAGAAAAGATTTTATAAAAACTGCAATTGGTGGAATAGATATTGAGAAAGTTCCAGTGGCCATGATTATGACTAGAATGCCAAATTTAGTAACTGTTTTTCCCGAGGATACAGTAATAAAGGCTGCTAGAAAAATAGTAGAACACAAAATAGATAGTCTGCCAATAGTAGAGAAAGAAATAATTAATCATCAAGAACGATTAAAGGTAATAGGAAGAATTTCTAAGACAAACATTACTAAATTATTCATTGAGATGTTAAATGAATAAAACTTATATATATTAATAGGAGGAAAATGAGATGAATGGTAAAGAAATACTTTATATTTATATAGTATCAGATTCCATAGGTGAAACAGCAGAACAAGTTGTTAAGGCCGCAATAAGTCAATTCAAAGATGTAGAATATAAGCTTCTTCGTTATCCCTATGTGACAGAAAAAAAACAGCTAGATGAGATAATTAAAAGAGCTTCGCAAAACAAGTCAGTGATTGTGTTTACAACGGTTATTAATGAACTAAAACAGATAATAATTGAAGAATGTAATAAATTAAATATTTTATATGTTGATATAATGTCATCCCTCCTTAATATGTTTCATGATGTTATAGGTAGTGATCCAATTTATGAACCTGGAACAATAAGGAGACTTGATGCAAGATATTTCAACAGAGTAGCAGCTATAGAATTTGCTGTAAAATACGATGATGGTAAGGATTCTAGAGGAATCAAAAAAGCAGACATAATTTTAATAGGAGTTTCTCGTACTTCTAAAACTCCATTAAGCATGTATCTAGCCCATAAAAATATAAAAGTAGCAAATGTGCCCCTTGTTCCAGAAGCCCCAGTACCTGAGGAGCTATTCCAAGTTCCTAGTAAAAAAATTATAGGATTAACAGCTAATCCAACAAAACTAAATGAAATTAGACAAGAAAGATTGAAAGCTTTAGGACTTAATAGTAATGCTTCATATGCTAATCTAGATAGAATACTTGAAGAGTTAGATTATGCAGAAAAAATTATGAAGAAAGTTGGATGTGCAATTATTGACGTTTCAAACAAAGCAGTCGAAGAAAGTGCAAGTATTATTATGGAAATTATGCGAGATAATGATTTGATATAGAAAGCTAAAGGAGGAAAAGAAATGAGCAAATTTGTTTATCAATTTAATGAAGGTAGTAAAGAAATGAAAAGCCTTCTAGGAGGCAAAGGTGCAAACCTAGCAGAAATGAGCAAAATTGGTTTGCCAGTACCTCCAGGATTTACAATTACTACCCAGGCATGTAATAAATATTATAGTGATGGTAAGGTTATAACAAAAGAACTTAGAGATGAAATACTGGCCCATATAAAGAAAATAGAAGAAATAACCAATAAGGGATTTGGAGATATAAAAAATCCTTTGCTTGTTTCAGTCAGATCAGGAGCAGTTATTTCAATGCCAGGAATGATGGATACTGTACTTAATCTTGGCCTAAATGATGATTCAGTAGAGGGATTAGCAAATAAAACAGAAAATCGCAGATTTGCATATGATAGCTATAGAAGATTTATACAAATGTATGGAGATGTAGTACTAGGTATTCCTAAGTATAAATTTGACAAAATACTTGACAAAATGAAGGAAGATAACAATCTAAATAATGATACTGAGTTAAATGAGGAGCATATTAGAAAAATAATTGATAGGTATAAAAAATTAGTTCTTAAGGAAAGTGATGAAGAATTTCCACAGGATCCAATTGAACAATTACTAAAGGCTGTAAAGGCTGTATTTGACTCATGGAATAATTCAAGGGCTATAGTTTATAGAAAAATAAATGATATTCCAAATCATTTGGGTACTGCAGTAAATATTCAATCAATGGTATTTGGTAATATGGGAAATAATTCAGGAACTGGAGTAGCTTTTACAAGAAATCCTTCAACAGGAGAGAATAACGTATTTGGTGAATTCCTTTTAAATGCACAAGGGGAGGATGTTGTTGCAGGTATAAGAACTCCTAAGCCTATTAAAGAATTACAAAATATAATGCCTGAAGTATACAATGAATTTATGGAAATTACAAATATTCTTGAAAGACATTATAAAGATATGCAGGATATAGAATTTACAATAGAAAATGGCTCCTTATACTTACTTCAAACTAGAACTGGTAAGAGAACAGCCAAGGCTGCAGTTAACATTGCTGTAGATATGGTTGAAGAAGGATTAATAGATAAAGAAATGGCTATTATGAGGATAGAACCCAAGGAATTGGATAAGCTTCTTCACCCAAATTTTGACCCAGAAAAGCTTGCTAAGGCCAATATAATAACTAAAGGATTACCTGCATCTCCAGGGGCAGCTTCAGGAAAGATATATTTTACTTCAGAAGACATTATAGAAGCAGTAAAAAGAGGAGAAAAAGCTATACTAGTTAGATTAGAAACATCCCCAGAGGATATTGAAGGAATGGTGGCTTCAGAAGGAATTATGACCGCAAGAGGTGGAATGACATCCCATGCCGCTGTAGTTGCTAGAGGAATGGGCAAATGTTGTATTGCAGGCTGTGGGGAACTAGTAGTTGATGAAAATAAAAAAGTATTTAAAGTAAAGGGAAGAGAGTACAAAGAAGGAGATTATATATCTTTAGATGGTAATACCGGTTGTGTCTACGAAGGGATAATTGAAACCACTGAAACCCAATTAATTGGAAGCTTTGGTAAGATAATGGAATGGGCCGATGATATAAGGAGACTGAAGGTTAGAACAAATGCAGATACACCTTTAGACTCTGAGGCAGCTGTGAAGTTTGGAGCTGAAGGAATAGGACTTTGTAGAACAGAGCATATGTTCTTCAAAGATGATAGAATACTTGCAGTAAGAGAAATGATTATTTCACAAAATAAGGAAGATCGAATGAAGGCTTTAGACAAACTTCTTCCATACCAAAAGGAAGACTTTATAGGAATATTTAAGGCTATGGGTGAAAGACCTGTTACAATAAGACTCTTGGATCCGCCTTTACATGAATTCCTACCTCATAAAGAAGAAGATATTGTTACTCTAGCCAATAATCTAAATATAGAAGAAAGTAAAGTAAAAGACATTATTAACAATCTAAAAGAATTCAATCCTATGTTAGGACATAGAGGATGTAGATTAGCAATAACTTATCCTGAGATATATGAAATGCAAGTTAAAGCTATATTTTTAGCTGCTACAGAAGTTAAAGAAAAATATAGGCTGGATATTAAGCCTGAAATAATGATTCCATTGGTGGGAATAGATAAAGAAATAGAAATATTGAGAAAACTTGTAGAAGATACTGCAAATAATATATTAAAAACTAAAGAAATAAAATTAGAGTATAAAATTGGCACAATGATAGAAGTTCCTAGGGCTGCTTTAACAGCTGATTCAATAGCTAAACATGCAGAGTTTTTCTCATTTGGAACTAATGATCTTACACAAATGACATTCGGATTTTCAAGGGATGATTCAGGAAAGTTTATATCAGAATATATGGATAGAGAAATATTTGAAAAAGACCCCTTTGAAATTCTTGACCAATCGGGGGTTGGAAGATTAGTAGAAATGGCAATAAAACTAGGCAAGAGTCAAAGAAAAGATTTAAAATTAGGTATTTGTGGTGAACATGGCGGAGAGCCTAAAACTATTGAATACTGTCATAAAATTGGGTTAGACTATGTTTCTTGTTCTCCCTATAGAGTTCCAATAGCTAGACTGGCTGCTGCACAGGCTGTAATAAGAAATAAATAAATTTTTTTTAAAAGGTATGACTGATGTTATACCTTTTATTTTTGAGAAGGAATTTCCATAATAACGTTGTATATAGTATTTAGAGAACTAATTTTCCTATAAAAAGAGGGGATACTATGAAAATGAGAGAGTTAACAGAGGAATTAGAAGTAAATACTCTTTCAAAGTTTGCTGCTAAATCAAAATTCTCAAAGGGTAGGAGATATGCTGAAGCTGAGTGTGATATAAGGACGGTATATCAAAGGGATAGAGATAGGATAATACACTCTAAGGCCTTTAGAAGACTTAAACATAAAACTCAGGTGTTTTTATCCCCTGAGGGCGACCATTATAGAACTAGATTGACCCACACCCTTGAAGTAGCACAAATTTCAAGGACTATAGCAAGGGCTTTAAGATTAAATGAAGATTTGACTGAAGCCATAGCATTAGGACATGATTTAGGCCATACTCCCTTTGGACATTGTGGAGAAGAAGCTCTTAATAAAGTCCATAAAGAAGGTTTTAGACATAATGAACAAAGTTTAAGGGTAGTAGATTGTTTAGAAAAAAGCAGGGATTATGGACTTAATCTTACATATGAAGTTAGGGATGGGATTCTAAATCATACAGGAAAATTAACTCCAAGTACTTTAGAAGGACAAATAGTCAAGTTTAGTGATAGAATTGCTTATATTAATCATGATATTGATGATGCCATAAGGGCAGGTGTTCTTAAATATAATGATCTGCCATTAGATTGTCTTAAAACTTTAGGGACAAATCATAGTAGTAGGATAAATAAAATGATTACTGATGTTATATATAATAGTTTAAATAAGGAAAAAATATCTATGAGTGATGAAGTATTTTATTATACTAATAAACTTAGAAATTTTATGTTTGAAAATGTATATTTAAATATTGAAGCAAAAAAAGAAGAAGGAAAGGCAAAAAGAATTGTAGAAAGTTTATATAAATACTTATGTAAGAATCCAGAAAAACTTCCAATTGAAATTTTTGAAGAGATTAAAGAGGAGAACAATTTAGAAACAAAGGTAAAAGATTATATAGCAGGTATGTCAGATAGATATGCAGTAAATAAATTTTTAGATATTTATGTACCAAAATTCTGGGTATAAATAAATAAGGAACAAAAAATCAGAAAATTCATTATTTTAGAATTTTAATATTTTAGAAGGATATGAATGAAAGATGTCGAATAATGCTAAGAAAAGCATATAAAACATGTGCTTTATTTATTTTTTTAAAACTTTTTTAGAGGAATATGAAAGATTTTAGAGAAACATTTATTATATAATATTTAGATTTTAGGTGTGGTATAAATGGCTAATAGATATTCTGAAAGCTTAATAGAAGAAGTTATTCAACGCAATGATATTGTAAGTGTTATTTCAGAATATGTACACCTTAAAAAAACAGGTAAAAATTTTAAAGGTTTATGTCCATTTCACAATGAAAAAACACCTTCTTTTTTTGTATCAGATGATAAACAAGTATATCATTGTTTTGGATGTGGAGAATCAGGTAATGTAATTCAATTTATAATGAATATTGAAAGTCTAGATTTTATTGATGCTATAGAGTTTTTAGCAGATAAATCGGGCCTTAATATTAATACTTATAGGGAAACAAATTTTAAAACTGATACGTATGATAAGAAAAAAAAGTTACTTGAAATTAATAGAGAAGCTGCTATATATTACTATAAAAATTTAGTAAAAACTCAAAATCCTGGTATGAAGTATTTTAAGAAAAGAGGTTTTGATAACAATATAATAAAAAGATTTGGACTAGGATATGCTTTAGATAGTTGGGATGGTCTTAAAAACTACTTACTAAACAAGGGGTTTTCTATAGACCTTATATATGAATCAGGTCTTATTATTAGAAGGAAAGAAAATAAAGGCTATTATGATAGATTTAGAAATAGAGTAATATTTCCTATCATTATGCCACCTAAGAAGATTGTGGGATTTGGTGGCAGAGTGCTTGATAATTCTTTACCTAAATATTTAAACTCCCCTGAAAGTATAGTGTTTGATAAAAGTAATATTTTATATGGATTGAATTTAGCCAAAAATGAGCTTGGTAAAGAAAAGAAACTAATTTTAGTAGAAGGATATACAGATGTTATATCACTTTATAAACAAGGCATTAAAAATGTCGTAGCAACCTTAGGAACTTCACTAACAAAACAACATGGGGAACTTTTAAAAAGGTATTGTGATGAAGTAATTATTGCCTATGATTCTGATACTGCTGGGGAAGCTGCAACCATAAGGGGACTAGAAATTTTAAGTGAAGTTGGATGTAAAGTAAAGGTGGTAAGATTTAATGAAAATATGGATCCTGATGAATACGTAAATAAGTATGGTCAAGAAGGATTTATGGATAGGATTCAAAATGCTTTACCTTTAATTGATTATAAACTTGAACTTATCAAAAAAAATGTAGATTTTAATACTAATGAAGGAAAAATAAGCTATATTAAAGAATCTATAAAAATACTTAGACAATTAATGAAAAGTCCTGTTGAGCTTGATATTTACGTAAGGAAATTGTCTAAAGAAACAGATGTTCCCACAAAAGTTATAAAGTCGGAAATTTATGGTAATAATAGGGATGGAAAAACATACTCTAGATATAGATCATATAATAATGGACAAAAATATGATAACATGGTAGCCATAACTAAAACAGAAAAAAATGGAACATATGAAGTTGAAAAAAACATCATATCTTTATCTTTATCAAGTAAAACTAATTATAGAAAAATAATAAATCAAATAAATAAAGATTACTTTATAAATGATAAATTAAGAAATATTTTTATGCTAGTTAAAAATATATATAAAGAAGATGATGAAATTAAAATTGAAAAATTGATAGAAAATATTGATCTACAAGATGGGAAATTAATAAATGAAATTATACATACATCAGTTCCAAGTGATGATATAGATGCAACAATCAGTGATTTAACAAATTCTCTTAAAAGATTTAAAATTGAGGATGAAATAAAAAAAGTTAAGGAAGAAATAAGGGCTTTAAAAGAAAAAGAAAATAAACAAGAAGGAGATGTAATGAGAGAAAGAGTATTATGTATGAGATTAACAGAATTATTAAAGGAACTAAGGGATGCAAAAATAAATTAATTTTCTTAGAAAGGAGGGAGTCAAATGAGTTCTAAAAAAAATGATAAGAAAAAAATGGAGTCAGTCAAAAAGCTAATTGAAAAGGGAAAAAAGAAAGGCAATTTGACATATACTGAAATAATGGATGCTTTAGAAGAAATTGATTTAGATAAGGATCAAGTTGAAGAAGTCTATGACTCATTGACTTCTATGGGTATAGAAATAGTTGGTGATAAAGATGAAATTCTAGAATTTAATGATGATACTGATAATGAAAAGGAAGATAATCAATTAGATATATCTATACCTAAAGGTATTAACATAGATGATCCTGTGAGGATGTATCTTAAAGAAATAGGGAAGGTACCACTTTTAACTGCTGAAGAAGAAATTGAACTTGCAAAACGCATGGAAGATGGAGATGAAATTGCAAAGAGAAGACTTTGTGAAGCTAATCTTAGATTAGTTGTTAGTATAGCAAAGAGATATGTTGGTAGAGGAATGTTATTTTTAGACCTTATTCAAGAAGGTAACCTTGGACTTATTAAAGCAGTAGAGAAATTTGATTGGAGAAAAGGATATAAATTTAGTACCTATGCAACTTGGTGGATTAGACAAGCAATTACAAGAGCCATAGCTGATCAAGCAAGAACAATAAGAATACCTGTACATATGGTTGAAACAATCAATAAACTTATTAGAGTTTCTAGACAATTGTTACAGGAGCTTGGCAGAGAACCACTACCTGAAGAGATAGCTCAGGAAATGGACATGACCGTTGAGAAAGTTAGAGAGATTTTAAAAATAGCTCAAGAACCAGTTTCTTTAGAAACTCCTATTGGGGAAGAAGAAGACAGTCATCTTGGAGATTTTATTCCAGATGAAGATGCTCCAGCACCGGCTGAAGCCGCAGCTTTTTCAATGCTTAAAGAACAACTTATAGAGGTATTAGATACCCTAACTCCTAGAGAACAAAAAGTTTTAAAGTTAAGATTTGGACTTGAAGATGGTAGAGCTAGGACATTAGAAGAGGTTGGTAAGAAGTTCGATGTTACAAGAGAGCGTATTAGACAGATAGAAGCAAAGGCCCTTAGGAAACTTAAACATCCAAGTAGAAGCAAAAAATTAAAGGACTATTTAGAATAATAAAAGATTCGCGTATGCGAATCTTTGTTATTTCATTTACCAGTAATGTTTGTATTTACCATATTCAATTTTATTTGATTTTTCAGAATCACTTTCTTTTCTGTCTAATTTATCTTGGAGGTAATTCATTATTTGATCAGCCTCTTCTTCCCATTCTTGGGTTTGTCCACCCCAACTGAAATGAACTAATTTAGAGCTGAGCTTTGTATTACTTGTATTTTGCCTTTGTTTTCTTGTCAAAATAACACCTCCCATAGGTTTATTTTTAAAAAAATCAAATATAAATATTCAGATTATGAAAAGATATTAATAAAAAATGAGGGATGAAAATGAAATTATCACCTAGACTTAAAGCAATAGCTCAATTTGTACCAAAGGGTGCAATAGTCGGTGATGTTGGAACAGATCATGGATACGTTCCAGTTTATTTAGTATTAAATAATATTATACAAAAGGCTATTGCAATGGATATAAATAAAGGCCCACTAGAAAATGCTAATAGCACCATAAAAGAACATGGCTTAGAAAAAAATATACAAACAAGATTAGGAAATGGATTAGAATCAGTAAAACCAGGTGAAATAGATACAGTAATTATAGCTGGAATGGGTGGAGAACTAATAAAAGAAATTCTAGAAAAAAATCAAGATGTAGTAAATAGAATAAATACATTTATTTTACAACCTATGAGTGATCAAGATATACTAAGAAAATGGATGGAGAAAAATGGATTAAGGATTATAAAAGAAAAACTAGTAAAAGAATCAGAAAAAATCTATGAAATAATTGTTGCTACCCATGGTAAAATGGAATTAGAAAATGATATATATTATGAAGTAGGAAAAAAACTTATTGAAAATAAGGACCCTATTTTAGAAGAATTCATAGATAAAAAAATAAAAAAATATAATCGTATTCTAAATATGGTAAAAGATGGAGACTCTCAAAAAGCAATAAATAAAAGAAAAGAATGTATAGAAAAAATAAAAAAGCTTGAGGAGTTGAAAACATGCCTATAGAATGTAGAAAAATAACAAATATCATGGAAAAAATTGCACCAAGTTATTTGGCTGAGGATTGGGATAATGTTGGATTACAAATAGGAAGACTTAATAAGCAAATTAATAAAATCTTAGTTTGTCTGGAAGTAAATAGTGAAATAACTAAAGAAGCAATTGATAAAAAAGTGGATATGATTATTTCCCACCATCCATTAATATTCAAACCATTAAAAAAAATAGTATCCTCAGATCCTATTGCTAATATTGCCATGCAATTAGTAAAAAATGATATTAATCTATATTCTGCCCATACTAACCTTGATATAGCAAAGGGTGGAACAAGTGACTATCTGGCTGAATTGTTAGGATTAAAGGCATTAGAACCTTTAACTATTACATATAGAAAGAAATACTATAAATTAGTAATCTTTGTGCCTAAAGAGAAGGTCAATGAAGTTAGAGATGCTATAAGTACTGCTGGTGCTGGGCATATTGGCAACTATAGTCATTGTACTTTTCAAGGGGTTGGTGAAGGGACTTTCAAACCCTTAGAAGGGTCAAATCCCTATATAGGAAGTGTGGATAAACTTGAAATGGTTAATGAATATAGGCTAGAAACTATTGTGCCCCAGGATAAACTTAATAAAGTTTTAAATGCAATGTTAAAAAGCCATCCCTATGAAGAAGTCGCATATGATATAATCCCATTGAAAAATGAATATGAACCTCAAGGCTTTGGTAGGATAGGATATTTTCACAAGCCAATTACTCTAAAAGAACTATCTGAGCTATTAAAAGAAAAACTCAATTCAGAATTAGTTAAATATGTAGGTGTTAAAGATAAATTAATAAAAAAAGTCGCTATTTGTACTGGAAGTGGAGCAGATTTCATAAAAGATGCTGTCAAAACTGGGTGTGACTGTTATATAACTGGAGATATTAAATACCATGAAGCCCAATATGCAAAGGAATTGGGTATAGCAATAATAGATGCAGGTCATTATGAAACGGAAAGCATAATAGCAACTCCTTTGAGAAATTACTTAATAGATGAAATAAACAAAAGAGGTTATGATGTAGAAGTAATAAAAACGGAAAAAGATATAAATCCATTTAGTATATTATAAAAATCTACCATATAATGAAATTATTACATTTTGACAAAAGTAATAATACATGATAACATATATTTTGCTACGAAAATTAAATATTACGAGTAAGTCAGATGGTCGCGTCATTACTTAGGTAATGATGAGGAAAGTCCGAGCTCCATAGGGCAAGGTGCTGGATAATACCCAGTGGAGGCAACTCTAAGGATAGTGCAACAGAAATATACCGCCAACTTTTGTTGGTAAGGGTGGAACGGTGAGGTAAGAGCTCACCAGCAGCTAGGCGACTAGCTGGCTCTGTAAACCCCACCTGGAGCAAGACCAAGTAGGGATATAAAAAGGTGGCTGCCCGCTGCCATCCCGTAGGTAGGTCGCATGAGCCTACTGGCAACAGTAGGCCTAGATAGATGACTGTCAAATACAGAACTCGGCTTATAGACTTGCTCGTATATAATAAGGCAGAAAACACTTTGATTTGAGGTGTTTTCTTTTTGTGCCTGCAATATTGATATAAATCTAAATTAGTACATTAAAGAATAAAATATAACCTCCAAGTACAAACTAAAAACGAGTTTATATGATATAGGAGGGAATAATTGATGAACCATTTAGTAGTTTTTTCCCATCCAAACCCAAAGAGCTTTGGAAAGGGAATAGTTGATACCTATCAAAAATCAGTTCAGGAAAAAGGAGATAGCATAAGGATCAGAGATCTTTATTCAATTGGATTCGACCCTATACTAAAGCCATCAGATTTTGAGGCCTTCCAAAGTGGAAATACACCAGAAGATATAAAGACAGAACAGGAACATGTAAAATGGGCTGATATTATTACATTTATATATCCTGTTTGGTGGGCTGGACTTCCAGCCATGATAAAAGGTTATGTTGATAGGGTTTTATCCTATGGATTTGGATATGAATATGTTGATGGAGTCCCTAATGGATTATTAAAAGGAAAGAAAGGTTTGCTAATTTGTACAACTGGAACCCCAAGTGATATTTATGCACAAAATGGAATGCACAACTCAATGAAACAAACAACAGATGAAGGTATATTTGCTTTTTGTGGAATTGAGGTTATAAATCATATATTCTTTGGGGCAGTTCCTCATGTGCCTGATGAAACTCGAAAGGATTATCTAAAGGAAGTTGAAAGGATCGTAAAATTAATTTAATATATTATAATAAAATGCTCTTTGTCAATAGTTGAGGTAGGTATTCTTTAGAATGCCTGCTTTTTCTTAATTTACAGTTATTTTAGAAATTGTTTGGAGAATAATAAAAAATACTTTGGTTACTTATAAAAGCATCTTGAATTATTTTATAAGTATCTGTGTAGGAAAAAAAAGAAAAGTTTCGATAAAATTAGACAAAACTATTATTTGAATTGTGTAAAAATTACTGGGATTTTGTCAAAAAATTCTTTAAACATTTAATTCTTTTAGCAGGTATTATTATGGTAATGGTAAACAAAAAGAAAAAATAAATATTTAAATCTTGCTTAAATATTCAAATATTTCACAAGATATAAATGTGAATACAAATTTTACTAATGGTAATTATTCTAAATAAATGAATTTATATCATTTTAAATATATTGACAAATAAGTATTTTTTGATATTATTTAATTAAAATATGTTTTAACGTATAATATCTAATATAAAATATAGAGAATAATATTAAGAAAGGCTGAAATAAATTGAATGATCCAACATACAATATAGGCTCTGTATTGAAAAGAGTGCGATTTGAAAAGGGCATGACCCTTGAAGAAACTTCTAATCTAACAGGCGTAAGTAAAGCTATGTTAGGCCAAATTGAAAGAGGTGAATCCATCCCCACAATATCTACATTATGGAAGATTTCTACGGGATTGCGTATTTCATTTTCTGAGTTATTAGGAAGTGAAACTAATAATTTTGAAGTAATACCAATTCATGATATGGAGCCCATATATGAATCAGATGGAAAAATGATTTTATACAATGTATTTCCCTTTGATCCAATGGCAGGATTCGAATATTTTTATATTAAGTTGATTCCTGGTGCTAAACACGTATCTACACCTCATAAAAATTCAAGGGAAGAATATATTGTTGTAACAAAGGGAACTTTAGAACTGACTGTAGATAATCAAATATTTGAACTTAAAGCTCCTTCATCTTTAAAATTCAAATCAAATAAAAATCATACCTACAGTAATCCTTATGAAACAGAAGTTATATTTCAAAATATAGTTAGATATTAGAAATAATCCAGAATATTAATTAAATATATTCTGGATTTAAATTAAAACTCTTATATGTTATAACGTACAATATATTATATAACATAATTTAAATAATAAGATTTCTATTTTGAAGTCTTTTACAAACTTTATTACACAAGGGGGAGAATTATGATTACTAAGAGAATTGAAATTGCCAAAAAGAATTATATCAATTCAAAACCATGTATTTCATATGAAAGAGCAAGGATATGGACGGAATCCCACAAAAAAACAGAGGGTGAAGCAATAGCTATAAGAAGAGCAAAGGCCTTTAGGGATACTTGTCAACAAATCGATGTTAATATTTTTGAAGGAGAGCTTATTGTAGGAGCCATTGGAGAATTTAGAAAATGCGGTATTTTAACTCCTGAATTCTCATGGACTTGGGTAGATAGAGAAATGGACAATTTCGATAAGAGAGTACAAGACCCATACGTTATGACCGATGAGCAAAGAAAATTTGTTAGAGAAAATATTTTTCCCTATTGGAAGGGTAAATCATTAGAAGAGGCCTTTTTAGCACAACTACCCGAGGATACTGCAAAAGTAGTTGTTGATACTGGGATAGTTGATAACGACTCTAAATGGAGACAATCTGTAGGAGAAATAACCCCGGATTATCAAGATGTTTTATTCAAAAAAGGCTTTGGAGGGATTATTAATGAGGCTAAAGAAAATATTTCAAAATTAAATCCTACATCATCAGAAGATATGAAAAAGAAAATATTTTATGAATCCATTATAATTACATCAGAGGGAATTATTACCCTTGCAAATAGATATGCAGAAAAGGCTAAAGAAATGGTCTTATTAGAAGAAAACAGTACTAGAAAAGGTGAACTCTTGAAAATAGCTGGAATATGTAGGAAAGTACCTGAAAACCCTCCTAGTACTTTTTATGAAGCTATTCAGTTTCTTTGGTTTACTCAAATAGGTGGAATATTATCTGAAAATCCACTGGCTCTAAATATTGGAAGATTCGATCAGTTTATGTATCCATACTATAAATCAGATATAGATAATGGTATTATCACAAAGGAACAGGCTCAAGAACTCATCGAAGCTTTTTGGATAAAGCTATCTGAGTGGGTATGGACAATATCTTCAAATACTGCTGAGTTTTTTGCTGGATATAATCAATTTCAGAATTTAACAGTTGGCGGAAAAACTAGAGAGGGAAAGGATGGCACAAATGATATTTCATATATGTGTTTAAAGGCTACTGAAAGAGTAAAAACCCATCAGCCAGGTTTAAGTGTTAGAATTCATCAAGACTGTCCTTCTAGTTTTCTACAGGCAGTTACTCATTTAGTAAGCAAAGGAACGGGATTCCCAGCAATTCATAACGATACAGCAGGATATCAAATGCTTATAAATGCAGGTTATGAACCGGAGGATGCCAGGGATTGGAATAACTGTGGCTGTGTAGTACCCCATTTTCGTAAAACAGGTCAATGGACATCGGCTGTAAATGTAAATTTCACTGCAGCATTAGAATTTGCATTAAATCAAGGAAAAAGTAGAATTACTGGAGAAAAAATAGGCTTAGATGAGAAAAAACCTATTGAATTTAAATCCTATGAAGAAGTTGAAAATGGCTTTTTTAAACAATTTGATAACTTAATAAAACATTCAGTTATAGCCACTTTATTAGCACAAAAACTTCATAAAGAGATGGTCCCTAGACCTTTTTTATCATCTTGTATAGAGGAATGTATGATAAAGGGGAAGGATTTAGTCGATGCAGGAGCAAAATATAACATAGGTCCTGTACTTACAGGGATAGGGCTTGCAGTCACAGCTAACTCTTTAGCGGTAATTAAAAAGCTTGTTTTTGAAGACAATGTAACAACTATGGAAACACTCATAAAAGCTTTAGACGCAAATTGGAATGGTTATGAAGAACTAAGACAAAGGGCTATTGCGGTCCCTAAGTATGGAAATGATATTGACTATGTAGATGATATTGCTATCAAAATAGCAAATCATTATTATAGAGAAGTACACAAATATAAAGATATCAATGGAAATAATTTCATCACTGCCTTTATGGGAATTTCAAATTATCTTCCCATGGGTAAGGTGATTGGAGCTACTCCATGTGGTAGAAAAGCTAAGGAACCATTATCCGAAGGTGTATCACCTTTTGCAGGATCTGATATTTCAACCCCTTTGGCGGCTATGCGATCAGCGGCAAAATTAAATCAAGATGTACATTCCGGCGGAACATTATTAAACTTAAGGTTAAATGAAGATTTAGTGAGTACAAAAAGAGGACAGAGTAATTTAGGTTCCATGATTCAAACCTTCTTTTCATTAGGAGCTTTCCATGTTCAGTTCAATACAATATCGACTGAAACATTACGTAAAGCACAAAATAATCCAGAAGAATATAAGGATTTATTAGTGAGGGTTGCAGGATACAGCACACAATTCGTTAATCTTTCTAAGTCCATGCAAGATGCGATTATTGCAAGAACAGCCCACGAGAAATATTAGAATCATAAATAAGACATGGCTTGTTTTAGCTATGTCTTTAACTTTAGCTCTATATCTAAAGGTAGGAGGAAGCCCTATGAAAAAAATAAGTGGATATTTTATGGAACCACAGAATTTCTCTGTTAATGATGGTAATGGAATAAGAACTGTTATTTTCTTTGCAGGTTGCCCCCTTAGATGTCAATGGTGTTCTAATCCAGAGAGTTATACAAGTTCTAAAAAAGTTGCTTATTACGAAAGAACATGTATAAAATGTGGAAGATGTAAACAGGCTTGTCCATATGATATAGGAATAAACTTAAATGACCCTATTGAAAGAAATAAATGTAAGGGATGCGGTATTTGTACAAAAGTATGTCCAAATAATAGTAGGAAAAATTTGATTTTTCATTATACTAGTGAAGAAATATTAGATATAATAGAAAAACAAGAAATATTTTATAGGTACTCTGGAGGTGGGGTTACCTTTTCTGGAGGTGAGGCATCCCTTCAAATAGATATACTTAGGGATCTTACTTATAAGCTTTATGACAAAGCTATAGATCTAGCTATAGAAACTTCTGGATATTTTAATTTTGATGATGTAAAAGATATATTGGAAAAAATGAATTTGATATTTGTTGACATAAAACATATGGATAATCAGAAACATAAAATATATACAGGAGTTGGGAATAATAAGATATTAAATAATATTATAAGACTTAATGAATTAAAAGTACCTGTGGTAGTAAGAATACCAGTAATTGATGGAGTGAATTCCGATATAAAAAACATTAAAAAAACTGTTAAATTCGTAAAAGAAAATATAAAAGTCCCCAAAATAGAATTATTGCCCTTTCATTCATATGGAGAGGCTAAATATGAATCTCTAGGAATGGAAAATCCATATAGCCAGTATAAAGCTCCATCTTTGAAAAATTTAAAGGAATTATATAAAGTGATTGAAAATGAAGGAGTAGAGTTAGTCAGTTTTAAATAGCTGATTAATTAATTATAAAAAAGCGAGTCCATTTTAAATGATTATCCCTCCAGGATTTTTCCTTATGGAGGGATTCTTTGTCTATAAACTGAGACTACTAATTTTAAGTAGTCTTTTTAATATATTTTGAAGTCCTCTGCTTTTTTTGCGATCAATATTTTCAAAGTTTCATTATTTTTAGAAAGAATTAGTCTAGTTTTTGCATTTTTACAGTCTATCAAGAATTCTTCTTTTCCAACGGATTTATAAACACTATCTGGTATATCTAGTAAAGAAAACTCTATTGTATCAAGGGTAATCCTGCCATTTTTAATATCTTCCTTTACATTTTCACTTAACAAAATTTTAAATCTTTGCTCTCCTTTAATGATGTTGTCTAAATGAAATTCATCAAAATTTTCATTCATATCTGTTTTCATTTCAATCGCCCCTTATTTTGTTTTTCCTTTATATTATAAAGGAAGAGGAGTTAAATATCAAGATAATTGATAATGATTATCAATAGAGTTATCTTCATAACACTATAAAATAGTAGTAAACATTATTGAAGCAAATTCTAATAGAGAACTTTTAAAATATGTTAATTAGTTGACTGTTTAAATCTGTAAAATATTAATGATTAAGGTTTTATTATATTTGCTCTGTAGTAATTTATGGTCGATATAACCAGATTTAAAATCAAACTGCCAGTTGGAAAATAGATAAAGGTCAATAATAGGGGTTAAGACATAAATTGTAAAACTTTTTTATAGTAAACCTATTTGAATTATAAGAAATTTGTAGTAAAGTAGTACTGTTGAGATAATAAAATTATAAATATTATTTTGGTAGGTGAATTCTAATATATGAAGAAGATTTTGTTTTTAATTATTGTTATAAGTATAATATTTGCAGGTTGTTCTGCTAAAGAAGATGTTAAACAAAGTGGAGAAACTATTTCTGTTATAGATAGTACAGGCCATGAGGTAATAGTAAATAAATCTCCTGAGAGGGTTGTTGCTTTATCTTCTTCCTTTGGAGAAATATGGATGCTTTCAGGAGGAAAATTAGCTGGAATATCTAGTGATGCCTTTGAAGGAAGGAATTTAGGCCTTTCTAAAGAGGAAGTGGCCATTGTGGGAACCATAAAAGATCCCAATACAGAACAGATTTTATCTTTACAACCAGACCTTGTGATTTTATCAAAGGATATAGAAAATCACATTAATATGACAGATATTTTAGATAAGGCAAAGATTCCATATTATATATGTAAAGTTGAAAATTTGGAAGATTATTTATTAACCCTTAAAAACTTCACTTCTATAACAGGAGAAGAAAAATATTATGAAATAAATGGACAAGAGGTAGAAGATAGGGTTAAAGAGTTAATGGAAAAGCTTCCAAATATGGAGAACAGTGAAATAAGTGCTTTAGTACTAAGGAGTTATTCTTCAGGGGTACGTGCAAAGGCTAGGGATAATATTGTTTGTGATATTTTAGATGAAGTCGGGATAAATAATATTGCAAGAAGTAATAATTCTATACTAGAAGATTTAAGTATGGAAGCAATTATAGAAGCTAATCCAGAGTATATTTTCATTACTACCATGGGAAGTGATGAGAAAAAAGCTCTTTCTTCATTAAATGAATCCTTAGTTTCAAATCCAGCTTGGAATAATTTAAAGGCAGTTAAAAATAATAATGTATTTATATTACCCAAAGATTTATTTCATTATAAGCCAAACAATAAATGGGGAGATTCTTATGAATATCTACTTAAAATCATATATCCAGAAATATATAAAGCAGAATAAACTCATGAGTCTTTTTTTATGTTTTATTATTACAATAATTTTCATTATCATAAGTTTATTTGTAGGAGCTGCTAATATTAGCTTTAAAGAGATTATATCTTTCATTTTTGGTGGAACTACAAATAATACAGTATCGGATATAATTTTATATGCCAGACTACCACGGATAATATCAGCATATTTTTGTGGAATAGCCTTTGCCCTTGCAGGACTTCTTTTGCAGGTTACCTTAAATAATCCCCTAGCTTCACCGGGGATTATTGGTGTGAATTCTGGGTCGGGACTATTTGTTGTTCTTTCTTCTATATTATTTCCCTCAATATTTTCAGCAAAAGTTATTTCAGCCTTTATTGGAGCAATATTTACAGCATTATTAGTCTATGGAATTGCAAAAAAAACTGGAAGTAGTAGAAGCACTATTGTTATGGCAGGTATAGCCATATCTAGTTTAATGTCTGCAGGAACCGACGCAATTATAACTTTAAAACCAGAGGTTATTATGGATAAAACTTCATTTTATATTGGGGGCTTCAGTACAGTAAATATTGAATTAATAAAGTACTCTATAGTATTTATTTTTATAGGATTATTAGGGTCTTTTTTATTATCCTCCAGATTAAATATTCTATTATTGGGAGATGAAGTGGCTACTTCTTTAGGACTAAATGTAGCAGTATGTCGTTTTCTAACTATTATGTGCGGTGCTCTATTGGCTGCCAGTGCAGTATGTATTGGTGGACTTATTGGTTTCGTTGGGTTAATTGTTCCCCATATAGTTAGAAATATTTTTGAAATAGATTATAGATGGCTTATTCCATTTACAGCTCTCATTGGGGGAGGATTCCTTTTATTTTGTGATACCTTAGCTCGTATTATTTTTATCCCCTATGAAATACCCGTAGGCATTATCCTTTCCTTTCTAGGTGCTCCATTTTTCTTATACCAGTTGTTTAATAAGAAAAGGAGGTTAGAAATTTGATAGAATTAAAAAACCTCACAGTTTCCTATGGAAATAGGGTTATTCTCAATAATATCTCAACGACTTTTTCTGAAGGGGATTTTGTTTGTATAATTGGTAAAAACGGATGTGGAAAATCTACTTTATTAAGAACTATTATTGGATTAAAAAATTATACTGGAAAGGTTTTGTTAAATAATATAGATATAAAGAAATTTTCACCAATAGAAAGGGCTAAGGAAATTGCTTATCTTCCTCAAATAAGGGAAATTCCATCCATTGATGTAAAAACATTGATTGAACATGGTCGATTTCCTTACTTAGGCTTTTCTAGAACTCTTAGACAAGAGGATAAGGATAAGATTTCCTATGCTATAGAAGTCACATCAATTAAGGATATTTTAAACCGCAAGATTACAGAACTATCTGGTGGTGAAAGACAAAGGGTTTATCTTGCCATGATCATTGCTCAAGATGCTAAAACAATTATTTTAGATGAACCTACCACTTTTTTAGATATTAATCATCAAATAGAATTAATGGAAATTATAGATAATCTTAATAAAGAAGGAAAAAATATAATTACTGTAGCCCATGATCTGCCTCAGGCTTTTACCTATGGCAATGAAATTAAGGTTATAAATAATGGAACAATAGTTGCAGAAGGTAAACCAGAAAATCTTTGTGATAATGTTGAAATTGAAAATATATTTGGTATTACCTTGAGAAAAGTCCATTCAGAAAAAGCCCTTTATGAGTATCATTTAATTAAGAAAATATAATTACTAATAGTTTAAAGTAATTCAAACCTTTGGCTTTTAGGGAGATAAGAAGAAAAGCACCTATATGGGGTGCTTTTTTCTATACTAGGCTTTTTCTTTTTTTAAAGCCTATATATTTTAACAAAATCTTCTCAGTGAGCACTTAATATTTGTTTTATTTTTTTCATTTTTATTATTAAGTTTGAATTATATTATTTTACTGGTAAAAGTTTAATTTCTCTTAAAGTATTTAAAATACAACGCTTAGCATAATTAATTCTGTCTTGAAAAAGTTTGAACTCTTATACTGGAACAAATATATTAAAGAAAATCTGTGATTTAAATCACAGATTTTTTATATATATTAAGTTATAATTATAACAATCTTTGGTGAGGAGGATAGATATGTATTTCGAAGAAATTACAGCTGTTATGAAGGCAGCAAAGACAAAAGTGGATTTTTTAAAAAATAATCCATTAGGATACTTTATGGCTTCTGTGTTAGCGGGGGTTTTTGTTGGTTTTGGAATTTTACTTATTTTTACTATAGGAGGCTTATTAAATGGTCTACCTCATACTAAGATTGTTATGGGGATATCCTTTGGTATAGCCTTAAGTCTCGTAATAATTGCAGGAGCAGAACTTTTTACAGGAAACAATTTCATTATGGCAGTAGGCGCTATGGGGAAAAGAGTTTCCTTGAAAGATGTAGTTAGATTATGGATTGTATGCTACATAGGAAATTGGATTGGATCAATTATTTTGGCATTATTGTTTTTAGGTTCAGGCCTTAATAAAGGAAATGTAGGAGAATTTATAGCTGCTACAGCTGCTACAAAAATGGGGATAGACATACTACCTCTCTTTATAAGAGGAATATTATGTAATATTTTAGTATGTGTTGCAGTATGGAGTGGATTTCGTTGTAAATCAGATAGTGGAAAGTTAATTATGATATCTTTATGTTTATTTGCTTTTATAACTACTGGGTTTGAACATAGTGTTGCAAATATGACACTATTAACAATTGCTTTAATATCTCCTTTTAAGGCTGCTGTAAGTCTTGGAGGATATTTTTATAATATTATAACGGTAACTTTAGGAAATATGATAGGAGGAATTATATGTCTTGCTGTCCCATATTTCTTAATTTCAAAAAAGAAAGAGGTGTAGTTTATGGGCTTTTCTTTTAATAAAGAAGGCATTAATAATGTGTTTAAGAAATGGTCAAAGGATTATATCATTTATGCTCCTAAAAGAATAATAGGAGGTGGAGCTTTTTCAGATACTGATTCTATACGATATGAAGCCATAGATACAGTAGACGAAATCGAGTTTGGTGTAAAGTCAAACTTTTCTTTTAAAGAAATTTTGCTACCAATTTCACAGACTTTATTTTACTTTACTGAGGATGAAATTAAGGAAGCAGATGGCCCTAAAAAGGGAGCAATAGTATTTTTAAGAAGCTGTGATTTACATGCAGTAAAAAGATTAGATGAAATATATCTTAATAATGGTTTTGAAGATTACTATTATAAAAGAATCCGTGAAAAGGTTAAATTTATTTTAATAGGTTGTGAAAATGCCTTTGAAAATTGTTTTTGCGTAGATATGAATACTAATAAAATTGATACCTATGATGCAAGTCTAGAGCCTACAGAAAATGGTTATGGCATGGATAATAAATGTCAAGAGTGGGAAGAACTTTTGCTAAATAACAGCTTAAGTCAAGGAGAAATAAAGCCTTCCTATGTTACAGAGACTAAGGTTCATGTGAATATTCCAGAAGGTCTTTCTATAAATGTGGCTAAATCAAAAATGTGGGATGAATATGATAGTCGTTGTATTAATTGTGGAAGATGTAATTTTGTATGTCCAACTTGTGCATGCTTTACTATGCAAGATATTTTCTATACTGACAATGGGAAAGTAGGAGAAAGACGTAGGGTCCATGCTTCATGTATGGTTGATGGATATACAGATGTAGCCGGTGGAGGATCTTATCGCAAGAAAAATGGACAAAGAATGAGATTTAAAGTTCTTCATAAGGTATATGATTATAAAAAACGTTTTGGCTATCATATGTGTGTTGGTTGTGGTAGATGTGATGATGTCTGTCCAGAGTATATTTCTTTTTCTAATTGTATCAATAAATTAGAAGATGCTATAAAGGAGGTTAATAGCGATGAATAATAATGAATATATTCCTTTTATGTCTGAAATAAAAGAAATAATAAAACATACTGAAATAGAATATACCTTCCGAATGACCTATGAGGGTGAAGTAAAACCTGGACAATTTTTTGAGGTTTCTATACCAAAGTTTGGAGAAGCCCCTATTTCTGTAAGTGGAATTGGAGAAGGATTAATTGATTTTACTATCCGTAAAGTTGGAAAGGTTACTAACGAAGTTTTTGAACATTATATAGGAGATAAACTCTTCCTAAGAGGACCCTATGGAAATGGGTTTGATGTAAATATTTATAAAGATAAGGAGTTAGTAGTTATAGCAGGAGGAACTGGAGTTTCTCCCGTTAAAGGAGTTATAGATTATTTTTCAAATAATCCCAAAGAAGTAAAAAATATGACTTTGATTGCAGGATTTAAAACCCCTAAGGATATATTATTCCATAAAGATTTTAAAAAATGGGAAGAGAATATAAATGTTACTTTAACAGTAGATACTTTAGATGGAGATGAAGAAGGAAAATATCCCGTTGGACTTGTAACAAAGTATATTCCAGAACTTAAGTTTGAAAATATTAAAGAGGCTGTGGCAATAGTGGTAGGACCACCGGCAATGATGAGATTTGCAACACAGGGTCTTTTAAATATAGGATTCCTAGAAGAAAATATTTGGGTTTCCCACGAACGTAAAATGTGTTGTGGAATAGGTAAATGTGGACATTGTAAGATAGATGATATCTATGTCTGTTTAGACGGTCCTGTATTTAATTATGTAAAAGGAAAAACTTTTATTGATTAGTAGGAGGTGAACTATTATGGATATGAATACAAAGATTCTTAAAAAAAATGCATTTAGAGTTACAAAACATAGGGGAATAACAGCTTCAAGGATTCGTGTTCCAGGAGGACATTTAGAAGCAAAATATCTTTCAATGATTCAAGAAATTGCTGACAAATATGGAAATGGAACGGTTCATATCACAAGTAGGCAAGGTTTTGAGGTTCCTGGAATTAAATATGAAGATATGCCTAAAGTAAATGAACTTCTTCAACCAATTATAGAAGGACTTGATATTAATCAAGAGGTTCCAGGCAAAGGTTACTCTGCAGCTGGAACAAGAAATATTGTAGCCTGTGTAGGGAACAATGTCTGTCCCTATGCATGTTATGAAACAAGTGGATTTGCAAAACGCATAGAAAAAGCTATTTTCCCTAATGACTTACACTTTAAGATAGCACTTACAGGCTGTCCTAATGACTGTGCAAAGATAAGAATGCATGATTTTGGAATAATGGGAATGACTGAGCCCCAATATGATAGGGATAAATGCGTAAGTTGTGGAGCTTGTGTAAAAAAATGCAAGAAAAAATCTGTTGAGGCTTTAAAAAGCGTTAATTATAAGGTTCAACGTAACGTAGAAAAATGTATAGGTTGTGGAGAATGTGTTATTGCCTGTCCAACTGGGGCATGGACAAGAAAGCGGGAAAAGCTATATAGATTAACTATTTTTGGAAGAACAGGAAAGAAAAATCCAAGGTTGGGTGAAGATTTTATAAAATGGGTAGATGAAGATAGCATAATAAAGATTATTTTAAATACTTATGATTATGTTGAGAAATATATTGATCCTGAAGCACCAGGAAGAAAGGAACATATTGGATATATAGTTGATCGTACTGGGTTTGAAGAATTCAAGAAATGGGCATTAAAGGATGTCAACCTACCTAGTACAGCAGAAGTATGTACCCCTATTTATTGGAAGGGGATAAAATATTAATAAATTAATACTAATTAAGATAAAAAAACCATGTAATGATATTTTCAACATGGTTTTTTATTTGCTACAAAATAAATGATATATTGGTGGAGAATAACCCTATAGGTTTGGCAAAGGTTAAGAATGTATTTATTACTAAAAGTTTTCAGTTGACAAATACAATTAGTACTTATATAATACTAGACTGTTAGTTTAAATACATTGGTTAGGGAGGTAAAAAAGTGATATATATTTTTGGTCATAAAAATCCTGATACTGACTCTGTTATGTCAGCCATTGCTTTGTCCCATTTAAAAAATCATCTTGGATATGATACTGTTCCTTGTATATTAGGTGGTATTAATAAAGAGACTAAATATATATTAGATTATTTTGATATTGATATACCTAAACAATTAGAAAATGTTAAAACCCAGATTAAAGATTTGAATTATGATAAAGTATTAAGTATAAAGCCCTATAGTACTATTATTTCAGCATTCAAAATTATGGAAGAGAATAAAATAAGAACTTTAGCAATAGTTAATGATGATAATAAGCTACTTGGAATTGTGACTATGAAAGATATAGCCATGGCATTAATTAAAGGTAACTTTTATTATTTAAAGACAAGAATAAGCAATATTGTTAAAGATTTAAATGGTGAAATCTTAGCAGGGGATGATATTGAGATAGAAGGACATATTTCAGTAGTAGCTTTTTATTATGATACTATAAAGGAAAAAGAAATATTAAATGAAGATAGTATTGTTATAGTGGGAGATAGATACGATATAATAGATTACTCAATTGAAAGAGAAGTAAAACTTATAATAGTGACAGGAGTAAACAAAATACCAGATAAACTAATTAAAAAAGCCCAAAAAATGAATGTCCCTATAATTTCATTGAGTGAAGATACATATACAATATCTAAACTAATAAATCAATGCAATTATATTTCTTCAATAATGATAAAAAAGGATATAGTTAAGTTTGTTGAGACTGAGTACCTAGAAGATGTAAATGAAGAGTTAATAACAAATAAGCATTCAAATTATCCCATAGTAACAGAAAACAATAGATTTTTAGGGTTTATAAGTAGAAGACATGTTTTAAACCCAAATAGGAAAAAAGTAATGTTAGTAGACCATAATGAATATTCCCAAAGTGTACAAGGTCTACATGAAGCAGAAATATTAGAAATTATAGACCATCATAAAATTGGGGATATCTTAACATCTAAGCCTATTAGTTTTAGAAATAGCCCTGTAGGTAGTACATGTACAATCATTTATAATATGTTCAAAGAATATAATATTCCAATTGACTATAAAATAGCAGGAATTCTCCTATCAGGTATTATCTCAGATACACTGTATTTTAAATCTCCAACAACCACCGAGATTGATAAAAGTGTAGTAAAGGAATTAAATAAAGTATTAAACTTAGACCTAGATCTATATACTATGGAAATGTTTAAAGCAGGAACATCCTTAGAAGGAGAAGAAGTCGATGAAATAATATTAAAAGACTTTAAAGAGTTTAATGTTAAGGGTAATAAAATTGGAATAGGACAAATATTTACTTTAGATATTGATGAAGTATTTAAAAGGAAAAATGAATTTTTAAAAGTTATAAATGAATTATACGATAATAGACAATATTATTTAAATTTAGTATTAATTACTGATATTTTGAAAGAAGGATCATATTTATTATACAAATGTGAAAATAATAGTATTATTAGTGCTGCTTTTAATAAAGGAAATAATCAAGGAATATTTATTGAAAATCTTGTTTCAAGAAAAAAACAGGTTATTCCTAAAATCCTGGAAGCTATTGATTTAGTAGGATAATAAATATTAATTATAGATATATTATGTAAGGCTAATAAAGGATGATTTTATATATAAAAAAGCACAAGCCCCTTAGAATTAAGAGGGCTTGTCTTTGTTTTAAACATCTAATGTTTCCTCTCCAATATCCCAATTTAATGGGCAAAGACCACCCGTTTGCAGAGCATGAAGTACTCTTAAAACTTCAGAAGCGCTTCTACCTACACTTAAATCATGAACAACCTGATACTTAATTATTCCATCGGGGTCTATGATGAATAAACCTCTTGTAGCAATACCTTCATCTTCAATATATACCCCATAATCCTTTGAAACTTTATGGGTAATATCTGAAGCTAAGGGATGATTAAGTTTTTCTAAACCAAACTTATCCCTTGGTGTATTCATCCATGCTTTATGGGAGTAAATACTATCTGTACTTACACCTAGTATGTCAGCATTTAATTTTTTGAATTCTTCATATCTATCACTGAACCCAGTGATTTCAGTAGGTCAAACAAAAGTAAAATCTAATGGATAAAAGTATAAAATTAACCATTTTCCCTTATAATCTTTCAAACTAACCTTACCAAAGTTTTCTCCATCTCCTAATGCAATAGGCATTTCAAAGTCAGGGGCTTTATTGCCAACTAATCTTTCTATCATTTTATTCCTCCTTTGTAAAATACAATTAATATTAGTTTTTTAAATAATATACAAATTTATTATATGTATTTATTAATCATAGTATTTATAAAGATTTAAAATATAGTAATTTATGAACATAGTTATTTAGATTGATGCAAAAAATATAAAAAAATGATATTATATATTTGAAATAGATCATGAGGGTGTGATTTTCATTAGTTCTAGATATAGAAAATTAGGTCTATGGAGAGAAATTATTAGATTTTTTAATAGAGTCTGGGTTTTGCCACAGTATTTTAAAGATAAAAATATTAGTATCTTTAAAAAAGTACTTTTAATGGCAATGCTTGTTTATGTATTTTCACCGATAGATTTATTGCCAGATCCCATATTAGGCTTTGGATTTGTTGATGATATAGTATTGGCTATATATGCAATATCTAAAGCTTCCCATGAACTGGATAAATATATAATCAATAAAGATTCGGTAGACAGAAAGTCTAATGAAGATGTCAACACATCTAAAATTATAGACAATGTAGAATATGAAGTAAAAGAAGATTATGATAGCAACTAATAATACTATTGAATATAGGTGGTGTAAAAATGAAAAATGATGTTAAAGAAATACTTTTTACAGAGGAACAAATAGAAAAGAAGGTTAAAGAGCTTGGAGAAAAGATAAGTGAGGACTATAAAGGTAAAGAGCTTATAGTCATTGGAGTTTTAAAAGGTGCTAATGTATTTTTAAGTGATCTTATTAGAAAAATTAATATACCTGTAATTATAGATTTTATGGCTGTATCAAGTTATGGTATGTCCACTGAAAGCTCTGGGGTTGTAAAAATACTTAAGGATTTGGACTTTAGTATTGAAAATAAAGAAATATTGATTGTAGAAGATATAATAGATACTGGTCTTACATTAAAATATCTTTGTGAAAATATTTTATCTAGAAATCCAAATAGCCTTAAGATATGTACTTTGCTAGATAAACCAGAAAGAAGAAAAGTAGATTTAAAAGTGGATTATAAAGGTTTTGATATACCTGATGAATTCATAGTTGGATATGGAATCGATTATGGAGAAAAATATAGAAATCTTCCCTATGTGGCTACTTTAAAGGAGGAAGTATATAAATAGAGAGGATATTTTAGTAATTTGGGTTAAAAGAGTATAAATTCTTTTAAAACTCCAATACTAATATTGTTAGATAATATTATGAGGAGTGATATAATGGCTCAAAATGCTAACTTTGAAGAGATAAAACAAAGATTTATTAATGCGGATTTAAATGGGAAAATACAAATATATACTACAACAACAGGTTTAACTGTAGAAGAATTTAAAGAGCTATTAAGACATTTTCCTATACAACATTTAAATAAACTGGAAAAGGCAATGGCATAAAAAAAGCCCCTGTAAGGGGCTATTTTTATTCTACAGTTATTTCTTTGTAGTTTTCCCATAATCCATGGATGTTGCAGTAACTTACTGCATAGATAGTTCCAGACTTACTAAGTTTTACTTCAGTTGCAGCAACTGGTTCATTATATGTATCCCCTTCACCGTGGGCTGTAAAATTAAATGTACATAATTCAACTGGGAATTTAGCACCTTCAGCATGGAAAAATACTTTAAACCATGATATATGGTGTTCTAAAGTATTTGGATGTTTTATTTCATCGCCAATTGAAACTTTTAATTCAAAGCTTTCTCCTGCTTTAACTTTTTCTGGAGCATGTATTACTGGAACATGTTTTTCACCTTTCCAATCACCAGTTTGTAAAAATTGTCCTAAACCACTCATATTTATTACCTCCCAATATTCAAATATTATTATTTTCTACAATAATATTTATATCCAAAAGTTAAAATATAAAACAAAAAATTTTTAAATAAATAAAATATTTATAAAGATTGGAAAAGCTTTTTAAAATATAGTAGTATATAATTGTGGAAAAAAACTATCTAAATTTGGAGGTGGATAGTGAAAGTTTTAGCTATACTAGGGAGTCCTAGAAATAATGGGAATACTAATATCTTATTGGAAGAAACCTTGAAAGGTATTAAAAATTGTACTTTAGATGTTACTAAATATGAACTCAATAAACTAAATGTAAAAAATTGTATGTCGTGTTATAAATGTGGACAAAAGGGAATATGTGTGTTCAATGATGATATGGAAAAGTTATACTGGGAGTTTGATAAATCGGATATAATAATTGTAGCATCGCCACTATATTTTAATTCAGTAAGTAGTTTGACCAAAACTATGATTGATAGATGTCAAGCTTTATGGACAAGTAAATATATATTAGATAAATCAGCAATAGATAGAAATAAAAAAAGGAAGGGTATATTTATTTGTACAGCAGGCTCAAAGCAAAGTACCAATGGATTTATTGGTGCTGAAGTTGTAATGGAACTTTTTTTCAAATCAATTAATGCTGAATATTATGCAAATCTATTTGTAGATAATACTGATGAAGAGAATGTATCATCTAAAGATGATATATTAGATAAAGCCTTTAATCTAGGAAAATCTTTGTGTAAATAAGTATGGAGGTGATTTTATGGCAATAGTAGAAGTTACTACTGTACCCCTTGGTACAGGAAGTACTAGTCTAAGTAAATATGTTGCAGAGTGTCATCAAGTCTTAGAAAATGAAACAAGGGTAAAGTATCAATTAACTCCTATGGGAACAATTATTGAAGGAGACTTAGATATTATATTGGAGTTAATTAGAAAGATGCATGAAGTTCCCTTCGGTAGTGGAGCTTTAAGAGTATCTACTACGATTAAGATTGATGATAGGAGAGACAAGGTCGGTACTATGGAAGGTAAAGTAAAATCAGTTGAAAGCAAACTGTAAGATTTTATTTGACATGAGAAAAAATTTATATGATAATTATTCATATGTCATGTATACAATATAATATATATAGGAGGAAAAGATATGGAAAAGAAATTATTACCAGTTGGATTATCAAATCGTCATTTACATTTAAGTAAGGAGCACATAGATATACTGTTTGGAGAAGGATTTGAACTTACAAACTTTAAAGATTTATCTCAACCTGGACAGTATGCCTGTAACGAAAAAGTTGATATCGTAGGACCAAAGGGTACATTAAAAGGAGTTAGAGTTTTAGGACCAGCTAGGGACAAGACTCAAGTTGAAATATCTCTTTCAGATGGATTTGTATTAGGAGTTAAACCTCCTGTGAGAAATTCTGGAGATTTAGCTGGTAGTCCAGGAGTAAAATTAATAGGACCAAAGGGCGAAGTTGACCTTGAAGAAGGAGTAATAGCAGCAGCAAGACATATACATATGCATACAGATGATGCAGAAAGATTTGGAGTAAAAGACAAGGATATAGTTAAAATAAAAGTTGATGGAGAAAGAGGATTAGTATTTGAAAATGTATTAGTTAGAGTAAAAGATAGCTATGCATTAGAAATGCATGTTGATTTAGATGAAGGAAATGCTGCGGGACTTAGAAACGGTAGTCAAGTAGAACTTATAAAAGAGTAGGTGTTCTAATGAATATAGAAAAGTATATTGATCATACAATTTTAAAACCAGATACCCCAAAAGATGCTGTTATAAAGATTTGTGAAGAAGCTAAGGAGTATAATTTCTATTCAGTTTGTGTTAATCCATACTATGTTCCATTAGTAAAAAGTGAACTAGAAGGCTCCGATGTAAAGATTACGGCTGTTGTTGGTTTTCCCCTTGGAGCATCAACTAAAGAATCTAAGGCCTTTGAAGCCAAACAAGCAGTAGAAAATGGAGCAAATGAAATAGATATGGTAATTAATATAGCTGCTCTTAAGAATAAGGAATACGATGTAGTTAAGGATGATATCAAAGCAGTAGTAGATGCTATAAAGGATAAGGCTATATTAAAAGTGATTATAGAAACATGTCTACTTACTGAAGACGAAAAAGTAAAAGCCTGTGAACTATCTAAGGAAGCTGGAGCTCATTTTGTAAAAACTTCAACTGGTTTCAGTACAGCTGGTGCTACTGTTGAGGATATTAAACTGATGAGAAAAGTAGTTGGAGAAGAAATGGGAGTTAAAGCCTCTGGAGGCATAAGGGATAAAGAAAAGGCTATTGCTATGATTGAAGCAGGAGCTACTCGTATAGGTGCTAGTTCTTCTGTAGCAATAGTTTCTGGTGAAAAAAGTAATAACTCAGGATATTAAAAAGTTAGCATCCACATTGTGGATGCTTTATATATTGAAAAAAATAGTAAAGAAAAATAAAACATATATAAAATATTTAATAAATTATTGTTGACAAATTACTATTAAAATATTAATATAGAAAAGTATCTTATTAACAAATTAAATATTTCCTTTTACTAATCAAGGATAGAGGTGCATCATTTAAGAGTACAATAGTGGAGCTAAGCAGCATTGAAGCTATTGGAAAGGAAATGTTGCCGAAATGTACAACTGATTGCTTTAAGGTTGTATGTTGGGTCTGAGCAGAATATGTTCAGGACTGTCACAAAGTTTTACTTTGTGGAGAGCTATTGATTGAATTAGTGACCATGGTATGTGTAACTTTTCATTATAGTTATATAAATATCTATGTGTTCTAATCCTAAGCAATGGCTTAGGATTTTTTGCGTTATTGAGGTGTTCAATAGCTCTCCTTTGATTGTGGACTTTTGAGTAAATGGGAAAATAACAATTAGGAGGAGAAAAATGAAAAAAAGAATTGCACTATTAACTTTACTATTTATTGTACTAATGACAGGAACAGCTTTGGCAGTAGATCCTGAAATTGCCAAGGCAAATGCCGAAAAGTTTGGACTACTTACTTTACTGCCACCTTTAGTAGCAATAGTCTTGGCCTTTCTTACTAAAAATGTTGTTTTATCATTATTCATTGGTATTTTTTCAGGGACATTTTTGCTTGGACTAAATAGCCATGGAGTATTTGGTTCACTAATACATGGATTGTTAAGTATTGTTGATCAAATTTTAGGATCATTATCAGATAGTTGGAATGCTGGAATCATCCTACAGTGCTTAACTATTGGAGGACTTATTGCCTTAGTTTCAAAAATGGGAGGAGCAAAGGCCATTGCAGAGAACCTTTCTAAGAAAGCAAAGTCACCTGTAAGTGCCCAAATTATTACTTGGGTATTAGGTCTATTTATCTTTTTCGATGATTATGCCAACTCATTGATAGTTGGGCCAATAATGAGACCAGTAACTGATAAAATGAGAATTTCAAGGGAGAAGTTAGCCTTTATTATTGACGCAACGGCAGCTCCAATAGCTGGTATAGCCCTTATTTCTACCTGGGTAGGATATGAAGTAGGACTTATCAAAGATGCATATGATTCTATTGGACAAAGTGTTAATGCCTATGGTGTTTTTATTTCCACCATACCCTATAGATTTTATAATATATTAATACTAGCCTTTATAGTTGCTACAGCAGTATTTTTAAAGGAATTTGGACCTATGTATAAGGCAGAAAAGAGAGCAAGAACTACAGGTAAAGTATTACCTGATGGAGCAAAACCTATGATTTCTAACGAATCCGTTAGCCTTGAACCAAAGGAAGGTATAAAATTAAGTATTTGGAATGCAATTATACCAATTGGTGTTTTAATAATATCGGCCTTTATTGGTTTTTACTATAATGGATATATTAATTTAGCAGATAATGAAGCTATTATTCAAATGATAAAGGAATCACCACTTTCTATTGCTGCCATCAGAGAGACCTTTGGAGCTTCCGATGCCAGTGTAGTACTATTTCAAGCAGCTTTATTTGGAAGTATAGTGGCCTTGGCTATGGGTATTAAACAGAAAATATTTACATTGTCTGAAGGTATAGATATATGGGTTGAAGGTTTAAAATCCCTTGTAATAACTGGAGTAATACTATTATTGGCATGGTCCTTATCTGGGGTTATAAAAGAGTTAGGTACAGCTAAATTTTTAGTATCTAAGTTATCTAAAACAATTCCAGCATTTTTACTGCCATCGATTATATTTGTCTTTGGCTCAATTATTTCCTTTGCAACGGGAACATCCTATGGAACAATGGGTATTTTGATGCCACTTGCAATCCCTCTAGCATTTGCAATATCACCAGAACAAAGTTACGTAATAATGGTTGCTGGATCAGTGTTGACAGGGGCAATCTTCGGAGACCACTGTTCTCCAATTTCCGATACAACCATACTATCTTCCATGGGTTCAGCCTGTGACCATATAGAACATACAAAAACACAATTATTCTATGCCATAACTGTAGCTTGTATAACGGTTCTATTCGGTTATATCCCAGTAGGCTTAGGTCTACCGATTTATGTAGTATTACCATTTGCACTATTATCGGTAGTTGCAGTAGTATTCTTCTTTGGAAAATCTGTGAAAAATATGACCTTAGAAGAAAACAATAAATAAATATATAATATTAAAAATGGACTACAATATTTGTAGTCCATTTTTGTTGGATTTTATTTATATTTTAAAGTGCTTAAAAATATTGTTAGATGGGATTAGAGTCTTTACTAATGCTTTATAAATAGTTTTATATTTATCTACACATTAAACCTAAATAAAATAACATCTCCATCTTGTACAATATAATCTTTACCTTCAAGTCTTACAAGCCCCTTTTCTTTAGCAGTAGTCATATTGCCTGCTTTAACTAGCTCTTCAAAGGCTATAACCTCTGCTCTGATAAATCCTCTTTCAATATCCGAGTGGATTTTTCCAGCGGCCTGGGGAGCCTTAGTTCCTTTTTTAATAGTCCAAGCCCTAACTTCCTTAGGTCCAGCAGTTAAAAAGCTTATTAGACCTAGTAAAGTATATCCAGCTCTAATTAATTTATCTAATCCAGTTTCTTCTAAACCAAGTTCTTTTAAGAAGGCTCTTTTTTCATCTTCTTCTAATTCAGCAACTTCTGATTCGATTTTTGCTGATATAACTACAACTTCTGCTTCTTCAGTTTTTGCGAATTCTTTAACCTTATTAACTAAAACATTATCTTCAACGGATTCTATCAAATCGTCTTCCGATACATTTGCTACATATATTATAGGTTTATAAGAAAGTAAATTAAGACTCTTTATAAACTTTGCCTCATCTTCATTTGAGTCTAATACCCTTGCAGATTTTCCTTCTTCTAGGGTTGAATATACTTTATTTAAGATATCAAGCTCTCCTTGAAGGGATTTATCCCCTTTAAGTAGTTTTTTTGTCTTTTGAATTCGTCTTTCAAGGAGCTCCATATCTGAATAAATAAGCTCTAGATTTATGGTTTCGATATCTCTAATTGGGTCTACATTTCCCTCAACATGAACTACATTTTCATCATTAAAACAACGAACTACATGGATGATAGCTTCCACTTCTCTTATGTTTGAAAGAAACTTATTTCCTAAACCTTCTCCTTTACTAGCACCTTTAACCAGACCTGCTATATCGTAAAATTCAATAGAAGTTGGAATGATTTTTTCAGAATTATACATTTCCTGTAAAACATTTAATCTCTCATCTGGTACAGCTACAACTCCTATATTAGGATCAATAGTACAAAAAGGGTAGTTTGCAGATTGAGCTCCAGCTTTTGTTATGGCATTAAACAAAGTGCTTTTACCTACATTAGGTAAACCTACTATTCCTAATTTCATTATTTTATCGTCCTTTCGCTTCTGTATTTACATTCAGATTAAATTATAAAGCATAAAAATTCATAAAGCAATATATGTTATCTATTTATATAAAAAGCTTATTCATATTTTAAATATTAAGCAATAAACTTTAATAAATAGGTGGTGATTATTATGAAGAAAAAATCATCTTTTTTGGTTATTAGAGGTATTTTACTTGGAATATTCTTCATATTCTTTTGCATTTTAGACGGACATTTAGAAAGAATTAGTATTGTCATTATTACTTTGATATTAATTAGTATTGTAAAAATAGACCTTTTAAAACCAAGAAATATATCTATAATATTAATTACTTTAATTTGTAGTTTTATTTTTCATTCTTTAGCCCTTTATTATTATATCAATAATCAAGAAAACACTTTTTTAAAAAGATATGATACTTTGAGAGAAGAGTATGAACAGCCAGCAGTGATTATCGTTGCGGAAGGTGAAATTCCTACGTATCATACCAAGAATATTTTAAATAATATATACAAGGAAGATAGCATTATGCAGAAAGTTTTAGCACCATATACAGCCTTTAATTACAAATTGGCCTATGATAATTTGGGTAGAAGTAAGTATATTGACATTTGTAATAATATAGGTGATGAGCTACAAAAAAAATTAGGAACTGATTATCATGTTTATACAACTTTTTTGAGTAATGAACCAAACTTTGAAAAGGAGATAATAGAGATTAAGAAAAAGTATAGTAAAATTATCATTGTTCCCTTGATGTTATCCCTATCATCGGAATACCAAGAAAATATGAATACTGCCTTTAATGATTATGAAGGAATAATACTACAGACCCCAGTTCTTTGGAATAGTGAGAAATTATCAAGACAATTGGCAAAGAAAACTTTAAATATTGATGAAGATCTCGATGTTAATCTAACGGGAGTCCTAATCATGCAAACCAATACAATAAATAATAAGAATCATGCTGTCTTTGAGAAGAAAGTAATTAACAAACTTATAGACTATGGGGTTGAAAGGGATAAAATAGTAAGTGTGAAAGGAACTATAAATTACGATACACTAAAAAACTCTATTCGTAGTTTGCAAGAAACGGGGGTAAATAGAATAATAATAGTAAGTATAGATAATGTAACAGATGGAATATTAACAAAATACAAGGTAGAAAAAATAGCAGAAAAAATAGCTAAGAAGGAGTTAATTAAAATTGATTATATAGCTGGATGGGGTATTGGAGAAGATATGCTGAATGAGTTAGAATATAAAATTAGAATAGCTAATTTAAAAAATTAGCTATTTTTTATGTTTACATTTACTTATATAGGGAATTGATTATAATAGTAATGTATCTATTAATAAACTATTGTGTATTGAAATTGTTTATTCTATACATAATAACTATATGAAATTAATTATTAAAGGAGGTATTTTTTTGCTTGAAAGATTATCACCAATAGAATTAGGTAATAGGCTTAAATTAAATATTATTAAGTCAGATAAATTCAAAACAAATCTTGTGGGATTATATATCCAAAGACCCCTTATAAAAGAGGAAGTTACCAAAAATGCACTATTATCAATGATACTCAGTAAAAGTACAATGAAATATCCAACTTTCTTTGAATTAAGTAGAAAACTTGAAGAACTTTATGGATCAGTTCTTGTAAGTAATGTTGTAAAAAAGGGAGAAAAACAGATTATTCAAATAAAAATGCAATTTCCCAATTCAAAATATATTGACAATGATAATATCATGAAAGAATCTATAGAAATACTAAATGGGATAATTAACGAACAAGTAGTTGAAGATAATGGTTTTGCAAGTAAAATATTTAATCAACAAAAGAAAAACTTAAAAGAAAAAATTAAGGGTCGTATAAACGATAAAATGAAATATGCTTTAGATAGATGTGTAGAAAAAATGTGTGAAAATGAAAATTATAGTTTATTTGAATATGGAAGTATTGATGAAATTGATAAAATTGATGAAAAAGGATTGTATGAGCATTTTAAAAATAGAATAAAGGGTTCTCCTATTG
>CBETVX010000008.1:0-71802 GCA_965539935.1 uncultured Eubacteriales bacterium | reverse complement strand
TTTATGATGTATCTATCTAACTAAATTAATTACATTTATATGTTCAATTATGTTATAATTTTACTAGTTATATTAGTTAGTTTTTAATGTGGGGGTAGATTATGTTTACAAATGATTCAACTCAAGAGGCCGAAAGTAAATTATTGCTTCTTTATATTTTAAATAAATTTGATATACCAATTACAAATAATCAAATTACAGAATTCATTATGGAAAAAGAATTATTAAATTATTTCATGCTTCAGCAATTTCTATCTGAACTAGTTGATTCTTCTTTAGTAGAATACATAGAAAATGAAGACCATTATTATTATTTGATTACTGAAAAAGGGAAAAATACTCTTAAATATTTTAGGTCAAGATTAGTAGATAGTTTGATACAGGATATTGATACAGCTGTGGAAAAGAGAAAAAAAATTATTTTAAAAGAAACTGAAATATCAGCTACCTATACTAAAAAATCAAAAAACAACTATATAGTCCAGCTTAAGGTTGTGGAAAACAACCTTGACCTTATTGACTTGAAGCTGGACGTGGTATCTAATAAACAAGCTAAACAAATATGTGAAAAATGGAAAAATAATGCCCAGGATATATATGGAGAAATAATTAACTTGTTGATTAATTAAATATCTTACAGCCCTAAAATACAGGTGGGTTCCTTTCCTACTTGTATTTTTTTAGTAAGAATATACTTTTTAGCATCTATTATGGCTAAACTATTGTCTCCAATATTGGTAACAAAGATATATTTATTATCATTATCTATTTCTATACTAAGGGGCATTTTACCAACTTTAATACTTTTTATTGTTTTTTTGCTTTTCATATCCACAACGTGGACTGCATTAAGCTCCATATCTGTAACAAAAAAATATCTTTCCTCAGACTCATATGCTATATCCATAGGTGTTTTTCCTACATCAATCTTATCTATTATCTTATTGAATGTCGTATCTATTATTGTTATGCTGCCTTGTTGGCTTTTAGAAAAATTAGTATTTATAACATATATTTTTTTTCCATTTTTACTCAGTTTTATGTGATAGGGATTATGATTTGCATATATATTAAATATGTTAGTATTACTCTTAGTATCAATTACAGATAAAGTATTGGATTTGAAATTGGATACATATAGTCTCATTCCATCAAGGCTAAGTTTTAAATCATGGGGCATCTCACCAACAGGAATTTGAGCCTGTAGAGACATAGTTTTTGTATCTAATACAGAGATACAATTTGAGTCTTCATTTGAAACATATAAAGTATTTTCTTTTTTGTTAAGTTCTAAATGACAGGGGCAACATCCAACACATGTTGTTTCAACAATTTTATTGAAAATCAAGTCAAATTTACTAATGCTAGAACAATGATAGTTAGCTATATATAGGTATTTGTTATTCAAATCACCTATTATATGATGAGGCCCAAAGCATGATTTAAGGTGTATCTTTTGCACCTCATAAAGTCCTATTAAGTCGATTAGTGAAATTGTATCTTCACCTACATTTGATATCATAACCATATCTTTACTTAAATCCCTCATCACAAACCTCCAAGAATTATTCTATGCTTTCATATTATGAAAGCTTAGAGGTTCATGTGATTAATATAGATAGTATAAAAAAATTATTTAATATTGGATAATTCTTTTTTTATATCTCCTATTAAATACAAGGAGCCACAGAACAGTATTAAATCATCTTTTTCTGAAATTAACAAAGATTTGGCAACTGCTTCTTTAATGCTTTTTGTAGCAAAAAAATCTTTACCAAAACTGCTAATCTTTCCACCAAGATCCTCTATAGATAAGGCCCTCGGGTTATTGGGCTCAGTAATTATAACCATATCACCTAAAGGTATTATTTCATTTAATATACCGTCTACATCTTTATCTCCTAATATTCCTATAACAATTATAAGTCTTTTATATTTAAATATTTTTTCTACAGCTCTCCTTAAGGCCCTTGCTCCTTCTAAATTATGGGCACCATCAATTAATAGGGTTGGATTTTTATCTACTATCTCTAATCTACCCTTCCATTTTACATTTTTCATACCTTCATATATGGAATCAAGTGATATTTTAACATTATAATAATCTATTAAAATCTTTATTACTGTAAGAGAAAGTGTAGCATTCATAACTTGATGCTCTCCTAATAATCCAATCATTAAATCAGTATATTTTTCTCCTAAAATATCTATGTCAAAAGATGTACCTCTTTCATCACAAAATTTAATATCTATATTTTCTGTATTTGCTATATAAAGTTTTGAATTTTTATTCCTACACTCTCTTTCTATCACTTCAAAAACTTCTCTTTTTTGGGGATAAGATACTACTATGCTATCTTCCTTTACAATTCCCGCCTTTTCCATTGCTATATCCCTTAGGGAATTCCCAAGAATATTTATATGATCCAATGAAATAGAAGTAAATACTGATACCAGAGGACTTTCTATAACATTTGTTGAATCAAGTCTACCTCCAAGACCCACCTCTAACAGGACAAAATCAACCTGCTTTTCCTTAAAGTATGTAAAGGCCATAGCAGTTAGAATCTCAAACTCTGTAGGATGCTCCCTTCCCTCTTTAACCATACTGTCAGCCTTTTCTTTAACTCTTTCAGTCACTTTAGCAAAATCACTGTCTTCTATCTCATAATTATTTAATCTAATCATTTCATTAATTTTCTCAATATAGGGGGAAGAAAAAACTCCTACCCTATACCCTTCTTCGGTCAATATAGAGTTAATAACTGCTCCTGTAGAGCCTTTACCATTAGTTCCAGCTATATGTATTACTTTTAAATCTTTTTGAGGATCACCTAGCAAATTTAACAGATATTTTATGCTTTCCAATCCTAACTTGCTTCCATATTTTAAAGTACCTCTAAGATATTCTATAGCCCCTTCATAGGTCATATATATTCCTCCTACTCCATAATATATAAGGATAATCATTTAATCATTTGCAAATGTATAATAGCCTATAAGATTTCTGCAAATGTGACCTTGTGAAATCAGAATATTAATAACTTGATTTTACTGAGTCCTAAGCAGATTCTTATAGGCTACAAAATTCATCTTTTAGAATAATAGTTATTTCACAATATCCTTCTATCTTTTTCCTAATGTAAATTTGTCCCTATAGCAAAACCTTCTTATTATAAAGACTTAAGAGATTTATTTAAGGATATTTGAGCAAAGTTAAGAAATTATTTTAACTTACTTTTTGTATACTCAATTCTATCTAATACCTTATTATACATTTCTTGATACTTAATCTTTTTCTCTTTTTCTATATTAACTAGTTTTTCAGGAGCCTTATCAACAAAACCTTTATTAGAAAGCTTCTTATTAACCCTGTCAAGCTCACCTTGTAATTTTTCCTTTTCCTTTTCAAGTCTTTCAAGCTCTTTTTCAAAATCTACTAAATCATCAAGGGGCATATAAATCTCCCCTCCATCTATAACTACAGAAACTGCATCCTCTGGAACCCCAGCTTTACTATTTTGCATTACAACCTCAGATGCATTGGCTAGAGAAACTAGATAAGATTTGTTTTCATTAATAGTCTCATAGACATCTTCTTTAGCCACTACTATTAGCTTAGCCTTTCTAGAAGGAACTACATTCATTTCAGCCCTTATATTTCTGATACTCTTAATAGCATCCATAATAAGTTTCATTTTCTCTTCTTCATTATCCATTTTGTACTCTTCTTTATACTTAGGCCAACTTGATATCATTACGCTTTCAGTTTCAGTATTTGATAGATGTTGCCATATTTCTTCGGTTATGAATGGCATAAATGGATGAAGGAGTTTAAGAATGTTTTCTAAAACCTCTAATAATACTGATTGTCCAGTAGATTTTGAAGAATCATCATCTCCATATAATCTAGGTTTTACAAGTTCTATATACCAATCACAATACTCGCTCCATATGAAATCATATAATTTACTAGCTGCTATACCTAGTTCAAATTTATCTAGATTAGCAGTTACTTCATCTATAACTGTATTCATTCTAGAAAGTATCCATTTATCTGCCAGTGTTAGATTCCTTTCTGATTTGTCTATTCCTTTATATTCATCTAAATTCATCAATACAAACCTTGATGCATTCCAAAGTTTATTTGCAAAATTTCTACATGCTTCTACCCTTTCCATGTAGAATCTCATATCATTACCTGGTGTATTTCCAGTGGCAAGCATAAATCTAAGGGCATCTGCGCCATATTGCTGAATTACTTCTAATGGATCTACTCCATTACCTAAAGACTTACTCATTTTTCTACCTTCCGAGTCCCTAACTAATCCATGAACTAATACGTGCTTAAATGGAACTTCGCCCATTTGCTCAAGTCCTGAAAATACCATCCTTACAACCCAGAAGAATATAATGTCATATCCAGTAACTAAAACATTTGTTGGATAGAAATACTTAAGGTCATCAGTTTCATTAGGCCAGCCTAAAGTAGAAAAAGGCCATAGGGCTGAACTAAACCAAGTATCGAGTACATCTTCATCTTGTCTAAGGTTCTTAGAACCACATTTACTACACTCTTCTGGGGTCTCTTTACTTACAATAATTTCACCACAGTCATCGCAGTAATATGCTGGAATTCTATGTCCCCACCAAAGCTGTCTTGATATACACCAATCCCTTATATTTTCAAGCCAATGAAGATATATCTTCGTGAATCTTTCAGGTACAAATTCTAACTCTTTATTTTTAGCTGCTTCTATAGCTGGCTTAGCAAGTTCCTCCATTTTAACAAACCATTGGTCAGATAGCATAGGCTCTACAACAGTATTACATCTATAACAAGTTCCAACATTGTGGTCATGCTCTTTTTTCTTAACTAAAAATCCAGCTTCTTCTAAATCCTTCACTAACTGCTTTCTACATTCATACCTATCCATACCCTCATATTTTCCAGCGTTTTCGTTCATAGTAGCATCTTGATTCATTACATTTATTTGAGGCAGGTCATGTCTAAGACCTACTTCAAAGTCATTTGGGTCATGGGCTGGAGTTATTTTTACGGCTCCCGTTCCAAACTCCTTCTCTACGTACTCATCGGCTATTACTGGAATTTCTCTATTAACAATTGGTAGAATTAATGTTTTTCCAATAAGATGACTATATCTTTCATCTTCTGGGTGTACTGCCACTGCAGTATCACCAAGCATTGTTTCTGGTCTTGTAGTGGCTATTTCAAGATATTCGTCACTGTCCTTTACAGGGTATCTTATATGCCAGAAATGTCCCTTCTTTTCCTCATGTTCAACTTCTGCATCGGATAAAGTGGTCTGACAATCTGGACACCAATTTATAAGTCTATTACCCCTATAGATAAGCCCCTTTTCATAAAGTTTAACAAATACCTCAGTAACCGCTTCATTACATCCTTCATCCATGGTAAATCTTTCACGGGACCAGTCACAGGAATTACCTAATTTTTTCATTTGCTCTGTTATTCTATTTCCATATTCTTCTTTCCATTCCCAAGCTCTTTTTAAAAACCCTTCTCTGCCTATTTCTTCTTTAGTTTTACCTTCTTCTTCATATATTTTTTTTACTACTTTAACTTCTGTAGCTATACTAGCATGGTCTGTTCCTGGAAGCCATAGAGTAGCATACCCCTGCATTCTTTTCCATCTAATAAGTATATCTTGTAATGTATGATCTAAGGCATGTCCCATATGAAGCTGTCCTGTAATGTTTGGTGGTGGAAGCACTATAGTAAAGGGCTCCTTATCATGGTCTATTTCAGCTCTAAAGTAATTTTTTTCAAGCCAGTTATTATAAACCTTTTCTTCAAATCCTTTCGGGTCATACTTAGTGGCTAAATTTTCTCTACTCATGATATCACTCCTTCTTTCTCATTATTTGTCAAAAAAATTTAAAACCTTTCATCCTTATAAGGACGAAAGGCTATATTTCCGCGGTACCACCCTATTTTTAGCAGTGTGCTAACACTCTATTATCTGTAACGGGATATACCGACTATAGCTACTAACAAATATGCTTTGGCTATAGCATCTCAGAAGCTACCTTCAGTAATAGCTATCATAGAATACCTTTCAGCCTATGGATATTCCTCTCTTTATGGGCTAATTACCTACTCCTCTTCATCATAGATTACTAAGCTATATTTGATTTTGTTTTATTATACATAATATACCACATAAAAGTCAAGGACAAGGACATGTTTTATTCTATCATTTAATCACTTTCAATGAATATCTTCTTTCAAGATAAGTAATAAGCTCCTTAACCATATCATAATAATTTCTATTTAACACGCTCCAATCCCTATGATAATTTGCAAAAATATATCTTTTTACATTCATAGATGGCAAATAGGGATTACCACTAAAATCTGTTTGATCTTTATATATACATAATCTAGTTATCCTCCCATAGCCTTTACTTAAATCATTGGGATTTATTCCATACTCCATTTCTTCTTTATGGACTAAGGCAAACCACGCATAATTATCTATATTCCCTTTAATAAATCCGTATTTATTACAATTTTTATCAATTTTTATATCATAATTATATATTACATCGGTAGACATTAATATCCCTCCATAATGTCTTTTCTAAAATGTCTATGTCTTTTATCTATATATTATTCTTCTCTTAATTAATATGGTTATACATTATATAGCTATTCAATTTAAAAGATTACTATTAACTAATATCCATATACAATCTCTTTTATTGTTTTAGAAAATAAAAAATGACATCCCTGGACGATGTCACATTTATTTTTCTAATTTATTTTTTATATGTTCTAGATATAGTCTAACTATATTTATATCTGAGTTCTCACATAATGTCCTAGACCCAACTACATCCTCAATTTCATTTAAAATAAGATTTCCCTCTTTATCAAATATAAAATCTATTCCTACCATACCAAAATCAAATAAATCTATAATTTTATAAATAAGTTTTTTCTGACTTTCCGAAAGGTTATATAACTTAGCTGTACCTCCAAGGGAAAAATTTGCTCTAAAATCAGTATTAGAACTCCTAAGGACAGCTCCTATAATGGTCTTGCCTATTACAAATACTCTCAAATCCTTTCCAGGAACTTCTCCCATTTTTTGAATTATTATATTATTGGCCTCAAGACTATTAATCTTATTTTCTAATTCTTTTTTTGAATAAACCCCATAAACTTCTTTTCCACCTCTGCCATTTACCACCTTAACTACTTTAGGATAATCATCATCTAAATAATCCATTTTGAAATCCTTAGTATTTATAAAGATAGTATCCACCATTGGAATATTATATAGTGCTAAATATTGATGGGTTTTGGCTTTATCATTACACACCTGGGAAATAAGGGACGTATTAAATGTCTTTATTCCTAGATATTCAAGCTGTTTAGTAAAAAGTGTATCTACATTTCTTACTATTGCAAATTTAGGCAATGCTATCTTTTCACCTTTGTATTCAATAAAATGTTGAGAGTTTTTTATTCCATAAACAAAGTCTTCTTTTAACCTCAATGAAAGATCTATCCCTAAATTTTCTGCCTCTTCTAAAAACCAATCTATAAATCTATTATTTCTTTTTCTATCTTCTCTATTATATATTAGCCAACCTCTAATCATTTTTTATACTCCTATACATACTTTTATATGGTCAATTATTAACTTCGCAACATCTATACCTGTACAATCATAAATATTTTTCATATGGGCATTAGAGTTTACTTCACAAACTATAGGTTTTCCATTTTCATCAAATAATAGATCTACCCCTGCAAAATCAGCCCCTATGATATTGGCAGCCTCAATGGCTAACTGAATTTCTTCCTTCGAAGGTCTATATTTATACATCTTTCCCCCTGCACTTATATTTGCTCTAAAATCATTTTTAGATTTTCTAATCATGGAAGCAGCATATTTATCCCCAACTATATTTATTCTTAAATCCCTGCCATAGCTTGATCTTATAAACTCTTGAAAAATAAAGGGCTTCCATCTTAACTCCTTTATTTTATCTATCATTTCTTCTTTATTACTTACGAGATACACCTGAGCCCCAAATGAGCCATATGCCTCCTTTATAATCATAGGAAATCCTATTTCCTCTATTATGTATTCATAATTACTATAATCTATTATATCTAAACCAGTATATATCATTGGTGCTATAACAGTCTTAGGCATTGGAATATTATTATTTGCTAGGATTTGATGTGTAAGACATTTATTATCACATATTTCAATGGACTTAGCACTATTAAACAGCTTAAACCCCATTTTTTCAAGATGTTTTGCTAAAAGTATATCCTTGTCCCAGAACAAGACAAAGTCAGGTCTTTCATTTGCATATTTACCCATTATCATAGCCTTACCATCTTTAATAATTGGAATTAATTCATTGTTTTTTATTATTTTTGTACTAAGTCCCTTTTCCTTTGCCACTCTATTTAGCCAATTCACATGATAAATGAATTTTTTGTGTGGAAGATTTCCATTATAAATTATCCAACCTTTTTTTATTGTCATATTTGTCACCTTTTTGTCTTTTTTACCTATGATTATATCAAAACATCATTCTAAATACTATTTAAAGAAATTAATTATTATATATCCAAAACAAAGGCGTTTAACAACCCATTGTCAGTTCTTACTTTTAAAGTCTAAGTTCCTTAGGAAAAACGAGAGCAGATGGTAAAATATCATCCATCTGCCTTTTATTATACTGCTTTTTTAATATCATTTAAAAACTTAATTTTTTTCTTTGTAATTTCTTCATATAGCTTTTTATCGATTTTTTTATCACTGTACAATTCATCACATAATTCTAAAAATTTTTCTACTACATCTATTAATTCCCTCATCAACAATCCTCCCTTAAATCTTATTCATATGGATTATATGCTAAGTTTCTACAAATTATACCAATATTTTTTTATTATATGTTTTAGGAATAAATCTATTACTAACAGGGTAATAATTTAATATATTTTAAGGGGAGGAAGATTCAATGAAAATATATACAAAAACAGGGGACAAAGGACAAACAAATTTATATGATAATACAAGAATTGACAAAGACTCAATAAGGGTTGAAAGTTATGGGACTATTGATGAACTTAATTCTACATTAGGCCTTGCAAGAAGTTTTATAACCGATGAGGATTTGAAAAATATAATATTAAAAATTCAAAGAGAATTATTTGATGTAGCGGGAGAACTTGCCACTAAAAATAGAGATAATTTCCCTGAAAAGATCAATGATAGTCATGTCGAGGAACTGGAAAAGATAATAGATAAGTATGTATATAAGATGAACAAAGAGGAAGAATCTAAATTTATAATACCTGGAAGTAATAAAGAAAGTGCAATACTTCATGTTGCTAGAACCATATGCAGGAGGGCAGAGAGAAGAATTCTAACTTTATCTAAGGATGAGTTTGTAAGTCCAGCATTACTTAAATATATAAATCGTTTATCGGATGTTTTATATACTTTAGCTAGATATTCAGAAACTAAACTAAATTATGTTGATTTTAAAAAGAATTAGAGAACAAAGGCGTCTTACGATGCTTTGTTAGTTCTTAGTTAGTAGGTTTTGTCAAAGCTTATAGGTCGGTAAAAGCAATAAAAACCCAATTTTTTACTGGTAATGATTTGTAATTTATTGTATGGCTTAAATTTATTTGAATTGCTCACTATAATTTTTTGCAAAAAAGGTTTGAATTCCTAAACAATAAAAACAAGGGCATATTTACATGCCCCTTATTGAACCTTTACTTTGAATTTACCTATTCCCATATCTATATCTATATCTATTTTTTTCTCTGAGATATCATAGTTGGGAGACATGTAGTATCCGTTCTTTAAAATCCACCCTAATTCATCTATATTTGTATCCTTTAATAATCCGTCACTTTTAATTCTTACCCCTAAGGATTCTGGAAGGGTAAGGTCAATATTAGAGACCCCTCCATCTATATTGACCTTTGTAAAACTATGTCTTTCTCCAAAAATCAAATCAACATTAGAAGCCCCCATATCCAAGTCAAGTTCATTTACTTTTAAATTGCTAAAATCAAATACACCATTAAAGGCACCCATATCTACATCGATATCCCATACAATATCCTCATGTAGACTAAACTTGTAATCATAGGGCTCATTATTATTAAAATCATCTAGTTGTTTAATTTCTATATTAATCTTAGATTTATCATCATTAAAATCTGCTTCTTTTCTAACTCTAGGATTAGGTATAAAGGCATTGATTATATTATCCTTAGTTGAATCTAGTTTGAAATTGGCTCCACCAAGCATTAATTTCAACTGACCTTCTTCAGTTTTAGATTGATTTTCCACCTTAAAGTTTTCTTCACCTTTATAGATAATATGCTCATTATTATTAAAGAAAATATTATCGTTATATTGCTGATAAAATCCAAATCCAATAACTAAAGCAATAAAAACTATCCAGACTATAATTCTTACCCAATACTTATCTTTAAATATAATATTTGTACCAATAGCCACTAATATTAAAGGCCAGAGATTATATAATACCGACCAAATAGACCATGTAATTATTCCTATTTTTGATAAAAACCAAAAGGTTCCTAGAAATATAAGTAATACTCCAGTTAAAACATTATTCTTCAAATCAATGTCCCTCCCTATTTTTATAGATTATATATATTCCTCCAATAATTAATAGGACAGGCCATATAAAGTCAAAATCAAACCAATGAAAATATCTTTTTGCTAAAAACAAAGCTCCTAGCACTATTAAAATACCACCTGCGAGAATTCTATTTCTCTCATCATTTTGTTGTCCCTCTGATTCATAGTATTCTTTATAATTTGTATCATAACTATATTTAGTATCCACATAGTATTTATCATCTTTTTTTAGGGAATTATGATTGGGGTTTTCAGGAATAACTACTGCACAGATAATATAGGCTATAACACCTGTACCTCCTAAAAGTGCAACTGCCACCCACAGTAATCTAATAAGGGTGGGATCGATAAAAAAATACTCAGCGATACCTCCACATACTCCAGAAATAACTTTATTTCTAGAACGATATAGTTTTTTCTCCATTTCTACACTCCTTTGCCTTAATTTGCTTGTTCACCATAAATAAATACTAAAGCATTTTTCTTAAAATAAACCTAATCTTTTCTTAAAATTATATTAAAATTTCATTGGCTAGATAAATACTTTCCTTAATTATACTATATTATAGGTTTATTTTTTATTACAAAATTTTCTACTGTATTATATTGACTAAGTATACCCCTTTACATTATAAAATGCAAAGGGGTATACCTTTATCTATATTAAAGGGAGAATAATAGCTCCATAGTCATTTTGTCCATCCCGCTAATAACAATATCAGCTATGCTTAATATTTCCTTTTTCCCTACGCCAATTGTAAGCATATCTCCTCTTTTTGCTGCTTCTATTCCCGCAATAGAATCTTCAAAAACAACACATCTTTCAGGTCTTACACCTAGCTCATTTGCTCCAAGTAAAAATACCTCTGGGTCAGGTTTAGCCTTTTTAACCTTTGTTCCATCTATTATTGCATCGAAATAACTAACCATATTAATCTGTTTTAATATTGTCATAGCATTTTTACTGGCTGAACCCAATCCCACCTTTATCCCCTTTCCTTTTAAATTTTTAATAAATTCCAAAGCGCCAGGCAAAATTTCAGAGTCATCCATTTTCAAAATATACTCTCTATACCATTTATTCTTTTTCTCAGCCAATATTAGCTTTTCTTCATCATCAATTTTTATATTTCCTATTTCAAGTAATATATCTAGGGAGTCCATTCTACTTACTCCCTTTAATCGCTCATTATCTTCTATTTTAAAGTCAAACCTTAGCTCTTCTTTGGCTAGTCTTTTCCAGGCTAAATAATGGTATTTAGCTGTATCTACTATTACACCATCTAGGTCAAAGATACAAGCCCTTACTTTAGCCATAATAATCACCCTTCAAATCCAGAAACATGGACTTCCTTTTTACTTTCTAATCCATGTACTTTTACTTGTATATTGGGAATATCGTAGCCTTTATTTTTAATACTTCCATGGATTCTTATATTTTTATCATCTTCAGTCATCCTAATTTCCATTTCCGTATATTTACCCTTTTTATAGTCATAACTATGTCCATCATCAAAATATAAATTAAAGTTACCCCTATCCCCAGCATAACAATGGAGAGTAATCTCACTTTCCCTTTGACCTACATAGTCCATAACCTTATCCATAGGAATTATTGCCCCAGCTTTTATAAATATTGGCATACTATCTAAAGGAGCTTCTTTGATAATATATTTCCCACCTTCAATTTTTTCATCGCTCCAGAAATCATACCATATACCTTCTGGTAAATATACCATTCTCTTAGTAATACCTGGCCTAGTTACAGGACAAACTAAAACTTTTTCACCAAATAGGAACTGATCATTAATATTATAAGTTTCCAAATCATCTTGGTAGTGGTAAAAAAGTGGCCTCATTACAGGCTCCCCTGTATTTGCACTGTCTTTCATAAGACTATATAGATAGGGTATTAGCCTATATCTTAGTTCAATATATTTTTTAGTGTTTTCAAGGACCTCCTTACCAAATCTCCAAGGCTCTTGATAAATAGTATCTACCATAGTATGATTTCTAAAAAATGTAGTAAAGGCTCCTAACTGCGTCCATCTACACAATAGCTCACCATTAGTATCTTCTAAAAATCCGCCTACATCGGCACCAACAAAGGAAAATCCACTAAGGCCTAGATTTAAAAACATTGGGATACTACATTCTAAATGCTCCCATATACTTGAATTATCTCCCGTCCATAAAGCTGCATATTTCTGAGTACCGGAAAAGGCTGCCCTAGTTAAAATAAAGGGTCTTGTATTTGGCTTTAACTTTCTAAATCCGTAATAGGTTGCCTTTGCCTCCAACATTCCATAAATATTATGAATTTCTCCATGACTTCTCTCATTGCCTTCATCATCAATATGTAATGTATCTTCAGGAAGGGTTTTTGATTCCGTTATAAAATTAGATGGTTCATTCATATCATTCCAAATTCCTTCTATCCCATTTTCAATAAAGTTCCTATGTAATTCTCCCCACCAGTCTCTTACTTCACCCTTTAAAAAATCTGGAAATACCGCAGGACCAGGCCAAACCTCCCCTATATAATCCTTGCCTAAACTATCTTTAATAAAATAATTCCTTTCCTTACCTTCTTCATATACGAAATAATCTTCCTCAACCTTAACTCCTGGGTCAATAATTACAACAACCTTAAAGCCCATTTGATTAAGTTCTTTAATCATCTCTCTAAACTCAGAAAATCTCTTTGAATCAACTGTAAACACTTTATAATCTTCCATATAATGTATATCTAAATATAACACATCACATGGTATTTTCTTATCTCTAAATTCTTTAGCAATTTCAAGGACCTCGTCACTATTCATATAACTATATCTGCTTTGCTGGTAACCTAAGAAATCTTTTCTTGGAATCTCCATCTTTCCAGTTAAATAAGTATAGCCCTTTACTACATCCCCTATCTCTTCTCCATATATAAAATAATAGTCTAATTTTCCACCATCTGCTTGAAAACTTATAATACTGTCATCAGTTTTTCCTAAATCAAAACTGGTTCTATAGCTATTATCAAAATATATACCATAACTCCTATTGGGTGATACCCCTATATAAAAGGGGATAGCTGTATGCATTTCCTTAATAGTACTATTATGAAGATCATATTTGCCTATTAAATCAGTATTCCAATTGGAAAGTTTTAAGCCTTTTTGATTAATCCAGCCATATCTTTCTCCATTACCATAAAAGCCCTTTTCCCATAAAAGTTTCTTTTCAATTTTTATTTCTGAATATTTAACTGCAATATCTTCATTTATTAGTTCTCCACTGCTATTAAATATAGAAATACAGAGATTGTCTGGATTAACTTTTATATGAAGCTTTTTTGTCTTAATTACATCTCCCTCTATTGCACCTATATCTTTTCTATACTGTCTAATAATGGCTGGGGTTGATTTAGAAATAATATCCTCCTTAGTGTAGGTACACCTAACAATATTTTCATCATAAAAGGTTATATACAAATTAATATCAGAACCTTTTATAACAAAACCTTGGTCTATTTTTTTCATAGAAATGATCCCCCTGTTTCAGTGAATTTTCAGATTATAATAAAATGAAAGTTTAGATATAAATATCTTTAGAGTACTCCTTCTACCATTTTCATTGTTTCCTTATTAAATATGGCTTTCTCGGTATCCTTGTCAAATACATGTATTTTTTCCAAGTCAAAACTGACCTTTACATTATCATCTACCCTGACCATAATACTTGGTTCTATTCTAGCAACTATTGTCTTATCCTCTACTTTTAAATGCACATAGGTTTCAGATCCTAAAAGCTCTGTTACTTCTACTTTTGCTCCTATTCCTTCCTGATTTTCATTTGAATTTAGATCAATATGTTCTGGTCTAATCCCAATAATTACTTCCTTACCAACATATCCCTTTTCTTTTAATATATTTCCTTTGTTTTTGCAAATAGATATTCTATTTCCCATAAACTCTACAAATATTGAATTTCCTTCTTCAATTATTCTCCCATCCATAAAATTCATTTGTGGTGAGCCTATAAAACCTGCTACAAATGTATTGGCTGGATACTCATATATGGTTTGGGGGTCATCAAATTGGTGCATTATTCCATCCTTTAATACCACTATCCTAGTTCCCATGGTCATAGCCTCTATTTGGTCATGGGTTACGTATATAAAAGTTGTAGCTAATTTATTATGGAGTTTACTTATTTCCGCTCTCATTTGAACCCTAAGCTTTGCGTCAAGATTAGAAAGGGGTTCATCCATCAAAAACACCTTAGGTTTTCTCACTATGGCTCTACCTAATGCCACCCTCTGCCTTTGACCTCCTGAAAGTTGCTTTGGTTTCCTGCCTAATAAATGTTCTATACCTAGTATTTTAGCAGCACTCTCTACCCTTTCTTTTATCTCATCTTTTGGTCTTTTTCTTAGCTTAAGTCCAAAGGCCATATTATCAAAAACTGACATATGGGGATAAAGGGCATAGTTTTGAAATACCATAGCAATATCTCTGTCCTTCGGTTGCAGGTCATTTACAACCCTATCCCCTATGTAAAGTTCTCCTTCACTAATTTCTTCTAAGCCTGCAATCATTCTTAATGTAGTAGATTTACCACATCCAGAAGGTCCAACTAAAACAATAAATTCCTTATCTTTTATGTCTAAATTCAAATCCTTAACTGCTTGGTAACCATTGGGATAAATTTTATTGATTCCCTTTAGTTTTAAGCTAGCCATTTTATTCCCCCCTACTATTTTCAATTAAATTTCTAATTTTATTGTTTCGCCTTTTTTTAAAGATATTTTTCCTCCTTTATGTATGAAATCTAATTTTTCACCCTTCAACAACTCATAGGCAACATATTTCTTATTGATTTCTACGTATAATTGTCTTTTTCTAAATTTAATTTTAAATCTATATTTTTCCCATTTTTCTGGTATATATGGATTAAAACTAAGGGTGCCATTATATGTTCTCATACCTGCGAATCCATTTATTACACTCATCCACGCTCCTGCCATACACGCTGTATGGATTCCATAATGGGAATTATTCTTTTTATTATCTAGGTCTATTCTGGCAGTTTCCATAAAATAATTATATGCCTTTTCCTTATACCCTATTTCAGAGGCCATTATACTATATATACAACTGGATAATGATGAATCATGGGTAGTTAGTGGTTCATAATAATCATAATCCCTTTTCTTATCATCCATAGAAAACCTGTCTCCCAGTAAAAAGGAAGCTAATACAATATCTGCTTGTTTTAATACCTGGTGTCTATATATTACTAATGGGTGATAATGGAGTAATAGAGGATATTTATCCCTTGGAGTATTTTCAAAATCCCAAGGAGATTTATTTAGAAAAGTATCATCCTGTAGATGTATTTGTAATTTTTTGTCATAGGGTATGTACATATTATCAGCGGCTTTTTTCCACTGATTTATTTCATAATCTTCTAATTTTATTTTTTTTCTTAGTTTTCTATAGTAATTGGGATATTTTTTCTCCATCATATTAGCTATTTCCCAGGCATATTCTAAATTGAGTTTTGCCATATAATTTGTATAACAATTATTATTGACTATAGCTGTATATTCATCGGGGCCAGTAACTCCATTAATACAAAACTTATTCTTCTTATTTGGTATATAACTTCCTAAGTCTACCCAAAATCTGGCAGTTTCAAATACTATTTCTGCACCCATTTCCAGTAAAAACTCTACATCATCTGTTACTTCTATGTAAGTTTTAACAGCATAAGAAATATCCGCATTTATATGATATTGGGCAGTTCCAGCTGGATAATAGGCTGAACACTCTTCTCCATCTATAGTACGCCATGGATATAGTACACCCTTTTTATGGGCAAGTTCTCTTGCCCTTTGTCTAGCTTTATCTAAGGTATTATATCTAAATTCTAAAAGTTTCCTACTAATTTCAGGTTTTGTGTATAAAAAGAAAGGAATTATATATATTTCTGTATCCCAAAAATAATGACCTTCATAGCCTTCACCAGTTAAACCCTTTGCTGCTATATTCGTCCTACCATCTTTACCAACCGATTGTAGTAGATGATATTCATTAAACCTTATGCCTTGCTGAAGCTCTTCGTCCCCCTTTATCTCAACATCAGCGTCATTCCAAAAATCCTTTAGGTACTCTATTTGTTTTTCTAAATAATAATCAAAGCCTTTATTTTCAGCTTCTTCTAGTTTTTCTTTCCCAAGTTTAACAAGCCTATCCTCAACATAATCTCTGGTTGTGAAATATGTTATAAATTTATACAACTTTATACTTTCATTTTCTTTACATTTTATGATGAATATATCCTGTATCCTTTCCTTATCTCCTTTGAATTCCCTTGAAAACTCATTTTGGGAGATTAATAGATTTTTCATACCTGATAAAAGCTTAAAGTTTGTATTAGTAGTTTTATGTATAAGTCCACAAAAATTTTCTTCAACAATTGAATCTACATACTTTAAAACCTTACCTTTAAAATCTGACCCTACCCGCGGGTCATCCTGGGCTTCTTGATTTTTTACATTACCATCTAAAGCTGATATAATTGTAACTTCTCCACTATAATTGATTGGGATTATCTCATAATCTATTGCAGCAAGATGTTTATCATGTAAGGAAACCAGTCTTTTAATTTTTATTTTTGCTTTTTTTCCCTTTGGCGATTGCCATAAAATTTGTCTTTCAAGAATCCCTTCTTTCATTTTCAAAGTCCTTTTATAATCTAGAATCTTTCCTTCAAACAAGTTGAATTTTTCATTACCTATATAAAAGTTGATAATTTTACCATTTGTTATATTTAGCATTGTTTGGCTATTTTTTGCATAACCATAGGCTCCTTCTCTATAAAAAATTGGATTTGATTCAAAAAATCCATTTATATAATTCCCTTCAAGAGAAGTTCCCTCTCCCCCCCCATAGTCCTCTTCAAAATTCCCTCGCATTCCTATATATCCATTTCCAAGGGAGAAAATAGTCTCTGCTAATAAATTGTTTTGTATATTAATTTCTTTTTCACTTATTTCCCATTCATTAAATAGAAAATTTGAATCTATTTTTTGATTAAAGTATTGCATCTAGCTCCCCCTTATACATTTTAGTTGAAATCCATAATCGTATATCATATACAATTTTCAACTGTGTATAAATTCTTAAGTATTATAAATAAATTTAGCCTCCTATCCAGAGACCCGTTGGCCTCTGGAGAAGAAGACTAATATGTAAATAGGATTTACATCGTTTATATGATTCTTATTCTTCTATCTCAAATCCTGTTAAATCTTGAAGATCAAGTTCTAATTCTTCTAATGCTGTTTGAGCATCTTTTTCATCGGTCAGTACTGAATGAACCGCCTTAAAGAATGCAGTAGATACAGCATTATAATTTGGTGCAGTTGCAGTAGAAGGTCTTGCTACAGCATTAGTAAATACATTATATAGATCCCCAAAGAATGGATTTATTTTAAGTACTTCTTCATCTTCATAGAGAGCTTTAATTGTTGGATTAAAGGAACCTTCCACAGCTCTAAGTTTTTGAATTTCATAGGATGCTAAGAATAATGCTACATCAGCAGCTTCTTTAGGATGTTCACTATACTTACTTACAGCAAGTTGCCATCCTCCAAGGGTTGCAGCACCTTTACCACTTTTACCAGCTGGTAGTGGTGAAACGTCAAACTTCCCTTTTACAGCACTATCATCTGAGTTTCCTAAGCTATAGGCGTAGGGCCAGTTTCTCATAAAAGCAGCATTTCCTGCTTGCCAAATATTACGGGCATCTTCTTCTCCCATACCGGTAACACCTTCAGGAGATATTGTTCCAACCCAATTTGCTGCCTTTTCAATGATTTCAACTGCATTTTCATTATTAATAGTTATCTTCTTATTTGGACTAATAATTGTTCCTCCATCATTGGAAGCTATCCATTCTAATGCATCACAAGTAAGTCCTTCATATGCATTTCCTTGCCATACAAAACCTACAAAGTCTTTATTTCCTTCTTTTCTTTCACCATCTTGTATAACTTTAGCTGCCTTTTCAAGGTCATCCCAAGTTTTTGGAGGCTCTAAATTATATTTTTCTAGTAAATCACTTCTATAGTAAAGTAATCCTGCATCAGTAAACCAAGGTATAGCAACTAGCCTACCATCAACAATATTGTTTTCAACAATTGCTTCAAAATGATCATCTACAACATCCTTAGCTCCATATTCATATAAGTCCACAAAGTGTTCAGCTAAATCTCCAGGCCAAATTACATCTATTTGATACACATCTACATCAGGGCTTTTAGCTTCTAAAAATTGTAAATAAAGACCCAATCTATCTTGTGCTAGGTCAGGAGTATCAAGAACTTTTACCTCTATATTTTCATGTTGCTCATTGTAAAGTTCTGCTGCTTTCTTAGTAAGCTCTAATTCATTACCCACTGCACCACCGGCAACAGTAATAACTATTTTTTCCTCTTTAGCCTCCTTTGCTGGTTCCTCAGCAGGTTCTTGAACAGGTTCTTCTGAAGGCTTTGGTTCTTCTTGAGAAGCAGGCTCTTGAGTAGTACAACCAGACATAAACAAACTTAAAACTAAAACCATAATTAAAGTTAAAGCATAAATTGATTTCATCCCTTTAAACATTTAAATCCCCCTCATTTCATTTTTAGAAAGTTTTCATTTTCCATGGACTGAGAAATAAAGTTCTTAGCTAAACTTACAAATCCCCCCTTATCCATATAATATATATTTTTTAGCCTTTCACTGCTCCTGCTGTAAGTCCTGCTACTATCTTCTTCTGGAATATTAGTACTAAGGCTACTATTGGTATAGTAACTATAACTGCAGCCGCCATGATTTCTCCAAAGGGTTCTTGTCTAGCTATACTCCCTGTAAAGTATGCTATAGCTACAGGTACTGTCCTAGCCCCTGGGTCTATGGAAGTAAAGGTAAGTGCAAATAAATACTCATTCCATGCAGCTATAAAAGATAATAAACCAGTTGTTACCAGTGCCGGTGCAGTTAAAGGAAGCAAAATCATTCTAAAGGTTTGAAAAGGTGTAGCTCCATCTACTTGAGCAGATTCCATAAGTGCCACAGGTAAATCCTTAAAGAAGGATGTCATGACCCAAGTAGTAAAAGGTAAAGTGAAAATCATATAGGATAATATCATGCTAAGGGTAGTACTAAGGCCTAGCTTAGTTATGACTGCATAAAGGCCTGCTAAAACTGTTACCTGGGGAAACATTGTCATGGCTAGTATTATATATAAGGCTGGTTTCTTTCCTCTAAATCTTAACTTCCCCAAGGCAAATGCCGCAAAAGACCCTACAATAAGAGCCAATAGTGTAGTTGAAACGGCTACTATAGTGCTATTTATTATCCCCCTTACAAACTGTCCGTCATTAAAGACTGCTATGTAATTTTTAAAGGTTGGTGCAATCTCTAAAGTATCTGGGTCCCTTGGTATAAATGTGGTAGGAGTCATTTGAAGTTGGGCTTCTGACTTTAATGATGAATTTACAGCCCAATAAAATGGGAACAACATGTAAAATATTATTAGACCAATAAGTAAATAGAAACCTATTTTTTTTATAATCTCTAATTTCCCTTTAGATTTAATCATTCAGTATCAACTCCTAGCATTCTAATATATAGGATTGCAAATATAAATATAAGTATAAATATGATAACTCCTATTGCTGAAGCAAGACCCATATTTCTATTACCTATTAGCTGAAAATAATTATATGTTGCCATTGAATATCGTTTACTACTTAGTATTACTTGGAATACATCAAATACCCTAAGGGCATCTAATGTTCTAAATACTAATGCAACAGCCATAGCCGGCTTAAGAAGTGGTAATGTTATATTGAAAAACTGATTCACTTTGCTAGCCCCATCTATTCTTGCCGCTTCATATAGTTCATTTGGTATAACTTGTAATCCTGCTAATAGTAGCAATGCCATAAATGGAGTAGTTTTCCAAACATCTATTGCTATAAGTGAAGGTATTTGTAAACTTTCTAAACTTAAAAATGCTATTTGCCCATCTCCGATACCAAGTTTATCTAACACTGTATTAAATAGTCCTACTCTACTTGGTGAAAACATCCATTCCCACATGCGAGCTGATACAACAGTTATAACAGCCCATGGAACAAGCATAACAGTACGCATTATTCCTTTTCCTTTAAAGTTACTATTTACCACTAAAGCTACAATAAGTCCCAACACCAGTTCTAAAAATACAGATATAACTGTAAAAACTAAAGTATTATATACAGATTTAATGAAGTCAGGATCTCTTGCACCTAAAACATATCTCTTTCCTGAAAAATTAAATTGAGTTACTTCTCTATATCTATTGGGTTTTCTTGGAAGTATTTTTATAGCTCTTTCATATACTAATTCATTTGTTTCAGGGTCAATTTTTTGTAACCCCGTTGACTGGTCTATGACTGGAGGAAGCTCTTTAATCGTAATACTAAGTAAGTGTTTATAGTTCTCTAATCCTATGAAACTGGTTTCCTTTGAGCTAGCAAAGGTCTTATCGGTAAAACTTGTATAAAATACATTGCCTAATGGATAAATTGCCACAATAATAATTATTAGGAATGTAGGTAATAATAACTTATAAGCCAATCTTTCTTCTGATTTTGCAAGCTTTGACATCCCCGTGTCCCTTATCATCTAAATACCTCCTTCATAAATAGAAATTCAATGTCGACTTATGTAATATTATGAAACCGATTTCCCGAACCCTAAAAATAATAAATTCAATTTTTAGAATTTATTTACTATTTAATTGTATTATATTTGGAACCGTTTTCATTGTCAAGTTTATTTGTAATTTTCTGAATTTATTTATTTTAGTAATTTCTTAAGACCTTTGCTGCATCCTCTGGAGATACTGAATTAATAAAAACTCCAGTGGAAAGTTCCAATCCAGCCTGTTTAGAAATTCTCGGTTTGATTTCTATATGCCAATGGTAAAACTTATTAGTAAAATTTTGACTATGTATAAATAAATTATATGGTGGATCCTTTAATTTATTCCTCATCTTTCTCATTATATCTAAAATAACTGTAGCAAGCTCCTTAATATTTTTTAACTTCCCAAAATTTGATTGGTGTAGCTTAGGTATTATAATAGTTTCATAGCTATATTTAGAGGCATAGGGAGCTAGAACAACAAACTTTTCATGATTCTTTACTATTCTTAAGCCTTCTTCTATCTCTTTTGTTAGTAAATCACAATAATAACATTTATTATTCTTATTATAATATTCTTTAACACTCTTTATTTCTTCTTGAATCATTTTAGGTATAAAGGACATAGCCATTATTTGACTATGGGAATGTGTTAAGGATGCGCCAGCATCTTTTTTATAGTTTTTAAATATTTGAACATATTTAATTTTTGTATCTTTGTATATCTCATTATACCTTCTTTGCATCATTCTTAGAATGCTCTCAACTTCTGAAATATCCATATTTCCTAGACTTAAATCGTGATATGGAGATTCTATGAGTACTTCACTGTATCCATAGGCTAAATTATTCTCTTTATTTAATGCTCCGTATTTATTAGGTACAACCCTAACTGTCCAATTTTCTCCACCTATTCTATCTATTTCCCTTGGTGTCATATCTTCATTTCCTTTGCAAAATGGACATATATGATGATTATTTAATAACACCGATAAGGGATAATCTGTATCCATAGGTCTTTTTCCTCGACCTCTAGCAATTATAACAGCCTCTCCAGTAAGGTCATCAATCCGTATTTCATTCATTTTTATCCTCCTTACTTCATCTATTTGTTAAATACAGTTTCTTAACACTTAGAAAATAGTCTTCTTTTTCCTTTGTTGGATTCATAAACCAAGGATAAATCTCTACTTCATCTTCATCCCCAAAACTATTTAAAGCTTTCTCTATCATTTTAATATATTCTTTGGCTGCCTTCTCCCAAGTATATTTATTCTTTACCCTATCAAGCCCTGCTCTATGATAATAATCCCATTTTTTTTCACTTTCTAGAACCTTTAGTAACCCTTTCCCTATATCATTGTAATCATTTGGGTCAACCAATACTCCAAAGTATTTATTATTTTCATAAAGAACCTCAGAAGGTCCACCATTTTTTGTTATAACTACCGGAAGTCCACAGGCCATGGCCTCTATAGGTGCTAAGCCAAAGGGTTCATACATAGCAGTAAGGGAAAATATTCCTTTTCTATTAGCAATATCTCTATAAAATGCAGCTAATTGTTTCTGATTAGTAAGATTTATAAATGATACTTTTCCCCATAAATTATTATGTTTTATTAAATTCATTATTTCATCTAATATGCTAGATTCACTTTCCTTTAAATTTGAATAATCTTCATAGGCATTTTCTACTCCTCTTAAAACTATAATTAAATTAGCTATCTGCTGCAACCTTATATTATGGGCATATGCTTTAACTAACCCTAGATGATTTTTCTTTCTATCTAGTCTACTGGATGCAACTATACAGGGAAGATTATATCTTTCCTCTTTTATATCCCTGTTTAACGTGTTTTCTACCAAATTATATACATACTCTTCCTCATTATTAGTTCCATGAAAATTAAATATATTCCTATTAACTCCTGGAGAAATTATTCTGAATTTATCTTTTTTTTCTTCTATTATATCTCTATATACCCTGTGATAATATTGCTCATCCCTTTCTTGACCAGTACTAACTACAATGGTTGACCCGTATTTCATGGCAATTCTCTCAGCCATAATTCTTTTACTAAATTTGTACACTTTCTCCATTCTAGAAAAGTTTAAATTATTTACTTTAAGTTTATCCATCTTTTGTGCCCCTAAGGAATGAGCTGTAAATGAAAATGGGATTTTTTTTAGTTTTTTTAATATTGCTGCTGCTAATCCACCATCACCATAATGGGCTGTTATGAAATCAGGATATTTTTTATCTTTTTCATAAAAATCAATTATTCCCCTTACATATTCATTTATATGGGGCCAAAGTTCTTCTTTATTTAAAAAAACCCTTCCTCCAAAGGGAATCCTTATAATACGAACTTTGGAATCCGTATAATATTCTATACTACTATTGAATTCTGGCCAATTTCTATCATCTATCTTTCTTGTAATAATGTCCACATCTATTCCTAATCTATCCATAGCTAAAGCCAGTTCTTTTACATAAACAAGTTGTCCTCCAAAGTCTGGATGTTCTGTCCAATAACTATCTTTATTATCAAAGTTACCCTGTGGATTTAAAAAAGCAACCCTCATTTTCTGTCCCCCTCATATTTTTTTATAATCTCTTTGATAGATGGATAATTACATATAGCTCCTATATGCCTCAATTTATATGCTGAAACATAACTTCCATGTTCTATTGCATTTTTTACTGTATTGCCATTTAGTATTGAAGTATAAAATCCAGCCCAAAAAGCATCTCCTGCACCTGTTGTATCTACAACTTCTTTAGCAAAACTTGGTAGCTTTATGGTCTCCCATCCATCGGAAGCCATAAGTCCCTTTTTTCCTAAAGTTAAAACTACAAGTTTTACACCTAAATTCAATAGCCCATCTATAATTTCCTTATTATCCCTTATCCCAAACAGGTGAATAACATCATCTTCAGAGGGTTTAATGATATCAACATATTTTATGATATCTAAAATAAACTCTCTCCCATCATGTTTTATATCCCATATCTTTTTTCTATAATTGGGATCAAAACTGATTATTTTTCCTAATTTTTTTGCATGTTTTATTAGTTCTATGGTGGTCTCTCTAATGGGACTATAGGATAGGGCCCAGGCAGTAAAATGAAGGATTTTTGAATTATTAATAATATCATAATGTCTATGGGCTAAGTCTAAATTTTTATCAGCACCCCTTATAATCTGAAACATAGGTGTATCTTTACTTTTAGATACAAGAACCATAGTAGTATGATTGTTTTCTTCTATACTTATACCTCTAGTATCTACTCCCTCCTTAATTAAAGTTTCTAATGCAAACTCTCCAAAGGAATCATCTCCTATATTAGAAATAACTGCAGTTTTAAGTCCTAATTTTGATGAATTAATTGCTAAATTTCCTGGAGACCCTCCGAAATATCTATTAAAACTCATTGCCTCCTTTAGAGAGTCTACATAATCCTCTGAAATCATATCAATCAATATCTCTCCAATAGCTGTAATATCAATATCATTTTTTTCAAAGTCTATGGTACTATTTAATCTAATCAACTATTTATACCCCCCCTTAATATCTGTAACCGGTTTCCTCAAAACAAAAAATTTTTTGTCTTTATTTTTTAATAGATAAATATCAATGCATCAATATTTTCATAATATAAAATAGTTTATTTAGTACTATCTCTATATATTATTTCATAGGGTAATATGACATTCTCATTTTTTACTTCTTCACCAGTAATTTTTTTTATAAGAATTTCTGCAGAAACTCTACCGAAATCTATGATGGGCTGTCTCACTGTAGTTATGGAAGGATTATACATTGAAGCCATAGGTATATCATCAAATCCAGCCACTTCTATATCATCCGGTACCTTTAATCCATTATCTAATATTGCTTTAATAGCTCCTATTGCCATTAAATCACTGGCTGCAAATATAGCTGTAGGAATAACTTCTGCCTTCAGCATATGGTTGACTGCTATATAGGATGTATCAGCATCAAAATTGACTTCTTTTACTAATCTTTGGTCTATGGGTACATCATACTCCTCTAAAGCCCTTTTATATCCCATATATCTATTGTATCCAGAGGTTTTGTCTAATAGGGGTCCCCTTATCATTGCAATTTTTCTATGTCCCTTTTGAAGAAAATACTTAGTTATCCTATATGAAGCATCTTCATTATCTATATCTACACTGATAACATCTAATTCTTTGCATTCTCTATTAATAAATGTAAATGGTATTTTATAACTCTTAAAAAATTTAATATGCTCATCTTTTAATTCAGCCGTCATAAAAACTATGCCGTCAACATACTTTTCCTTTAACATTTTTAGATACTCCATCTCCTTATCAAAACTAAAAAAAGTATTGCATAGTAATATATTATATCCTTCTTCATTACATGTACTTTCTATTCCCTTAACTAGTTCTGCAACAAAATGATTTGATATATCGGGAATAATTACACCAACAATTTTAGTTTTTTTGCTTACAAGGCTCTTGGCTATAGGATTAGGTTTGAATCCAAGTTCCTTTATAGCCTCTATAACTTTTTTTCTTGTCTCATCATTTACAGGTTTTGAATTATTTATAACTCTAGAAACCGTAGCCTTTGATACGCCAGCTTTTTTAGCCACATCTTTTATGGTTGCATTCATTTTCAACACTCCTTAAAAATAATTATATGAGAACGGTTTCCTGTTGTCAATTAATTTTTCCACAATTTAAACTATTGAAACAATTCCCTTGTATATTTTTACATATTATTTTATTATTATAATATGATATATAGGGGGTGGCCGAATGATAAGTCAAACTGAAGAAAAATTATTAGATTTTCATAACGTTATTATAGAAGAAAAATATCCATTATTAGAAATTAATTTAAAAAAAATATATGAAAATGCAAAAAATGTTATAGATCTATGTTCTTATAGGGGAATTAATGTATCTGGAGTTTTTAAAGGATGTAATGGTGCTTACCAGGTTGCTAAGGAATTTTTATCAGCCGGCTGCAAGCATATAGCTAGCTCTAGAATTGAACAACTAATGGATTTGAAGTTAAAAGGTCTTGATTGTGAGACCATGCTCATACGTATTCCTATGCCATGTGAAATAGAAGATATTGTGAAATATGTAGATATAAGTTTAGTTTCAGAGATTAAGACATTAGACCTTTTGGAGTATTTCTCCCATGTCCATAACAAACAACATAATGTTGTACTTATGTATGATTTAGGGGATTTACGAGAGGGCTTTATTAATAGAGAAAGGTTCATCGACACGGCACTTTATGTTGAGAGGAAACTTTCAAATGTAAATCTTTTGGGAATAGGAACTAATTTAGGTTGCTATGGCTCCATTAAACCTACTAAAGAAAACCTTGGTTACTTATGTGAATTAGCAGAAGAAATTGAAGAAAAAATCAGTAGAAAACTTGATATCATTTCCGGTGGAGGTACTACTACATTGCCTCTAATAATCGACGATGAAATACCAGAAAAAATAAATAATTTAAGGATAGGTGAAGGTATCCTTCTAGCCAGGGATTTAGAAGATTTGTGGGGGTATGATATGAGTTTTATGCATTTAGATACTTTTACTCTAAAGGCACAAATAGTGGAAATTAAAACTAAACCGTCTTATCCTATAGGCGAAATTTTTATAGATGCCTTTGGTAATTTACCAATCTATGAAGATAGAGGTGAAAGAAAAAGAGCAATTCTTGCAGTGGGAAAACAAGATTTTGGTTCCCATGATAAATTAATTCCAAAGGAAAAGGGTATTGATATAGTTGGTAGTAGTAGCGACCACCTTATTGTAGATATAGAAGATTATCCAAAAAATTTGAGTGTTGGAGATATACTTGAATTTCATCTATATTATCCAGCTATGCTTTACCTATCTAATTCAAATTATGTTAATAAAGTATTTATTTAAAAAAGGAAAGTCAAGACATAATAAAAAATCATGTCTTGACTTTATTTCCTGATATCATAATATAACCTATTCAAAATCATCTGGATTTAGTTCATCTGCAAACTCCATTACTCCATTGGTGTCTTGGTGATTTTTCTTATTTGTATCTTTGTTTCTTTTTTTCATATTTGTTAATTCATCAACTTTTTGTTTCTTCTTCTTTTTAGACCTTTTAGCCACAGAATCACCTCCATTTAGGAATATTGTTTTCCTTTTAGGAGTTTTTATACAATATTTATTTAAAATTTATTTCTTTTTACCTTTTTCTCCAATGACTCTAAATTCTCATCTTTAGTTACTTTAGGTTGGTACTTATTCATATTTTTCTTTGTATTCTTCCCATTGTCATAAAGCAAATTTACAGAGTTATAGGGGTTATATCCTTTGATAGAATTACATTTATTATATCTCCATCTAAATTAAAGTAAGCAGCTCCTAAATATTTAATTAATAAAAAACTCCTTCCACCATAGCTTCATCATTAATAAAAAAGGTAATTCATTTATTTCCGTATCACTCACTAAGTTTATATAGATAGTTCTATCATCGTATAGAGTAAGCTTTATCACTCCTATCTTATCTCCCTTTTTAATAGGATAGCTTAAATCATCTAAAACTATCTCTTTATTTAATATAAATTTTTCTGGTGGCTCTCCTTCTTTTATTAAAACAAATGAATCATCAGCAAGAAATCTTATGGGAAGATCTTTTTCATCATATAGATAATCTTCACCTACATAATCTCCCTTTTTAATGATTGTTTTTTTATAAAAATTTTCCGTACCATAATTTAATAGGGCCTTACTACCCTTTTCTCTATCCTTTTCATTTCCAGCTCCAAGAACAATACCTATTAATCTCATTCCCTCTGTATTATCACTGACAGGATCAACTTCTTTAGTGAAGGCAAGACAGTATCCAGCATTTCCAGTATAGCCTGTTTTAATACCATCTACACCTGTAACTTTAGATAAAAGGGGATTGGTATTTGACTTGCTATAGTTTTTATATCTACTTGAAAATATCCTTTTATTCGTTATATTTAATGTTTCATCTTGAAAATTATTTAGAAGATACCTGCATAGAATAGCTAAATCTTCTGATGTAGATATATTGCTAATACTTTCTGTATCACTTTTATAGATTGGAAGTCCATGGGGATTTATATAATAAGTATTCTTCATACCCAATTCTTTTGCTCTTTGATTCATAAGCAAAACAAATTTTTCTTCGCTGCCAGATATATGTTCTGCTATGGCAACTGCAGAAGCATTTGAAGATACTATCATCATAGATTCAAGTAGCTCTCTAAAATCTACTACTTCACCTTTCCTTAATCTATAGGAAGAACTGCCTACCTTAGCTACTTCTTCACTAATAGTAATCCTATCATCCATGGTTACTTCTCCACTTTTTATAGCCTCTAAAGCTATAAGAAATGTCATGATTTTTGATAAACTTGCTGGTGGCATTGGCTTATCTGAATTACTTTCAGCTAATACCTTACCAGTTTCTGCCTCCATAAGTATGGCACTCTTTGTCCAAATAAATAATTCGTCATTTGCATTTACTTTAATTACTGATAAATTTAATGCAATAATAATTATTAATACTACACTACTTATTTTATGTAACTTATTCAAGTTATTTCTTCCTCTCCATCACAATAGTTTTTATTATATTTATATATTCTTTATTTATCTAAATATTCTATCATAAAATTAGGAAGCATAAATGATGACTTGAATATTTCTTTATTAATGTATTTTGTATTTATTGAAAGTCTTTCAAGATTAGCCTGTAGGGGATCATATTTCATCGAAGCAATAGTGAAACTCCACATTCCTCCAGGATAGCTAGGAACAACTGCTTTATATGTTTTAACTAATGGAAAATAACTATCAAGTATTTTCCTAGTTCTTTTTAAAACATCTTTATGAAAAATAGGCGACTGACTTTGACATACCATAATTCCATCTTCTTTTAATGAATCCTTAAGGGCCATATAAAACTCTTCGGAAAACAATACTTCAGCAGGTCCAATAGGGTCCGATGAATCTACTATGGCTATATCGTATATACCCTTTTTATCTTGAATATATTTTACTCCATCTTCAAAAATAAAGTTAATTCTATCATCCTGAGAAGCATTTCCTGATATACTAGGTAATTTTTCTATACATTCCTTTACCACTATCTCATCTATTTCTACCATATCAATTTCTTCTAATTCCTCATATTTTGATAATTCATTGACTACTCCACAATCTCCTCCCCCAATTACAAGTACTTTTTTAGGTTCTTTATGGGTTACTACGGGGATATGGGAAATCATTTCATTATAGATATATCCATCAAGTTCAGTGGTTTGAATTACTCCATCTAGTACAAGACATCTACCAAAGTCATAGGAATCAATTATATTAACCTGTTGGAATGGAGATTGTTTAGTTGAGAGAATCTCCTTCACTCTATAGTACAATTTCATATTATCCCTTTCATCTTCAATTAACCAGATCTCATCATTTATCTTCTGAAAATATTTTGGAATCTTTTTATCTTTCATATAATCTACCCACCAATTAAATATTTGGTGAGCCTTTCACCACCTTTCTAGCTTTAATAGTCCATGATTTCATACCATTATATTTTACATTAATCTACATCAATATTTCAAATTATTGTCCATTTAATTTTATCTCTGATAGGAATTTACTTATAAGTTTATTAAATCTAAAAGTTAATTCTTCTTTTAATAATTTACCTAGATAAAATTCAATATAATCCTTTTATATTTTCATAATAGTTATCGAGCCATTACTCTAACTAAGGTAGACACGAATAATCCAACTAAGATCACTCCTAAAGCCATTTCTATAGAAGAAACAATTACACTTCCATTAATAGGTACTATATTTCCATATCCAACTGTAGTAAAAGTTACTATACTAAAATGGATAAAATATCTTAAATCATATAAGTAATCAATAAAACCATCTATATTAGTTAAGTCTATACTATACTTTAAAACTTTATTATTAATATTTAAACCCATAAATGAATAAAGAATTGCACAGCATATAATTATGAAAATTGCTAAAAATAATGTCCTAAATGGTTTTTCTCCATATCCACAGGTTATATAATAAAAATTTGACTTTATCCTATCAAAACCTTTTTTAGTTTTGTGTTCAGCCCTTTTATATAGATAAAAAAAGTCTCCATACTTGTCCATGAGATTGTTTTGTTTGAATTTAATAGCAAACTCATAATAAGTATAAGAGATATCGTTAGATAATCTCATATTTTCTAATACCAATTCATCAATATAATGGATTCCTTTATTATCATATTTTTCTATTTTAGTATTTAATCCAAGTATAGAATTATCTTTATGTAAAAATGAAATCTCAAATTGCTGATAATTATTCTTAAAAACTGTATCTACTAAATTGCAATCCTTTAAAAATAACAGATATGAACATTCGTTAAAAGTAGCTGAACTCAAGGTAGTATCTTGTATTACACAGTTTAGGAAAATAGTTTTGTCAATATTGGTTTCTCGGAAATTACTTTGTATGATTTCCACATCATGGAATAAACAGTCTTTAAAGGTTGACCCCTTCCAACTAATATCTATAAACATACAATTCTCAAATTCACAATTATGAATTTCTGAAAAACCTAAATCAATTTCCCTAAAAATACAATTAATAAATTTAATATTTTTAAACATTAATATTTTCTTTGAAGAAAAATTATTTTTATTATCTATATTTTTTATATTATCTTTAATTTTAAGCAACTTATCCCTTCCGACAAATTCAATGCTTTCAACCCTAATATTTTCTTCATTTTTTTTAATTTCCATTCTATATCACCTCATATTAGTATATTGTGTAATAAATACTTAATTTATAGGCCTAGTAAAAAATAAATATTCATACTTATTACATTTTCTTGTAAATGGGATTTTAAGAATATACTCCCTTTATTATGTAACATAATTTTATGATCTAGAATATATTGGAAGTATCTATTAAATGACCTATTAAATTTTATTTTGGAGGGATTTTTCTTGAACAGATTTAAAACTATTTCACTGATTCTTACACTGGTTTTAGTGGTTTCTATAGCTTTAACTGGTTGTGGAGAAAAGGCATTGACTAAGATAACTGTTGCAGAAGTTACCCACTCAGTATTTTATGCTCCTCAGTATGTAGCACTTACACAGGGTTTCTTTGAAGAAGAGGGCTTAGAAGTTGAGTTTATAAATACTAAGGGTGCAGACAAAACTATGACTGCAATATTATCGGATCAAGCAGACATTGGATTTATGGGACCTGAAGCATCTGTATACGTATATAATCAAGGTAAAGAAGATTACGCAGTAAACTTTGCTCAACTAACTCAAAGAGATGGCTCTTTCCTAATGGGAAGGGAAAAAATTGATGATTTTGATTTTAGTATGCTTAAGGGAAAAAGTATAATTGGCGGTAGAAAAGGTGGAATGCCAGAGATGACTCTAGAGTACGTTCTTAGAAAACATGGTCTAGAACCTGGCAAAGATGTAGAAGTTAGAACTGATATTCAATTTGCTGTTATGGCAGGAGCTTTCAAAGGCGGAGAAGGTGACTATGTATTATCATCTATATGATACCTACATTATATTTTATTAAAAGCTGACGAGATTCTGTCAGCTTTTAATTTCATTTATTTTTATCTCCTGTAGGAATTTACTTATAAGTTTATTTAATGTAGAAATTAATTCTTCTTTTGATATTTTACCTGTATAAAAAATTTTTATCAAACAAATTCCCCCCTTGCTAATATATATGGGGAATAAGGTTGTCATATAAATAAAATAACCAGAGAAATTCATCTCTGGTTAAATATCATTATCAATAGTTGCAACTTCATTTTGTACTGAATCCATATTCATGTGAGCATATATTTGAGTAATAATTATACTTTTATGTCTTGATTTTACTATAGTTTATTAGTAAATCTAATGTTCTTGAAAAGTTGTTAGCTTGTTACTGAAATACAAACATAAAAAAAGCCCTGGTCCCCCAGAGCTATGTTAAAATATATATTAATTTGTTGATATATTAAGATTCAATTACTCTTAACATTTTACTGGTTATATTGTTATAAATATAGCTTTGTAATTATTAATCAACATTGACTTTACTATCTTTTTTTTCTTTTCTAAATTCATTTTTCTTTGGAATATCTATATCTTCTTTTGGCTCTATATTATGTTTCCTTCTATAATTGATTCTGCTTTCATTATTTATAAATTCAGTAATTTCGTCATCTAATTTTATCTGTTCATCTAATGCTAACTTTACTCTCTTATCAAGTTTGTTTTCCAAAACTTTTCTTCTATTGTTCAATTCTTCAATTCTTTTTAAATATTTTTATAAATCTGTATCTGTATTCATTTAATAATCGGTTTTAGGTGATAATTATTTTATATAATTATTTATTTGTTATATTTCTTGATAACAAATAATATCTTCTGATATTTCATCAGACCAATCGTTTTTAATTTCATTAGCATCCTTTTTAAAAATTATTAACAAATCCCTCATTCGATTTAAATTATTAAAGAACTTACATTCAAGTTCACTATTATTGCTACAATAAGATGATTTTTCATTTAACATATTACTAATTAATATACTATATTCTATTTTACTTATTAAGTTTCTACTATGCCTAAATGATTTTATTGATAGGTCTTTTTCCCTTTCTTTTAATTGCTGAACACTGCTAAATTCATTTAATATCCATGAAAATATAAATGACGAAAAAAAAGTAAGTAATATTTCATAATTTTGGGAAAGTATATTATAATTATTATTATTAATATTTAATTTATTATAAATAACCAAAACAAATAATATAATAGCAACTATAGCAACTATAAATTTGACCAAATTACTTTTTATGTATTTATGAGAGTTAACCCACATTCCAACTAAAATACCAATTACCAATCCAATTATTAGATATGTCATCTATTATTTATATTGTTCCTTTCTATAAAAATTCATCATATCTTCTTCAAGTATTTTTTCATTAGATGGTTCCCAATAATGTACCCCATCTCTGGCTCTAGCTTTTAACCATGGCTCTTCTGTATGGGTTAACGTTTCTAATTCATCTCCTGATAAATGTCCATATTTTTGATAGATACTCCACAAGAATGCATATTCATAACTATCTTCTGAAATATTTTGAGGTAACTTCTCTCTTTTTGGTATTTTGAAAGCTCCTAATCCTTTGTATTCTTGATATAATTCAGGAGAAACTGGACCATGAACCCAAGCTTCAAATCTTGTATTTTTCACCAAAGGTTCATCATTAATAGCTAGGTACCATGCCTGAGCATAATAACATAGTTTTTGAAGTTTTTTGTGAGTCATTGATGAAAAGGTAAGAAATACTTTTGCAACATCTGTTATTCTCATCTTATTATCCTCCTTAAACAATTTCAATACCTTACCCATGATCTCACCTCTCTTTTTCTATATTTATGATTAAAATCCTTCTTTTTGCAGAATTTGTCGAACGATTTATGTATAGTAAATCTTATATTATTATGTAAGTATAGTCAATTAAAATATTGTTTTATACATTATATTTTATACCCTTAATTCTCATAACAACTCTTTTCATATCTAATTCACTCAAATAAAAGAATACTAGGCCCAAAGACCTAGCCTTCTAATTGTTATCATATATTAGTATTAAAACCACATAGTTCATCAAGTGTAACCTCTAATCCTTCTGCCAATTTTTTAGCTGTGGAGACTTTGCAGTCCCCACGCTTTTCTATGTCCTCTATAGTCCTAACTGGTACACCTGATAATCTTGATAAAGCTGGTACTGACAAACCTTTTTTTTTCTTATTTCTCTTATTTTCAATCTAACTCCTCCTTCTAAATAATCGTATTATCTGCAATACTGTAAGAATAATTAGTAATATTATTTGGATATAATTAATAATAGTAGGGTTATTAAAGTCAAGTGTAGTCCATAGATATATTGTTACTATAATCCACAGCAAACTATATTTATTTTTCATGTCCTATATGATATGATGGATTTAGGAAGGGGATTTCTCCCCTTGCCCTAATCTTTTTTCTTGAGTTCCTTGATTGCTACGAGTATGGCTAGTACTGTGAGTAGTAAATCTAGGAACTCTTTTATGTATTCCATCACATCTTTCCACATCCTTTCTTGAGTATATTACGCAACGCTATAACGTAGTATATAAATAGTTTGTTATCCTATATTTTACAAAAAAATAAAAAAAGAGTAGGATCAAGCCTACCCTTCTACTTTTTCATTATTACTATCTTCTAATTTTTTTAATGCATTAATAAGCCCTCCAGGCAAAGGAATACCTAATAATGCTATATTTTCAGTAATGCTAATTCCCTCATTTGCAATATAAAAATAGCAGGCCATGGTTCTAAAAATTGGATTTTGCTGAGGGATAGTTAAATCTAGTTGGTGTGCTAGTATAACTACAATAAATATAGCTGCTTTTTTCATTAGTCCTCTATATCCTATATCACTTGCTAAATCTTTGTTCATAAACGCCTTCATTAATCCTGTAACATAGTCTATTACAATCAAAACTGCTAATATCTTTAGTACATTATCCCATCCACCTATAAGATATGTTAAACTTGTTCCACCTAAAGCTATTACTGAATTAAGTATATTTTTATAATTCATCATCTGTTCTCCTTTCTTTTATTAACTTCTCATATCCCAAAAGGCATAGGAACCATTTGCATAATTCCCTTTAGGTCTACTGTCTAAATGGAAGAAGGAATTATAAAAACCTACTCCACCGCCAAGACCATCTTCATTACAAAGCTGAATCCACTTGTTTTTTATATTGTTTAGAAATTCATCTTGTCTTTCTTTGGAATATCCATAAAACTCGTCAGGTAACAAAATATCACTAGCTATTCCTTCTATATGCTTTGAATTTGGGCTACCACCAACCTTTTCGTTATATTCAGAAGTTCTATATCCAGATGTTATTATCATCGGTCTTTTATACCAATCCCTAAGTTTTTGAAGCCTTTGAATATGGTCTATTACAGCAGCATTAATTAAAACTTCTCCATTTGCTCTACACCTAAATTCTGATATATTAAAGTTTTCTGTTATTTGACCATCAAAAACTTGTATTTGTAACATGCTTTCACCTCCCAAAATTAAAAATAACACCTATAATGTAGGTGTTTTAAATATATCCATATTTTTCTTTCTCTTGCCTGCCCCATTCCCTACATTCGTCTACATATTCCCTATAAGCTGTAAATTCTTCATTAGTAGGGTCTTTAATACCTAAATTTATCATTTCAAACTCTTCATTGATATCGTATTTTTGCCTAATTTTTTCTACCACTTTAGCATTTATTTCCTCTATTGTTGGTTTAAACTGTATTTTCATTAGATATCACCTCAATTGTTATAATAGTAGGTTTATAACCCTCAGCCTTAACTGTAATATTATAAATGCCTGGTTTATAATGTGAAAATTCAATTATTCTATCTGTTATAGTATATTCAGTACCTTCTATAACTGCTATGACTTCATGTTCTAAAGTTATAGTTGCTACTTCATCTATTGTTACTTGAGTTTTATCTATATTGTAATTTATTCGTGGATATACTATTACTTCTTTTACTTCATTATTTTCTACTACTAAATCAAAATATGGATAGTTTTTTAATATTTTTTCTGCCAAAACTTTACCTTCTTCTGTAGTTTCATCTATCACTAATCGGTCATCATTATACCAATTAGTGTTAGGGAAATTAGAATTGATTTCATAATTCTTTGTTAAATTATTTATAATCATATACATACCTCCTATCCCCATGCTTCCCAATAATATGATATGGTATCATAATTAGCATATCTATCCACAGAAAAGCCCGTTGAATTTATGTTTACTGATGTCGATTCTTCTAACCAGACTGTACCATTTGCGTCTCTCGCAACAAGTCTACGACAAGCTATTGATGTTACTCTAAATGACCTTTTGTCACCATGTCCTACCCATATATAAACTAATTTCGGTTCAAATCCTACGTTTATAGCTCTATCGTCTGTACCATCGCCTGTATACGTACCTGTTGCTATTTTAACACCGTCTATTATATCCGAAGATGAATGTGTATGTGTACTTGGTGTAAATGTAGAAGGTTTATTCAATATATTATTCCAGTTTCTTATGTCGTCTCTGTGCCACCCATCTAATTTATCTGCGTCTAAACCGCTTCCTGAACCATCAACGGTTTTTAGTTTTGTTAATACGTCACTGGCTGTATACGCTGATGAATTTAACTTTGAATTAGCTGTATCCAAAGCTGATACTGCCTTATCATATGCTGTTTTCACTGCTTTAGAGCTTGCAGCCACAGTTGAACTTGTACTACTTACACTATCAGAAACTGCCCTTTGTGATGTTATATAGCCTGTATCATTGGTTAGCTGACTTAACTTTGTAGGTTTAATACTATCTGCATAATCCTTTGCATTTGCTTCTGCTGTGTCTGCCTTTTGTTGTGCTCCTTCTGGCGTTTCTGCTCCAACATCAGCTGCAGTTAGTTCTATATCACCTGTTTTATTGTTTACACTTGTTACAGGTACTTCTATGTTTTCTACACTATTTTCTATTTCTTTAATCTTTTGGTCTATGATATCAGCATTATCATTAAAATCCTCAACGTTATAATTTTCGTTTGGAAGTGGCTTTTTTAGGTTATAATTTTCCGTATAATTTGGCAATTATATCACCCCTTCTCTTAAAGTCTGATGTGTATAGTTACTAAGTGTTCCATGAGTGTAATTTTTTAATTCTCCATGGGTCCGATAGGTATATTCAAAGGTATAAGCTAAATGGGCAGGTTTTATTTCTTCTATAGTTAATTTTAAGTCAGCCATATTTTCTGGAATACCTATAGTACCGACAAATTTAATAACAAACCTATAGTTTTCATTATCTTCTATAACCTCAACTTCACCATTACTATAAGAAGCTGCAACATCTTTTATCATCTGCTTTGTTACTGTACCAGTCCCTCGTATCTTTGCTCTTAATCTCTCACGTCTAAATTCATCGTTTTTTGAAACATCAACTTCTAAGCCATATATTTTTTCATATCTACTTAGTAAATCAGATACAGTATTGACAAAACACTCACTTATAGTTTTGTTCAGTCCATCAGCAACCTTATTAATTTCTGTTCCAATGATGTTTTGTAGTTGTTGCATCGTAACATTTTCACTATAATACGGAGGCAGCAATTCCATTAAATTCATATCATGCCACCTCCGTTAAATTTACAGTTCCTGCTATGGCCATTTCATCATTGCCAATTATTATATTAGATACACCTTCATTAATAAGTAAATTGGAATAATCCTCAACACCATCTGTAGCAAGTAAAATACTCCCTATTTTAGCATAGCTTACAGTATATGTTTTAAATACCGTGCTCTTTAAATATTCTGTAAAAGTATTTGAAAAAGCTGTTATTACTTCATTTAGTGTTTTAGATCCATCTAATTCAATATTAGCTGCTACATTTATTATTTTTTCATTAGGACTATCTACTGTTACTGTGGCCCCAATAGGTCGTACACTTTCAATATGCTCATATACGATCTGCTCTAATGTTTCATCTATTTCCTTATTGCTATCTACCACTAATACTTTTACCGTGCCTGGTCCATTCCATAATGGAAAAACTTTAGCGTCTCCTACTCCTGGTACTTCTAATGCCCATTGTTCATAGTGATATGCATTACCACTTGTAGCTGGTTTCTGTAAAGAATTATAAATTCTTTCACGAAAATTATCGTCTGTTTCTTCATCTTCACCACTAATGATAATATCTGTTAATGTAGCAGTGACTCCATTTATATTGTCAATATTATCAAGCTCTCCTGTATAGATGTTACCTATTTCTCCATATTGTTCACACTCTGCTTTATATTCAGTCCCTGATATTTTTTCTGTAATAATATATGTTGTCTCCTCTAACCCCCATCTAGTGCCTATGTCTACTGATCCAGTGGTTTCTATTTTTCTTATTGCTTTAGTGGCTGACTTTCTTGTAATTCCATAATCAGAAGCTTTACGGTCTAGATATTCACTAACTGTAGTATCTATAAAAAATAAATCTATAAAATTATTAAGTGTAAAATACACTTCTGCTAATTTATAAGCACAAGGAGCAAGAGCATCATAGATAATAGAGCCTTCCCTTTTATCTACATCAGAAGGTACTCTAGAAAGCATATCATTAAGTATATTTTCATATGTCATATCTTCAAACATTATATATTCACCACCTGTGAAACAGTTAGTTCTCCGTATATACTGTAAACATCAAAAATACATTTTATTTCGTCTCCATTTATCTCAAATTTAAAATTATCTACCCTTTGTATTCTTTCATCTTGCAGTAAACATTCTTTAATTTTTCTTTTTAATTCAATTTGTACATATGTTGGATCTTTACCCAAGAGATTTTCCAATTCAATTCCATAAGAAAAGCTATATATAGGATACTCATACTTTTCAGTATTGAGGACCTTATATATAGCCTGCTTTAAAGCTTCTAATTTGTCTACATAACCTTGTATTTTAGTATCTGTCATTTTATATGTATTACTTGTTTGTATATTTTCATCAAAAGTTACTTCAATATCTATAGCTGACTTTGGTATCACCTAACCACCTCTAAAATATAAAACTCTTGTTTTCCATTATTTCTAATAAGACTTATCCTATCACCAATTTCTAGATTATTTTTTAAATCGCCTACTATAAGTTCTTTAGGTATAGTAAATCCTTCATCTATCTCTACTACTTCTTCTAATACTGTTCCTTTCATAATCAATGGACTGTCTATAATCTCTGTAATGTAAAATTCTTGTCCTCCATAATTTTGTAGTAACCTAACTTTTTGCCCTATTATTATATTGTTTTTTAGATTTCCTTGAATAAGCTCATTTGGAACAATTAGTTTATCACTAATTTTAATACCATCATTTACTACTGTACCGATTATAAATCTTGTTAATTTGGCGTTTTTTAAATAATTTTCTACTATAGTTTTTATCTCATTTATCATATCATCACCTCTAGGCTCATAACGTGTACTGGTATGAATTCATGAGTTACTGTCTTAACTATAAGCCTTTTATTAAGTTCAATATCTTCTATTTGCCCATAAAAACTAGATCCAGCCCTTACTCTAGTATCCCCAAGACATTCTAATGTAAGAGTCTCTGATTCTCTATTATAAAGCTGTAAAAGTATATCAGCCTTTGATTTTGCCTGTGAAGAATTGATATTCTTATCTAATACTTCAAAGTACTGTAAAAGTCCATATTTTTCTATTGAACTGCTATCCTTTGTTATATATACATCTCTTCTACCTGTGGTTTCATTATCACTAGCAAGTTTAATTTGATTATAGAACTCATCATCAATAGATTTTTCATATTCAAAATCATATGCAAGGCTTTCATCTCCTAAAACTAAATTAAGAGTTAAATCTTCCAAATCCCTTATTGATATACTTCCAAATTCATCTCTTAAGCAGTACCATTTACCAGTGCTCTTTAATGTATCTCTTATAGCAGTATATATAATATCAAGCCATGTTTTATCATCTTGAACTGATATAGGCAATTTATATCCTGTATCTGTTAAGATTCCTTTTCTTAGGTTAAAATAATTACACATTTTATTTACCAAAGTAGTAATCGTATCATCTTTAACTACAATGGTGTCTCTTGCCTTACAATATCTTAATTGGTCGTAAGCTGTTACCCTCCTCTCTTTACCTTTATTTCTGCCGACTTTAAATACATATCCATAAAAAATATTAGCACCATTATATTTAAACCTTACTACGCTACCATTTTGAATAATTAATTCATCATCTATATAAGAAAATTCGAGCTTGCTACATCCATCATTAAATACATCCTTCCATGATATAGACTTTACAAGCTCGCTTATTTCATATATTTTCCCATCAACTTCAACTAAAAATTCCATCATATTGGTATCACCAACTTTTGTCCAACATAAATCAAATTAGGATTTTTTATATTATCACTATTTGCATTAACTATTTCTGTATATTTTGACCCATCCCCATAGTATTTCTTAGCTATAGACCATAGAGTATCTCCAGATTGTACTGTATAGGTTCCATTACTCTTTGGATTAACTTTTGGTGTAGGTACTTCTTCTGTTGTAACTACTGCCCCTACTGATGTTGATGTAGGTACAATTACTGATTTTTTCCCAAATTCTCTGTATTCAACTAATCTAAAATTAATATACTTATCTCCTTCTTCTCCAGCTTTTTCAGTTATTATCAATTCCTCAATAAGTACAAGAGTATTAATATCATCTCCTATACCATTGCTTGCAATAAAACGTACTGGCTCTTTTTCTTCTCTCCATTTTTGAAATAATTCAATATAAAAATCAGGATCTTCAAACTCACCTGATGTTTCTACATAATGCAAAGGATTATAAGGAAATTCACATTCAAAGCTATACTCTTTTAATTCCATATGGGTAGGCACTGCAATTTGTCCTAACTTTAATATCTCGTATTTTTCTATAGATTGATTACTAGATATTTCAATTTGTTCTGGATTAGTAGGAAGTCTATAAGTTGTATTATCTTTATCAAAAAATATTGCATAGCCACCCATTAAGCATAGCTCCCTTCTGCAGCAGTTGCTATTTCTTCCTGAAGTATCTTTCTTATTCTACCTACTACTTTATCTGCATCTGCCTCCTTATGAACATCTCCAAAACTTATTTGTATGTTAGGAGCTAATGTTGCTGTGCTAAACTTATTGATATATTCTCTTTGTGCTATATCTCTAAGATATTTTAAATCCTCATCAGACATGTCAACTTCTACTTTGCCATTAGGTCCAAATCCTTCAACTGTAAGGGGATTTTGTTCTGTTCCTATATCATCTATATTCAATCCTTCACTTGAACCTGTCATTAAATCAGTAAATGATGATATTTTATCTTCTATCTTTTTTCCAAATTCATAACCCGTGGCCCATGCCTTACCATATTCAAATCTATGTTTGATTGTTGGAGCATCTCGATTAATAGTAATAGCATTTTCATTTTTGCCCCAAGAAAGTACTTTTTCTTGCAAATCAGAAAGTCCATTTGTCCAATCAGTTCCAAAAATAGCGTCTATGATTTTTGTTACTACTTTTCCAAGGGATAAAAACCATGAAATAATCTGCCCTATCAGATTAGAAACAGCACCACCAAAACTGTTAAATCCGCTATTGGCAGCATTAAGAACCCATTCAATTATACCTATAAATGGTTCCACAAATTTTGTCCATACAGCTTGGATTAACGAATTCATTAATCCAATTACTACATTTCCAATAAAAGCTGCAGTAAACATAAAGGCACCAGTAATTACTCCTGTTGCTGAAATACTGGTACCAGCTAACTTATTTATCACTGCAATAGCTGAATAAAATATGGCTATAAGAGCAATTACTCCTGTTATAATCCATGTTATTGGACAAGCCATGAGGGCAGCATTAAGTCCTTCTTGTGCTGCAATCAAAGCTAATAAAGCTGCTGTTTCTGCCCATGATACAGCGGTATGTTTCACTTTAGCCCCTATATCTTTCAGAGTAGTTAACCAGGCAATTCCCATAGTTGCATTATATACAACCAGTGCTCCTATAATACCCCAAAGTAAAGGCTCTATGATACTCCAATTATTCACAAAGAATGAACCTATTTTTGAAATTATGTCAATTAATCCACCTGCAACTATTGCTATTGTGTAAAATCCATTAATAAATCCATTAATGAATTTATTGAAACCCTCTGAATTTATTTGCTTATTAACTTTCTGAATAACTAGGTTAAAGGCTTTTAATCCCCCGTTTTTAATCTTATTCCATATATCTCCGAATGTCATAGGCATTGTTTGAAATTTAGTATTTATATCTTCAGCAGCCATAAACATAGCATTTTTAATAATGTCTGCAGTAATTACTCCTTCTGCAGATAATTCTTTTAGTTCTCCCTTACTTTTACCCATATACTTTGCTATTGCATCAGCTATTATTGGGGCATTTTCCGTTATGGACCTAAATTCATCTCCTTGTAGTCTACCGGCTGCCATTGCTTGACTTAATTGTAACATTGCTGCGGATTGCTCTGACTGACTTGCCCCACCTACTTTAAAGGACTTTTGTAATAACTCTGTAAACCCTATTAATTCGTCATTAGACTTAAAGACATCACCAGCTAGCAGCCCCATTTTAGATATTGCATCCGCCATATCAGAATAAGCTCCTCTAGACCTGTTAGCAGCAGCAAATATTTTTTCCTGAAGTTCTGCTTGTGTTTGTAAACCGTCATTAATTAAAGAAAGTCTTGCTGCTGTATTGGTATATTCATCTGCTATGTCCATACCTTTTTTAGCTGCAGCAAGACTTAAGAAAGTACCTATTAACTTTCCTAATCCAGAGCTTGCAATATTAGCATTTGCACCTGTAGCTCTTAACTTTTTATTAAATTTATCGGTTGCTCCGCTAGCATTTAACATTTTATCCGTTGTATTTTTTGTTTTTCTTTCAATTTTATCAATAGTTCTAGAATAACCATCAAATAATTTGAACATTGCCTTGAGGGTAGCCATTATCTTTGCCCCCTTCCTCGTCGAACTCCTCTAGTCGCATTTAATTTTTTTATTTTATCATTTTGTCTTTTTTCTTCTTCTATTCTCAACTGGATACTTGCATATACTAAGGCTTTTTCTCTCTCACTCATATTAGCTAAAGTAGAAGGTAAAATATGAAGTTTTTGAAGAGCAAAGTGGGCCAAGTTAAACTCAGCATCACCTTGCTTTATTCGTTTTTTACTTCTTCTATCTCCTCATTTATATCTTTATCAAGACCACTTAATTCCTGAACTGCTTGTGCTAGTTCTGCATATTCCCCAGCATAAAGCATATTCTTTAATAGTTCACTTTCACCTAATACTCCATAGGCTTTTTGTAATTCTGTATTTTTTAAGTCAGGAAATACAACTGCAGCCGCTGTCAAAGCTTGAACATACTCGGCACGATTGAAGGTTTCATTTCCTTTTTTATCTCTCTTAGTATATTTTTTTATTAACTGCTCATTTTCTTTTTGTGTAATAGGCCTAATTACAAAGGGTACTGGTTTTCCATCTTCTTGGAAGCGATTAGACACAATAACCTCTTTATTTTCTACTTGTATTGGATTTAAAAATGCTTTTAGTGAACTCATATACTATCCCTCCATAATAAAATATTTTAAATTAATTAAGAATTATCTACTTCTTATCTATAATTCTCTGGTAAGTTAAAACTTTCAAGATTTTCTATATCGTCAAATGTAAAGTCAGTATCAAAGGTTATTGGATCATCTGATTGGTCATCAATTATTGCAACAGGAATAGAACTTAATATTACATTGGATAATACAACTTCCTGCTTGCCTACAGTTGATTGTGGATCCTCGTTTTTTACTTGAAGTTTAATTCCTTTATAATTCCCTGACTTTATATATTCAATTGCTTGATTTAACATCTGACTATTCATAAAATACATAGTCATTGAACCAGTTCCTTCTGCTCCTGTTACTTTATGCTGTGTCATTCTATGTCCTAACATTCGTCTAGACTGTACTACTAAGTCTATTTGTGCATTTAGAGCAGATATTTCGAATAATTCTCTATTTTGGCCATCTATAGTAATGTAGGCCTTTCCTTCTTTAGCTGAAAGGGTATCTGATAATCTTGCATAATTATCTGCCATGTCTTAACACTCCTTTCTTAAGATAGGTTAACAGTAATATATATCTTTTCCACACTATCAACTGGCTGAATATAGCAATCAATCACTACTACATCAGAGTCAACGCCAGGACTTACAGTTACATCTTCAGGAGCAAAATTTTTAATAGCGTTAAGTCTTTGGAGTTCATTAAAGTATTCAATTAATGTAGCCCTTAATAAAGACCTGCCATCTTCGTTATTGTTTACCTTACCTACATAGTTGCTTTCAAATATCTCAACAATATCATTATTAATACCATCAATAGTCCTTATTACCCTATTCTTGGTAAACTGCTTACCTTTTTCAGGGGTAATAGTTGTTAATGAGTTAATATCATAAACTGCTGTTACATTTTGAGCTGTATCTACCTTGAGAACAAACTCTCCATTTGTTATTGCTGTTTCCATTTCCGTTTTGGTTTTTCTAGGTATTACATCAATAGCTCCAGCATATTTACGGCCAGTGTTAGACTGATTAATATTTGCTCCTGCTGTTATTCCTGCTACCCATGCAGTAGTTTGTGCTGCGGTTAATTCTGTTTCGTCGGAAAGTTTAACTCCCTGTGTGACATTAATTATCCCTTCATTATCTGCCCCATAATTAGCAAGTATAGCTTGAATTTTAAGCCCTTCTTCTTCTCTCATAGTCTTTACCCATGTTTGTATAATAGACTTATTGCCATTATAATCTTCACCATCATAGGGATAACAAAGAACATTAAAATTAACAGTTTTCAATACAGATAAAGCTGTAGCAAGAGTTTCAGATGTATGATCACTACCTAAGTTATATAAAATTACTCTTTGAGCTCCCTTTAATGCTTCATTTACAAGCAGCTTCTCTTCATCTTTAATCCCTTCAGGATATTGGCTTTTATCTGTAGCTGTAATCTCATACATTTTACCAGAATTACCTGAACTCATTTCTTGTAACAATAAAACAATACCCCTATCACCTACTGTAATAGATAATGGGGTATTGGTAAGAAAATTTATATAAGCTCCAGGTAATATTTTGTTTTGACTAGTCCATGTTCCTGCCATATTTTCACTCCCTTATATCTGTATTTGTTTGTTGCCTTTGCATTTTAGCAAACTCTTCTTCTCTAATTTCCCATACTTTTATATCAAATGTAATATGCAGAACATTATCTGTTATTGTAGCTTGCTTATTTAGTACTCTATAACTTTCAACCAAATCAAATGCTCTTAGTAAGTCTATCTGAACGTCTAAACAGTCATTTTTTATCTCTGTACTACTTTTATCACTAAAATAAGCTATGTCAAATGATAATGTACTTTGGTACTTGTTATTAAGTCTTTTATTATAATTTTGTTCTACAAAAGTGATTAAAAAGGAGGGTGTCTTAAAGTTTTGAGGGATATCTTCATCATATACTACATAATTAGGATAAAGTTCTAATAATTTGTTTACAATCGCTTGTTTAATATCACTTATCATGTTTTCTGTTCACCCTCTCAACTTCTTTTTCAAACTCCTTTACCATTATTTTTTCAACATGATTGATAGCTTTTTCTAGCATAAACTGACCTTTTACCCAGCTAATAGTTTTACCTGCTTTATTAACAATCCTATGTCCATAATTAACATAAGCTGAATAGTCAGCACTATTTGCTAATTCTTTTTTTACGCCTTGAGTAGTTTTTTTAGTAGGAGTTGTATACCAACTTTTTCTCATAAAACCTGTAATAACTGGTGTATTTTTCTTAACATCCATAAGTCCTGCATTAACTGCTTTAGTCAACACTCTTTTATCAATATCAGATATATCATCTAGCATAGCCTTAAGCTCTTTTCTAAATTTATTAATCTCTGTTTTGTTTTTCGAATAATTACTCATGCTGTATCCTCTCTCTTTACACTAAATTCCTGATGTGTACTATATGGAAATCCTTCACCGACTGTAAGAGTTACTTGCTTACCGTTTCTTTGAGTTACAATAATCTTGTCACCTTCTTGTAAGTCAACATCTAACCCACAAAATAACTTATGAGAATTAATTAAACTTGGTACTTCATTTACTCCAGTATCAGTTAAAGAGCCTTTACTGTAATGACATCGGACATTAGAATACATCAATTGCTCCTTACTCTTTGTAATTCCATTTTCAACTACTTCAACCCATCTATAGATATCCATTTTATCTTTCCATAGTCTTTTAAGAGCACTCATTTTCTTAGCCTCCTAAATTGCTGCAATGTTTTTTTATCCCTATCAGATAACCCATAGATGGTTTCTTTTGAAACTTGGTCCGTATTATAAGTAATTGACACATCTCCTTCTTTTATGGATTTCACATCAAATACATTATTTGGTCCATTCTCTGTTTCATAGTCAATAATAGTTTTAACTTTTTTACGGATAAACGGCTCTAAATCTACAGTAACCTCTGTGAGATTGCAATAATTTAAAACTTCTTGAATAACATCATCAATGATTAAATCTTTACTATCATCTTCTATCTTTAAATTTTCTTTTACCAATTCTCTTAATTCCTCTTTGAGCATTGTATCAGCTCCTTTTATGTCACTTTCTTTAGAAGATTAACTAATTCATCCTTTTTAGCTCTGCTATCATAATCAATTCCTTTTTCTTTAAGTATTGCTTTAATTTCATCTTTAGTCAGCTTACTGTAGTCTGTTTCAATATAATGTTCTTCTGTGTTTTTCTCATTTACTAATTTTTCATCTTCCTGGTTCTGCTTTTTTAATTGTTCTTTTTGTTTCTTTTCAAGTTCTAATAAATAAAATGTAGTTGCTCCCATATTTTCACCTCTTTCATAAAAGGAAAAGGCCAAGATAGACCTTGACCTTAACCATTAGTAACAACCTTAACTACTCTAACTTTTTTCTTGTCATAAACTCTATCATAATTTTCAGCCTTAGCAATTTCATCAAGTGTTGGCATTTCTCCAGCAACGTCAGCTTCAGTCCACTTAAATCCTCTAACATGCATTATAAATTTTTGCCTATTAATTAAAATATCTTCACCTTTTAGTGTATTTCTATCTGTTTCAGTAGGCACCTTTGGATTTCCAGCTACATATCCAACAGCACCTGACCCAAATAAATATGAAGCATACTTTTTACCACTTGTTTCTCCATCTATAACAGGTAATGAATCATCAACAATTATAGTTTTGCCCATATATGTTCCAAATCCTATATCTATTTCAGACTCAGGCATATAATCAATTAATTGTAGTTTTTGAAGATTTGTATGCACTCTACTATGCATAGCAATAGCTGTAAATTTGCCTTTTGCATCGCCCAGTAATTGTGCAGCCTCAAGGAATACTTCTCCACTTGCTGTTTCTCCCGTTCCATCTTCTTTTGAAACATCATAGATTAAATCTTTATTATCATTTGTTTCATTATCAGCAAATACACCATCTAGCATTTTTAATAGTATCCTTTGTTGCTGTCTTGTCCAATATGAAGCCACACGATTACCTATCGCCTGCATAGGATCACTTCCTGCTAATTCTGCTGCTAAATCTTCAGAACTCCATGCTTTACCGAATTCAAATACTCTAGCTACATCTTTCCCAGATGTGATTTTATCTGGAGTTAAAGCAAAATCACTTTGAATGGCTTCAGGGTCTCCATCTAAATCATTCCAAAATGGCATATTTACAGTTGTACCACCATTTGGAACTTCTATTCCTGGTACAGCTCCCATTATTCCAGAACGAATTAAAGCATTCTGTTCTTCAATTGTGTTAATTACATAAGGATTAAAAACTTCTGGAATAATAATGTCACTAACTCTTGTTACTGGCATGTAAAATCATCTCCTTTGCTTACTTTTATAGTCCAAATAATGCAGGGTTGCCACCTGCTTGAGATATTAATTGTTTTGCTTTTTCAGGATCTTCACGAATTATCTTTCCTTGCTCTGTAAGATTAAAATGTTCTTTACTCCAAGGATTTTTTGTAGCTATAGAACTTCCACCAATATTATTAGGTTCTTTCCCTTTAATATCTGGCTTAAATAAGTCTTTGTATTGTTCTTTCAATGTTTTTAGCTGTTCGTCAATTCCTAATACTGTACCATCTTCAGCTATCGATAACTTTGATTTGTCAAACTTACTTATAAGTAAATCAGGATATTTTGCATCAGTAAGTTTTGATTGTATTGCTGCATTGATTGTCATTTCTTTAATTTTAGCTTCATACTCTTTTTTAGTGGCTTTATTGGTCTCTTGCAAGTCCTTTATGGTCTTTTCTAATTCTTCATTGCCTTTTACTTTTTCCTGGAGCTGTTTAAGTTGTTTATCCCTTTCTTTAATCTGCTGTTCCAATTCCTTTTTAGTTTCATTTATCTCATCAAATCTAGTTTTGGGGATAAAACTTTTTAACTCTTCTTTATGCGAATTTAATACTTTTTCTGCTTGTTCTTCATTTAAGCCCATTTCAATTAATTCTTTCTTTGTCATAAATACGCTCCTTTCATCTTCACTTTTTAACCTGGTCGTGTCCAGTGATGTCTTGTTCTTTTACACCTACAATACCAAAAAGGTGGTCTGCATTTTATGAGATAATTTGTTTAGTAGCTGTGCCTTGACATTTTACGGGGTGATATTTTGAGTAAAAAACCAAGACTTAAAGTTATTGATGAAAGTAAAACAGGTTTAAACCGTAAGTTTCTGGATACTAAAACTGGAAAGATTTTAACCCGTGGACAAGTTGCTAATAATATTGATGATTATCCTGATTACCATATAATGAAAAAAGATGGTAAAAGGATAATCAGATCAAATCCTAACAAAAATAAAAAAGATAATTTAGATTAGTTTTAAGGCGCAGCTACATATAATCATTCGTCTAATCCAACATCTAATAAAACATCATAGCCATCTTTTATAATTATTTCTTCTTTTGATATAATTGCAATTACTTCATTTTGATTTTTTATGTCAATTACTGTGATATTATCTTTGATATCCATATTCTCCAATCACACCTCTCTAAATAAGCATAATAAAAGCACCTAGTTTCCTAGATGCTTTTCTATGATATAAAAATACCACCTACCGTTATAGTATATGGCTTTATAAATCTCCTAGAATATCCATTATACTTTCGCATATTAATCCAACTTCATTAACTGTATCATCATCACTCAACCCATGGTAAGCAAAATAGTCTGAAACCTTTTCGTCAATTTCAAGTATTTCATCATCTGATAAGTCCCCTAAAAAGTCAAAGTTAAATCCAATTTCACTAAGTACTCTAATTTGTTCCTCATTAAAATTAAGTTTCATCCTATTTCACTCCTTTCAATTTCTTTCTGAGTTTTGTACTTGTTTTCCAAACAGTAATCATATTTCCTGTATCAGGATTAATTATTACCCTTGCATATTCACCTAAATATTCCTGACTATTTCCTTTTTTCCCTTTCTTAATTTTACCAAGTCTTAAAGTATTTATCAATGCATCTTCTACATTCTGTGCAGATACTTCCCTTTTTATTGCTCTTTCTATAATGTGGTCTGATATACCAGTTATTTTTAAATTATTGCTCGTAACTAATCCAATCAACGCTTTATATTCTTGCTCTGTCTTTTTAGTAATATACCTATCATACCACTGTTTATAGTTCATATCAGCAGGTACTTCATAAGTTTCGCCTGCTTTAGGATCTCTTGCTATCCTTGTACCTTGTGAATAATCTTCATCTTCATAATATGGTGTAATTGTAGTCCTGCAAAATGGATGATACGGTGGATAATTAACACCTACTACTGCTTTATATACATCATATATCTTTCCATCTTCACTTCTGCATATGTCAGATGTCTTCATATCTAGTGTTGCTAGTATTTGATATTTTTTTACTCCATCTTCTTTGTAACCTTGTAATGTTGCTTGTTCAATAATAAAACTGCCCTCTGTATAGAGTAGCCTGTAGGCTTCATATTCCTTTGTTTTGAATATTTTAGCAAAGTCCTTTGATAATGCACTAGGATTCTTACCTTGAATTATCATGGTGGTAATACTCTCATTTAATTTCTGGAGCATATGGTCCTTCTGTTTCCATATTCTTGTTGAAAAATCTGCACCACTCCAAGGATATTTTATTAATTCTTCAATGGTTCTAGAATTAATCTGTGCAAATTCCTTATGGAATCCATGGTACTGGTCTATATTAAACCAAGTTCTATAATATGAATCTGAATATACTTCCTTTAATGTTTCCTCTCCCTTATACTGATATTCTATAGCATATAGTCGCTGTAATATAGCATCTATCTGCTTTTCTAATGCCTGATAGCGTGTTATTCTTGCTTTTATAGACATATTATTAAGTTTTTGATTATACTGATTTAAACTCTTATCAACAAGTTCTATAAAATCTTTTAAATCACCTAATTCCATATTATCTAAGCTTTTCTGTGCATCAGTATAAGATATTCCATTTTCATCAGCATATCTCGCATAAAAATCATTAATAACTGATTGTATCTCTTTTTTGGCCTGTTCAAAAGCTCTTTCAAGTTCTTTATAGTAATCCTTAACTTTTTTCTCTCCTGCAAGGAAGGTTTCTTCTTGGCGTTCTTTCCAGTAATTCATGTCTTTACTACCCATAGAGTATCACCTACTCTTCATCAAACATCGGCGGTTCACTTGTTTTATTCTCTTTTTCTATTTCCTCAATTTCACTTTCAATATCTTCTATCCATGGATGGTTAGCAATAATTGTTTTATCCGATATAACTCCCTTGCTATTCTGACAATCTATAATAGCCTGTGATTCGTTTATAGCTATATCTCTATTAAATACTATTTTTATTTCTTTATCTGACACTGATTGCTTCGTTATCTCTAGATACTTATTTACAAAATATAATAGCTGCTCAAATGCCCATTTAAAATTATCTTCCATTGCATTACATTTAAGGTCCAGTCCACTATACATAAACTTCAAAGCTATTCCAGAAGGGTTATTACCTAATTTGTCTTGGCTTTTATCTACACCTTGTCCAAAATCATAAATATCTTTTCTTAGAGTTTCATAGTGTTCTTTTGCTGCTTCAATGTTGATTGATGTTTCTAATGTATCTACTCCCCCATCTTCATCTAGCTTAACTGCTCTATAATAGGATAGTTCCCTCATAAATTCAGATAAATCTTCTCCACCATAACCACGTAATGCATAGACAATATTTTTAATATCTTCTAATTCGTTGGCAATATCGGACCTTGTTAAATCATAATTGTCTATAAGTGTCTTTACAAACTGAAGGTCTGGCAGTTCATAATCATTGTTCTTAAAAGGAATAAAGGGAACTCTTCCCCAAGCTCCTGCTTCATTATTTACTTTAAAGTGTCCATCATAGTTATTCTCATCATCAAGATACATTTCACTATCTAGAATTACTTGTCCACCTTCCATAACATAATAATCAACTCTTTCAGGAGTCCAGTATTCGATTTTAGTAACTATTTTCTTTTCTTTTCCTTCATAGGTCTCTAAATCATAGTATCTTATGATTGCTTGAAGTTCCTCATGGTCATTGTCTTTCCATATAGGAATACATTGTTCTGATGGTATTTTCATAGTTTTAAAATTCCCTTCAGAATCTATATAAACATAAAGCCAGGCAATTCCTTTATTGCTGGCTTCTGTACCTAACTGAGTCAATCTTTTTTGAAATCTTTTCCCTAATATTTCCTTGACTTGTTCTAAGTATTTCTCATCATCACATATTAAGGTATAGGGCTTTGATAATAAATAGTTAACTTTGTCAACCACCAGTAAATGCATAAATCCATGGGCCAGCCTATTATTTGTCTTAGTTTCATCTATTACTGGTTTTTCGTCTTCGTATCTTATCATTTTACGGTTAAGTATGTCATTTTCTACTCTATAATATCTCTGGCCCTCTAACATACTTTTACGTTCTTTAGAAGAATTAAACTCATCTATGAATATCTTGATAATTTCTTCTGTTGTTAAGATATTAATGCTGTTATCAAATATTAACATTTAATCACCCCACTTACTTAAATATCCTAATACCTGTTCTCTTCATATCATCTTCTAGTGCATATCTGATGGCATCAATACAGTGGTTGTTCTTATCTGGAAAATCAGCTTTAAAGTTTCCATCTTTATCTTTTTCCAATTCATAATTTAGAAATTCTCTAGCAGTATTAGGACACCTTTCTCCATCTATGATAATCTCCTCTAAATCTTGGAGGAACTTAATCCCATAATCTACGCTATCAGGACCTTTTTTTGCTCCTTTAACTCTTAAGCCATATTCTTTAAGCTCAGCTATAGATTTAGGTTCAGCACTATCTGCTATTATAAGTCCGTTATTCCTATTTTCCTTTTTTATTAATTCTGCAGCTTTCCTATTGCTTAAGCCTACTTTGTATATCTCATAAAAAATATATAATCTTCTCCTAGTTTTATCATAATGCATTACTTCATAAGCAAATGGATCCACCGCATAGCCAAAATCAATTCCTCTTTTAATCCTGTCAAACCTGTTAATCTCTTCATCAGTTATTTTTCTTATTGTCACATTAGTAAATATTTCTCCACCTGTACCAGTTACTTCTCCTAAGTATTCATGCTTATATGCTCTTTCATTAACTTTTTTTAAATGTTCTGCCTCAATAAAAAACTGTTCTCCAAGCCATGCCTTAGGAACAGTTAAATAAGTACTGTGATGTACTTTTTTATCCGAATGTTTAATTGTAATTTCATTATTTACCCAATTCCTTTGACTGTCTGGTGGATTAAATGAATAAAATACATCAAATTTATTGCCACCACGAAGTAAAGATTGATTAATCGTTCGTATTTCTTCCATTCCATTGAATTCGTCAACTTCTTCATACCATACATAACGAATATATCCAGTTTTAACTTTTATAGATTTTATTTTTTTTGGCTTATCTGCCCCTCTAAATAGAATTCTTTGTCCTGTTGGGGCATATATAAGTTCCAATGGGCTCAATCTTGCTATCCAGTAATCATTTACTCCTAATTTTTCAATAGCCCATAATAGTTGTTCATATACACTATCCTTTAAATTAACTCCAACTTTTCTTAATGCCACACCATGAGTACCTTGATTCCTCATTATTCCTAGTATAATTTCAATGCTTACAAAGGATGATTTTGTGGACCCACGTCCACCTTTTAGCCAATAATGAGTGTATCTGTCATTTTTTATATCATTATGGATTTTATAAAAAGATGGAGCTATTAGCTTGGATAATTTAATCTTTTTCATCTGCATCATCTTCTATATCATCTATGATTTTTACAATATTAGTCCCTTCTATTTGTTGCTTATCGGTCCACATAGCATGTCTTTTTCCTAATAACTCTGCTGCTTTAATTCTTTCCTTTGCTGATATTTGTTTTTTAATTATTCTTGCTCTACTTTCAAAATCTCCTATATTTTCAGTTACAACTACTTCTTCCTCTATTTTCCCTTTCATAGCCAAAGATAGAAACTCTTCTACTTCTATTGCTTCTGCTATATTTTCCTTCCTAATTTCATCCTGTAATTCTTTTATGGCTTTTTTTATCTCAACATTTTTCAACAATCTATTACCTTGACTGTAAGCTGTTCGCTCGCTATATCCTGCTCTAATCGCTGCTTGGGTGGCATTATAGTCTTTAACATATTCTGCAACAAATCTTTTTTGCCTTTCATTCATTTAATCACCACCCCTGCTTAATGTAAGATTAGATAGTTCAGTATGATAGTTAGCATGACATTTTCTACATAAGGTTATGCCATTATCTAGATTTATCCTATTTATTGGATCATTTACCCAATTAACTAATGGTTTATCTATTCTTAACCTTTCTTGTTTCTCTGTTAGCTTTCTACTCTTCACATCACCTCACCTGCCCTAGTTGGTTTATTTTTTTATGCATGAGAAAAGAGCCGGTTAAGGCTCTAAAATTAATTTCTTTTTTAAATTGATTCTAATCCTAAAATCTCCATTTAAAAATTCTTCTGCCGAAACTATTTTTGAAAAATCTTTAATACTTCCTATATCAATTTCAAACTTATTATCAACTTCTTTGTTTAGTATAACTATTCTAAATTCTTTTTGATAATTAAAAAAGATATCTTTCCAAAAAAACTTTTCTTCATTTTGTTTAATAGAACTATTTAATCTATCCATATAATTTATTGAATAGTCACTATATTTTACTTTATCCGCAATAAAACTAATATTGTTTTCTTTAAAAACTCTAGTTATTCTGTTAATAAAATCAGAAAATGAAATAAGTAGTACTGTGTCTCCAAATTCGTTTATAAATTCTTTTTTCTGTCTTTCAGAAATAATTAGCTTGCCTACTAAAGTTGATTCTGTTTCTTCTTCAATCTCTAAACTATTAAAGTCAATGCAGCTCATGCAAAAAACTGGTTTTTTATGGTCTTCTTTAATCTCTAGTTTTGCCTTTTCCGCATAGCCTTGGAATAAAATATTCTTGGTTTTCGGGTCTATTAATTTAAAGTCTATATTATTCATTACTAGTTTTCCTTCATTTATGTCTCCCATACCTTTTTGAGCTTTTTCTTTTTCAATGTCAATAAAATATTTTAGATTTTTCATATATAATTTTCCATTTTGTAATGATTCAATGTTTTTTCTCTTTCCAAATTTTAATAAGAAAAAAATATAGTCTTTATTACTTTTATTTATCTTATGATTATTCATTTAGTTCACCTCCTTTCTTACTTCCATGATTCTCCATAGAAAATGGCTATCCTCCATAAATCATTCGCAAGTTTCGACAATCATTTTTTAATAATACACCTCATAAAAGGACAATAATATTTTCTATCATTTATCTTCCTAAGCCAAACACATCTATAACACTTCGATTTCTTAAATCTTTTAATACTAATTTTATTTTTCAAAATAATCACCTCTACCCCCGATAGGGGGTTAAGATATTATATATATCCCTACGGGGAATTAAATATAAATAAAAACACCTAGGACTCATCCCAGGTGCTGTCACCTTTACTATAGCTATAATCCATAAATTTCTCCCTGTATCATTATATCATGCATTTTCTTTCAAATCACCGACCCTATACCGACATCTTAAGCTTAAGTCAATCCTTTTATTTCTTGCACTTATTCTTTCAATATGCCTTAAGCTATAATTCAGCTTTTCAGATATTTTTTGCAATGTCAATCCTTTTATATCTCTAAGATATACTACCTTATAATCCAGCCCTTTAAGCTTTCTAAGATTTTTTAGTATTTTTTTTCTAGTTTTCTTTTTATCTTCTAGTATTTGAGAATATATAGCCATTTTTCTTTCAATCTCATTAAATCTATCATAAGCTTTATCAAATGTAGTGAAATCTTTCTTATAAACCTCTGGTCCCATAACTCTTCTAACAGCATATAATTCTCTTTCAAGATTTTGTAAATATTCTTCAAGATTATCTATATCGATACATAGATCAGAATAGCTCTTTATAGAATCCATTATTTTCCCCACCTCACTTGTCTAATCCTACGATTAATCCTTTTATAACCATCATGCCTCATACAATCTTTTATAGAAATATCCTTTCGCATTTCTAATATATTTTTTGTCAGCTTATATAATCTTTCCTTGTTCTCATTTGAAATCACATCCCTTACCTTTGCCATGCTCTCACCTCCAAAAAAATATAAAAGCCCAAGGTTTTAGTTATCCTTGGGCTTCTAGAGCCTCTGTATCATACACATGTATAGTTTTACATTTGGGGCATTTGATTTCAATTTTTGCTTTAGTTTGTTTTGGAATTTTTCCTAAAAGTTTTCTACAACAAATACATCTTATCTCTGTCATTCAATTCCCCCTTTGTTTTCAACTATTTAATTGAAATTGTTTATCAATTGACTTTTGGTCTATTTCTTTAATTTCATTATCAACTGCAAAATCAATGTATCTACTTTCACAAGATGGACAATGAATAGGAAAATCTATTTCTTTTTTTGAAATTATTTTAAAGATGTTGTTACAATTTAAACATTTGAAATAATCTTCATACATTATTATTCAACCTCCTTAAATTTTCCTATCTTTTATTTCTGCTAATACTTCTATAGGCTTGAAATCTTGCTTATCAATAATTAACCTCTCCTCTATTTCTCCATTCTTCCAAAGGGTTTTAAATTTTTCTTTTGAGTATGAATATCCCATTGAGTTATAAGAAGGTAATATTTTTTCTATAAACTCATCAAAATCTTTCTCAGCTGTTGGTCCTCCTACAGAGTATCCTGGGTATAATTCGCTCCATATTGCTGTAACTTCCATACCTTCAAGTATTTTAGTTATTTCATTGTTAGTGTTATTTACAATAATACCTCTCTCTACCTTCACTCTTATCACTCACTTTCTAAAAATGTCTCTAAAGTTTCAATCTTAAATTTTTCCCACTTTGCTATAGCTTCTTTATCAAATATTTCTTCCAACTGTCCAATCATTATTTTTACATCTGCAATTTCTTCTTCAACATTATGGTCTTTACCTCTAAGATTTTTTGTAAGTGCTTGTGTAAGTTCTGCCATTTCTTCTATTGCCATTACCATTTGTGTTCTTTTTCCCCATTTTTTTATTGCTTTATTATACACATCCACATTACCACCACCTAAACTAAAATCTTAATTAACAATCAATAATTTTTACAATAATATTTTTCATATTATATCTTTTTCGTAAACTTTTACGAATTCATTAAATTTTTCCACATCATATATAGTCGCAATTACAATTTTCTTAGTGTTTTCCTCAACAACTAAATCAAAACCTGTAATTATTTCAATATCACCTTTTCGCTTTTTTCTGTATTCTTTTAATTTATATTTATCTATTTCTAATACTACACCTTCCCCTTCACATTCTTTGCATATTTCCTCTTCAGGAACATGCATTGGCATTTCTATGTCATGATTGTGCTTTTTCTGTTCCCAATATTCTCTCCATTCAGGAGTTTGTACTACCCCACTGCCTTCGCATATTAGGCATATTTTTTTATTTAATTCTTTAATATTCATAACTCAACTCTCCCTTAATTGAATATTTTCCCTTCAATAAAATATTCAATGCTTTTTAAATCATGAAATATAGGGTCTTTAGAATCAAAATTATTTGATAGTCTTTTCACAGTTTTAATTAAATTTTTTAAAACTTCCTTTTCTTTCATCTCACTTATACCTTCTCTATTTATTTTTATCATACTCTAAACCTCCATTAATATCTTATTTTGCGAATAAATCTAAATACTAAGGTGCTAGGTCCTAATTCCTAACACCTTAATCTTTATTAAGAAATTATTTCTACAAAGTCTATCTCTCTTAATTGATTTTCCAAATATTCTTTTATCCTACTCATAGCTTCATTTCTCCAAGCTCCACCGTCTGCTTCATATAAAGCTGCAGCAGGACCACTCTGCATTCTAAATATAAACCTACTTTCTGGTTGTTCTATCTCTGGGAATGTTCTGTATGGTGCCAAAATTACTGGATTAGGTACTTTTACATCATTTACAGTTGCCACTCCTGTTTTTATAGTTACAGCTTGGCTTACTCCATCATCTCCAACTTCCTTTACTGCTTTATCTGTAATTGTTCCAGTTACTTTTAATAATTTTTTTCTATCATCATTGTCTACAAAGCTTGATTGCAACATAATATTAAATTGTTCTGTATCTAAGAATCTATTAAAACTTATATTATTTGGTGTTAATGCCTTACAAACCATGTATGTTTCTCTTTCTGCATCATCTCTAAGTCCAGAATACAAAACAACTTCAGATGGGCTTTTAATATGTATTAAAAGTTTTTCACTGCAATGTGGATCTATCTCTGATTTAATATAATCTATCAAAGCTGTTAAAGTTGTTGTTTCCAGCTGTGCTGGTTTTGGCTCTGTAATCATGTATAGTTTCTTAGTTGAATATTCTTGATTACCAACTGTTATTACTTCTACATCTCCTAAACTCACTAAATATTCTAAAGCATCTCTATTTAACATAATTTATTCCTCCTAATTTTTTATTTTAATATTTGTAAACCAGTATTTGATATGTGGCCTTCCTTTATTTCTCCAGTTTCTTCATCAACATCTAAAAACATTTGTCCTGGCACTTGCTTTTTGTACTCTTTTCCTATGATTTGACCAGTTTCAAAGTCTTGTCCGATTAGTATTTTAGTATTAAGTGCTTTTTGTGGTGCAAGCTTTGATTGCGTTTTTACATCTACTACAGTCATATCTCTTGATTCATCTGTAGTGAAAGTAAGTGTTATTACTAGTTTCCTTTTTGCCTTATAATCCGTATTAGGGTCAGCTATGTTTTTTAATACTTTAGCTAATTCAATATTAACTTGCTCTGCCATTGCTCCACATGCAAATTCATTTAAATCAATAATTTTACTCATCGAAAACCCTCCTAACATTTTCGCTATTAAAATTTAGTACCTACAACTTATCCGACCATTTTATATAGTTCTCTCTTAACTTCAACTGGAATAATCTCTCCAACTTGATACCAAGCTTTTTGTTCATTATCATGTAGTTTTTCTGCCACTGTTGCTAATTCTATTGCCGTTTCAATGTCTCCATTTAAGTATCTTATAATACTCCTAAAGGCGTATTTCATAGTAATATCTGTCAATTAACCACTTCCTTTATTCTTATTTCCATTCGCTCATCTTTTTTTTCGCAAGGAATTTTTTCAACTGTTGCTTTTATAACTTGGATATCATCTATGTATGCTATTTTATTAAGTCCATCCATAGCTGTTTTTAAGTAATTATCAGCGTCACCTTGCTTTTTGCCATTTATAAAAACTTTTACGGATATAAATATGCTAGCTGATATAGGTGTCTTGATTTTTGTTTTAGCAATCCAGCTAATAGAATTTTTATATTCAAGGTACTTTTTGGCCCTGCTCTTAACATACTTACCTCTTTGAGTCATTCTTACATAGGGCACTGGTCTTCCTGGAACCACTATGTTTAGTTCATTCATACAACCACCTCAGAGTCTTGATTACTAGAAAGACTTGATATAAAAACATACATAAATTTAAAATCAAAATAATTTTGGGATTATTTCTAAAAATAATTAGAGCCATTAGAGCTGAAATAATTATTACTGCACTGATAACTGTCCAAAAGTATAATCTATCGATTTTAAACTGTCTCTTTATCTTCATGCCCTAATCCCCTTTCAATTTTCCCAGCAATTGTATTTGTTTGAAGTGCCGAAAGTATTATATAGTCTCCACAAACAATTACTGTTTTTGTTTTTCTACCACAGGTTGCATCTACGACTTTGCCATTATATCTAGACTCTTGAACCATCCTTTTGATTGGGGCTGCTTCATACTTAACAATTGCTATTATTTTATTTATCATGACTACATTTCCGAACCCAATATTAACTGTCATTATTATCATCTCTTCTCATAAGCTTTCTAGCATCTTTCAAAGTCTCATGAAAATCTCTCCCACTCAAAACTTGCTCTTGTACACCTTTAGATATCTCTAAGGCTCTATGATCTATAATTTCAGCTCCTTCTCCTTCAAGTATCCTAAACAATAATCCCACTTTTTCACTTCCTTTCTAAACAAGTCACTATTTGATTCCCAGTATTTTTTCAAGCTCTTCATTGCTATATTTGTGGTGCCTCTGCTTGAAATTATGAAATCTATTCTTGGGTCTGCTGCTAGAATAGTTTTGTTTTTCTTTGGGATTTTGCTTTACTTTAGCTTTATTTAAATTGACCTTTGGTTCTCTAGTCTCTATTCTTTCAGCAGCTTCTTTTAGTTTCTTTTTCTCCCATTCGTCCTTTATGAAGGGAATAAAATACTTAAAGCTATGTATGGCAAGTTTCCCATTATTGTTTGCTTTATAACGCTCACAGGCTTTATCAATGCAATTTATAATAAAATCTACAGGGTATCCTTCCTGGTAGACCTCTGATATAGCTTGTATATCTTTCACACCTGCATGAGTTTTATTTAAGACATTAGCAGCATAATGCCTTTCAATAATAGCAACAGGTGAATTATCTAGCTTATCTACTGCTGAATTAAGCTTATTTAAAATATCTTCATCTGCTTCATCCTGTTTGGTAGAGTCGGCATCTACCTGGGCGACAGGAGCTTGATTTCCAGTTTCTTGAAGTCCATTATATATAGCAATAGTAGTAGTATTTTTTTTTATATTGTCTTTATATTTTCTTTCTTGGTAAGCTAATCCGCTTACTGTAGAGTAAGCATTTTCGCTTACTGTTGAGTAATCTAATTCGCTTACTGTACTCTTTTTAATTGACTGTATATTTTTTAACTTCCACTCATCATAATTTTTATTAATTTTTAATATTCTAGAATTATTAAAGCCTGCTTCTTTTACAACAATAATAATGTTTAAGTCTATTAACTTATCTAGTTCTCTTTTTACTTGTTGTTTATTAGACCCAATGGAATCAGACAAAAATCCAAGTGAGAATTCATGACATTTTCTATTAAATCCATAAGTAAATCTTAGAATAGCCAAAAAAATTCTAAATTGTGTTCCATTTAATTTTGCTCTATATATAGCTTCTAGTAGTTCATTTGCTATAGCTGTATATCCATTTTCTTTCTGAGGACTTGCCAATTTATCACCTACTTAAAAGGGGCACCCAGGTATCCCTGGGCACCTATATATGAATTTTATAGGGGGATATCAAAATTTAAGAATAATTAATAATATAATTGTCAATGCTAATATTAGGGGAAATATTGCATTTTTAAGACTTTCTTTATTTTTACTTCCACCTTCAATTTTAATCAAATCAGGTCTTTTCATAATTATTCCTCCATTGGTGTTCCTGTTAAATCTATTGGTGGTTCTTCCTGCTCCTCATCTTCCTCAACAGTATATTCAGCTTCAAATATATTTTCACTTTGTACTTCTGACATATCTTCTGATATTTCAGTTTTTATAGTTCCATCTTCTGTTACTTGTCTTACGAACTCAACCTTAATTGGAGCATATTTAAGAACCTTTTTAAGCACAGTTTTCTTGGCCATTTCATCAAAATTATTTGTCCAAGGGCTATATTTACTGTTATAACTTTGACTGTATTTTTTAGCATGAGCTATAATGTCATCCTTACTCATAACCTCGAAACCAAACCCACCATTTACTAACTTAAATACAGCATAAAATGCTATAACTTCTCCTCTATCCTTAGTAGCTGGTTTATGAACTAAATTGGGCTTTAGTCCAAATTCATATTCAAACTCATCATTTTCATAAACTTCTTTAGCATAAATATTTGCAAATTCTCCACTTCTGTATGCTAAATCAATAAGTCCTTTGTATCCTAACTGAAATTGGACTTCCATAATTCCTTTGTTTTTGAAAGGGATTAGATATGCTTGTCCCAGTGGCGTGTTAGGTTCTAAACCAAGCTGAGCTGCATTCATTAAAGCTCCCATAAAACTTTTAGGTGTACACACTGCAAGTTTTGGATTTACACTTATGGCAGTTAAGGCCATCCTTGTAAATCTTTCAGGTGTTATTACACTAGGAAGTGCTTTCTTTATTTCAGGTTCCATAACCTTAATCCAGTCTTTTATAGTTTTAGGTCCTGTATTTTTGCTTGCTGAATTATTACTGGCTTTATTTTGAAGTGCATTTTTAACTTTGCTACTTGCCATTTATATCATCCTCCTTATTTAACTGTAAATCTTCTATAAGAGCTTTTCTTAACGTATTTTTCATATAGGTCTGGATAATCTTTTTTAAAGCTCTTAGAGTCAAATTTATTAGAGTTAACTGTTTTCCAAGTAATCATTCTATCTCCTATTAGAGCTATTTCATTTTCTCCCATCTCAAGCTGCAATTCTTGTTCTATTTGTTTCTTTTCTTTATCTAATTTGCTAATTAATTCTTTAATCTCATCAAGCCTTTGTAGCTTACTTTTATAACTTTTAGGTAGTTCTATTCTTTGCCCAGGTATTGAATTAGAATACATTTCTTTAATAATTTCTGTTGCTGCACCTGAACCATCAGGTGCAGGCATTTGTTTTTTTAATACATGATTCTCCCAGAAATCTTTTTCAATTTTTATTAGGTTTTTTATTACTTTTTCATCACGCTCTATTTTTTTGTAAATGAACTTTTCATTACCTATCAGTACAGCTATCCACCAAGCTTTATATCCTGTCACTGCCATGTAGTGATGGCACTGTATTTCATAGTGAGTTGGAATTTCATCATTTTCCCATTCTTTTTTAGCAAAGGAATTGGCGACCTTACACTCTAGCCCTTCATTTTTACCAACTATAAGCCTATCCACATCTGCTATCATGAAGGGATATTCTGGATGTTGCAGTATTGCATTTCTACGCCTTACTTTCATCCCAGTAGCTTCGCTAAACCTTTTGGCAACATAATCCTCTAAGTCCCTGCCTATTCTCATACGCTCATTATCTTCTACTGGTTCTGATAGTCCTAGCTTGTCAAGATATACAGCTATAGGACTTGTCCACGGATTTAGTTCTGCTACTGCAGCTGCGTCAGAGCCTCCAATCCCTATTTTTCTCTTTTTAAGCCACTGATTGCGGTCTATATTAAGTGTATTTATAAAAACTTTAGCTTGCATTTTACACCCTCCCATATACATATGCAGGGTGTATATTTTCTCTAATACCATCAGAATAAGCTTGTCCTTGATTAATGCTTACCATATTTATTTCTTCTAACTTTTCTTGATAGAAATATATTGCTTCATCTATGGTTCCTTCTATTTCTTCAAGATACTTTTGTTCATCTATATCATCAGTAATTAATTCAAATACTTTATTAATACTTTTAAGCTCATTAATTCTCTTAAGTATTTCTTTCCTATTCATATTTTCATCTCCCTTGTATAATTTTTAAAAAATGGGTATAATGGAGGTACGGATATTTTTTGTCTGCCCTTTTCTTGGGGCTTTTTTTATTTTTCTATTTATTTTCATTCTCTTAACTATCCTCCACTTTAACGATATATGAATTTTTATGTTTGCACCATGAACAATTTATGCATGGTAAATCAGATTAAAATATGATATAATATTTAATTTGAAATCATCAATGATACACAAGCACTCATTAATTCTTTTATTTCTTTAAGAACTATGTTCCATTTCTTTTCCTCATTCTTTGATATCTCATCATCACATGCTACTTCTACTAATGAATTATTTGCTTGATATACATCTGCCATTTCCTTTTGCAGTCTTAATACATTAGCTGACAATCTTCCTAAATTTATATCTGGTAGATATTTTTTTCCTACTGGATTATTATTTTTTAAATGCATATACCAAAGCCAGTTTGCATTATACACTTCAATCATTCTACAAACTAATTCTCCAGATGGTAACAAATCCCCATTTTCATATGCACTTAATGTCCTCTTAGGTATCGGCAGTAATTCGCTTGCTTGTTCTTGGGTTAAATTTGCATCTTTTCTTGCCTTTTTGTAGATAGCCCCGCAATATTTCCTCATTCTTTTCCACCACCTTTTTATATATAATTAAATTAAGAATTATAGCTTTTCTATTTGCCTAAGCTTATCCATTAAATCTCTCACCTTACATATAAATGGAGTTACTAAAATCCTCATTTCTCCCTTTTCAAGTATTTCAATATACTTGCCCTTCTTCATTTGTCCCACCTTCCTTCTAGCTTAAGTAGGTTTTAACAAACTCTTCTAATTCATAAAGAACCATTGTAGCTCCTGTCTCGAATCCTTTCTCAAAGTCATCTTTTGCTCCTTCTGCTTTCACTTCTTCCATTTTTTTCTTACATCTTGCTAAAACTTCCTTAAGCTTTTGCTCTAGGTATTTGTCCATATCTAAATCACTACCTTTCTTTGAAAAATTAAATTAAGAAGGAACATCCCTTGTTATATAATCTCTTTATCAGTTTTTTCTTTCTCTGAGCTTTGTTGCTCTTTAGAATACACTGTCTCTTTATAGAACTTACTTAGCATTTTATTAAGCTCTGATGATAGCTGTTCAGTTGACTTTTGATTTGTATAATGAACTATTACATTGCTCATAAAAAGGACCTCCTTTCTCCCCCCTATGTAATTTCTTCTTTATCCACCTTCCCTGCATATGATAATATTTGATTAAAGGGAGGTGGCAATAATGCTAGATAAGGATACTGCTAAAATTCTAGAGAAAAATGTACTAAAACGTATCAACAAAATGTATCCAGATGACTCTTCATTATCTCGTACAATTGCTCAAATCTCAGTACAAGCTACAATAATCACTTTACAAGAATATGAAAAACTAAATTCTAATAATCAATAGTTGATGCTATACCTATTTCTTTTTTAAGGGTTTCTTTAATTCTATTTATTATTTTTTTTGTACTCAGCTGTTCTTGAACTTGTTTCTCAAGTTCAGCTAACCTCTTTTCAAGCTCCTCAACTCTCTGTTCCAGTGTCATCTTTCTCACCTCCTACGCGATTTCTTCTTGTCCACTTTCTTTAAATTATGATAAAATTTCCATGCAAGGGGGTGTGTATTGTTGGACTTCTACTTTACTCTACTAAATTTGATATTTACTTGTATAAGCGTTGCTTGTGCAATCTTTTCTTTAAAGCAAACTAGAAAACAAACACAAATAATGCAAGAACAACTTGACGAATCAAAAAAACCTAATTTCCCAATATCTTTAAGATTAGAAACCATTTCTAAAGCTTTATATACAATTAATGAAACATTAAAGTCCTTACGATAACAATTAAAGTACATATACAAGAAAATATTGCACATATCAATGGAATAAAAGCTTGAGGTTGTTTTAATACTATCTTCCATATCTCCCATTCTTTTTTTCTCTTTTTTTTATCCACCTTTCTCACCTCCTATGCGATTTCTTGTTGTTTTAAAATGTGGTGTCCTGTTTCAAAGTTCTTGTCATCCTTCTGCTTATCTGCTATGTTTTAATTATTAAAATCTTACACATGCAGGAGTGTTTTATATGATTGAACATCTAGACTACATAATTCTAAATTACGTTTCAAAATTTGATAAACTCACTAAAGAACAGGTTATATCACATTTCTTAAAGAGCATACCAGATGTTGAATATCGCTTTGACCTACTTTGCAGTGAAACAGTTAAACGTCCCTTTGTGTATCCGAGCTATATCGCTATTGAATATAAAGAATATGTCGATTCTATGGGAATAACCCAGCAAAAACCAACTGGATTCTATTATCTTAGCAATGCTGGCTATAAAGCATTGAATGATTACAAAGTTACACAAAAAAGAGAAAGAAAAACACTTTGGCTTAAAAATGCCTGGATACCAATTCTAGTCACTATAGCAACAAATCTAATAATAAGCGGGTTAAAAATGTTGTTGCCATTGATACTAAAATCACTAAACCATATTCCTTAAAAAATGACTGCACCATTCCCACCTCCTACGCGGTTTCTTGTCCCTCTTCCATATACATGGTAAAATTTTCTTGAGCCTGAACTTAACAATGAAATTCAATAAAAGAAGGTGATACTTTGGCTAATCCCAAATTAAATAAAGAATTAATAAATCAATTAGCATTAATAGTTGCTAACAAGGCAAATTCTGATAGTGATATTGAAAGTTTGTGTGAAGAAACTTATAAATATTATTTAAAAGCGTACGAATACTTTAAAAATCAAAAGCTTTCAACACATATGGAAGTATTCAAATAATGCTTTAAGATAATTCTTTATAAATATTAATGATTGTTTCAATATTCTTTCTATATTGTTCAGGCTCTATTTTTTCATCTTTATTGAAATCATATAATTTTTGAAACGCTAATAAGAGAACCTGTTCAATAGAAATTGTGGGTTTTGACACCATCTCTTGTCCACAGAATTTACATATTTCTTTTTTTTCTTCCACCTTTCTCACCTCCTATGCGTAATTTATCTCTTTAAATCGGGAAAAATGATGTTAGGCTGTGATTTTTGTGTTGCTTTTTATGCAACTTCTTCTGCAAAAAAAATTCTTATTATATCTTCATTGTCCAATTTAAGAATTATTTTAAGTTTCTTTATTTCATCTAAACTAAAAGGAATTAACCCATTTTCACGTTTATTATAAGAAGACTCGCTCATTTCTAGTTTTTTAGCTATAACTTTTTGTGTAAATCCCATTTTTATTCTTAGTGATTTTAGCTCTCTACTCAACAATTAGCTCACCTCCTTATGTTATTATGTTGTTTTTAAAGAAACTTTATATTAGTATTATAACTCTTAAAAACAACTTGTCAATAGTTTTTTGCAAAAAAGTTTCTCTTTACACAACAAATATTTCTTTTAATGCAACTTAAGATATAATATTTATTAAAGGTGGTGACTGTTAATGGCTACATTTGGACAAAGATTCAAAGAATTACGGAGTGAGAAAAGACTTACTCAACAACAATTAGCAGATAACTTTTATTTAAATAAAAGTTCTATCTCAAGATATGAACAAAATAAACAAATTCCTGAAATTGATTTACTTCAAAAACTAGCTGACTTCTTCAACGTTTCCGTAGATTACCTCCTTGGAAGATCAGACATACGAAACCCACAAGAAGATGAAAATGACCTAACTCCAGAAGAACAAGAACTTCTCGAAAAAATAAAATCCGACCCAGAGCTAAGCATACTCTTTCATGACCTTAAGTCAGCACCTAAGAAAAAAATCAAGCAACTTCTTAAAACTTGGGAGTTTGTTAAGGACCAGTTTGATAATTGGGATGATGAAGAGTAAATTATAAAAAGTATATAACAATAATAACCTATTAGGATGAAGATATATGCTGAACTTTATGGAAACATAAAGAAGCACCGGATAAAAAGCCGGTGCGATAACAAAGTTGAATACAAACAAAGTAACTAATATGTTTGATAATTCACCATTAGATAATTTAGGTATTAGTTCTAATAAATCAATTGTGGATTACATCTTTGGCGCTGACTCAATGTTAACAAATGAAAAAGGAGCTGGTGCTATTATCGAAAAAACATTTAGTGCTACTGGTGATATTTATTGCCCCACTATAAAGTAATTTATAGATGGTAATCGGGTGAATTCATGGAACCCCCTAACGTAAAGCCGAGGGAAACCATGAGCCAAGCTGTAGGAAACCTGTAAAAGTACTACAGAAGGTGCAACGCATAGATAGTGAGGAAGGTAACCAATAACCTATCCACGAGAGCCCGACATCCTTTTAGGTTTATTATATCATTATTAATATGTGCCTATAAATAAAATTATAAAAGTTATTGACAAACAAGGGGGAAAACTGAAATACATGCAGTTATCTAATCTTATACCTAGTCAAAATACAAGTTATCTAGAAGATAAAGCAAATTCTATTTTGAAGAATAATGGGATTAAGCATCCTTGGGAAATTGACATTGAAAAAATCGTGCAACAATATCATAATATAAAATTTTTCTATATGAATTGTGATAGTAAGACTATTATTAAGAAAAATAAAGCAATTATTATGGTTAATAGTAATCTTTCTTATAATGAGAAAAGGCAACAGTTAGCAGAAGAATTCAGCCATGCTCTGCTCCACTTAGGAAATCAGCTTACATATTATAACGATATTTATTTAGACAAGCAGGAAAATCAAGCTAAAAGAATGGCTGCATATCTCCTCTGCCCTCTTTTTATGATAAAGGAGTTATCCATAGATATGGATAACTATACTATGCTGGATGAAATGGCTGAAATATTTGATGTAACTAATGAGTTTATGAAATATAGGCTTAGTTTAATCTTTGGAACAGATATTGAGTACATAAGTAGATATAATGATGAGATATATGGATATTTCTCTATATAAAAGTATAATTAAAGTAATATATATTTTTTCTTAGTATGCTGTTAATAGAAAATAAATTCATTAAAAAGGGAAAGAAAATCCTTCAGTAATATATTAAATAATGTCGTCGACCTCCAATAGTGCAAAAACCTCTGGGGGTCGACGACAATTTAAATTTTTGCCAACATAAGTAAATATAATATATTGGAAAAAAATCATAAAAAAAGAAGGAAATTTTAAGCAAATGTAGAATTCAAAGAATATAGCATTTTCAATGGCAAAATGGGTTTTTAGCCTACCTATGAGGAATTGAAACGACAACTTTTTAGCATTCCATAAATCATACCCAGAAGTTTTTAGTCTACCTATGAGGAATTGAAACTTTCAGCCTCCTTATAATAAATTTCATCCTCCTAGGGTTTTTAGTCTACCTATGAGGAATTGAAACGCAAATATCATATCAGTGTCATGAAGAATGCCTATTAGTTTTTAGCCTACCTATGAGGAATTGAAACATTTCACTAATAATCTTTGGGAGAGAATCTAATGAGTGTTTTTAGCCTACCTATGAGGAATTGAAACCTATGGTGTCTAAATCTAATGTGCTTCCCCTTGGTACGTTTTTAGTCTACCTATGAGGAATTGAAATAGTTTTAATTTATATCATTGTTTTAAAAAAAAGAATTATTAGTAGATATGGATATCTATACAGTAATAGCTGAAAGGGCTGAAATATTTGATGTTACAAATCAGTTTATGAAGCATAGACTCAATTTAATCTTTAGGTCTGATAGTGAATTTATAACTAAATTTCATAATGAGATACATGGTTATTTTTCAATTTAAAGCAGGTTATCCTGCTTTTTTTGTATTTTATTTATTTTACGACAATATTTGCTAGTTTTTGACAAGGTAAATATTATATAATTGTAGTTAAAAAAGGAGACTGTTAGATGTGTGTAGTTTTTACTCTAAACATGAAGAACATTCATATATTAAAACATCTCTTGTAAAAAAATATTTTCAGTTTGTTCAAGAATTTTGAATAGTAAATCTCTAAGGAATAAACTTAGTCTATAATCATAGAAAACATGAATTTTGTTTTAAACAGCAATTCAAAAAAACATATTTGAAACTTTACCTTTTATGTAATTCCATTATCTACTACTTTTGCCCCCATCTTTCTTATCCAGTGGTAAATATTTGTCCTGTTTATATCTTATAAAACATATCTTCCGATAATAATATATTAAAATTTTTAATAATCTTATAAAATATATACTAAAGGAGTGAAATCTATGGGTGAAAATATAGAAAAGGAAAATAGCTTACGTAAAGTAATATTGAAAAAAAGGTCTAAAATTTATACTAATCAAATACTTATGTCTATTGGTGAATTTATTAATCTATATGAGCAAAGGAATGAAGAAGGACAACGCGAAATAAATATATCACCTGCTTTTCAAAGAATGTTTAGATGGTCAGAAGAACAAGAAAGCAGATTCATAGAATCTATACTATTAGGTTATCCTATACCTGCTATTTTTATTATTCAAAGAGAAGATGGTATATGGGATGTGATAGATGGAGTCCAAAGATTATCAACAATTTATCATTTTGTTGGTATATTACGTGATGAAACTGACAAACTAGTAGAACCACTTGTATTACTTAAAGGAGATTTATTAGAAGAACAAGAAGGATATGTATGGAGTGAAGAATTTGGTGAAAAACATTTTGATTCTGCAACTAGAATAGATTTTAAAAGATCTTCTTTATCGGTTATAATGCTTAGACATGGGAGTGATGAAGACTCAAAGTATGAGCTTTTCAAAAGAATAAATACCGGTGGTTCACACTTATCACCTCAAGAAATTAGAAATGCACTTATACTTATGCAAAATGAAGATATTTTTAGATTAATAGATGATTATGCAAAAGATGACAAATTTAAATCTGTTATTAACATTAACGAAGACAAGCTTAGCGTAAGTATGGATAAAGAAATATTGACTAGATACCTTGTTGCCAAAAACTATGACAAACTAGAGTTAAACCTTAAACATAATTATGACTTGAATTTATTTATGGATAATGCTGTTGAAAAAATTTGCAAAAATGTTACAGTTGAAGAAATTAGAAAACAATTAGATGAATTTATATATTTAATCAATTTATTACATGATATTTCTGATGATTATGGCTTTAGAGTATATGATGGTAATAAATATAAAGGAGCCTTTCAATGGTTTATTTTTGAAACTATTGTTTGGGGAACATTAGTAGATAGTAATATTTGTGATTTTGATAAAAGTATCCTAGAAAATCAAATACAATCTCTCGTTGGAACAGGTAAATATTTTAATAAAACAGTTAGAAGTGCAGAACGTTTTGTTAAAGCCAGAGTTTATGCAAGAGAGGTGTTCAAAGTTGATAAATAAAGATTCTTTACTTGAAGAGTATAACGACCAACTCCAAACACATTCTTCTAAAAGAAAAAAAGAACTTTCAACTATTAGCGCTTTGATTAATAATTCTTTAATAAGTCAAGATGTAAGATTTTATATAGCTAGAGTTACTATGCCATCGATATATGCTCATTATGAAGGGTTTTTAAAATTTGCAATTTTAAAAACCTTAAAATTGTTAAAAAATTTAAGACTAGATATATCAACTATAAATACAAGTTTACTAGTTTTTCCTATCTTTATTTCATTAGAAAACATCACAACTAGAAATAAAAGAATAGAAAAATTGCTAAACCTCATAGAAAAATATAACAAAGATAACAGTTATTACCTTGTCGATTTTACATCAGATGAAATACTAATTGGACATGATGATATTCCTTTTTTTCTAAAAATCTTTTTTAATGATTTGGATTTATTATTAAAAATTGTTAATACAAATTCAAAATATATATTTATGTTAAGTCAATGTCTATTTAAAAGTGAATATATAACGAATGAAGAGAAAGAAAAAATTGAATCACTTAATAAAAAAAGATTATCTTTTAAGGTATTAACTCTGGATGATTTATCCTTTTTACTAGATGTTTTTTTAAAAGTAATGCAAAAAATTTATGATAGAAGAAATCCTATTGCTCATGGAGAGATAGAAAATCAAAATAAACTTTCCCTTTTCGTTATTAATGATTCTACATCTAGCATGTTTTATAAAACGGCTAAATACTGGACTATTCATTGCGACTTGATAATATCTGCAATAGACTTATTTTCTTTTATTTTTGTTGAGTATTTAAGTAATGAATTATATATAAAGCCTAATATGGAAATTGTTTCTGCATAGCTATAGACATATTTTTGTATCTATAGTAATATAAAATAAAAAGTAATTATAAAAAGGAGTAAAGCTCATATGGACACTTTAATAAAGCTAATTGAAGAACAACAAATTAAATACTCAAAAAAACAAAATAAGAAATATCTAAAAGACAATTCTCAATTTTTTACTCCTAATGATATTGCCTTAAAAATGATTAGAACTATAGATATAGAAAAATATTCTAATAATGAGGA